>NZ_NPDD01000223.1 GCF_002272245.1 Bacillus sp. 7884-1 | reverse complement strand
TTTTTTGGTTAGCTCTTTTGTTCTTGTTAAAAGCCCGCTAGCTTTTTCGCATAAAGCATATTGGTTTTTAAGATTTCATAGTATAGGTTCGGATAGCCTGCGACTAGTGCTATTTCATGTGAGGGATTGAAGTAATCAATTTCAGAAATCCAAATATCGCCTAATTCTCCGATTATAATATCTACAGCTGCATTAGCAAAATGTACCCCCATGCTCTCTATTTCTTTGACGGTGTCAATAGCAATGTGGGTTAATTCCTGATAGGTCAGGGAGGCATACAAATCACTTTGCTGCAAGAAATCTGATACCATCTCTTTTTGAAATTTAACCAAAGGCATTAATTTACCTTCATTGTCTCCAGATTGGTCTCCTCGGGTAAACAACCCCATAGCCTTCCACTGACCTGATTGTTCTTTAACAGTAATGATTCGTATCGACATCGTTCGATAGCCTGTTACATCAATTGATTCCTGAATCAAATATTCTCCATCTTTAAAATATTGTTTAAAAATGGAATAGGCTTGATCCCGATTATTAAATTTGAAAGTCTTAGTTTCCATGGTTCTCAAATTAGATATAACGAGAGAGTTGGAGTTTTTCAAGTAAACTCTTATTGCTGAACGATTTGCGTTGTTTAGTGGTTTAACGGTTAAATTAGGGAATTTCTTTAAAAAGTAGTACAAATCTTGAGGAGAACCATAAAGATTGGTATCGGGCAGGTAACATTTTACACCAATTGAACTTGCTAATTTCTTGTGAATACTCAATCTGGTGTGAAAGAAATCATTAAAAACGACATCGCCAAGGACAGATTTGAAATGTTGAATCCATGCAGAGCTTACAGAAGATGTCATCACAAAAATAGACGCAGGATATGGGTAGGTACCTTCCTCCCATTGTTTTGTTCGAGGATTATATAGATATCCTTTGACTGTATGATTGATTTTATCAACATGGTCTAGAGAAAAGACAAGAATTGCCCCTTTAATCTCATGATAAAGGAAGACATAATCTCGTAGATGTTCAAGATATTTCTTGATTGAGCTTTGATAATAACCAGCAAGTAAACCTATAAAGGGTCCTATTTGTATTTCATTGCCATTTTGTTTGATTTCAAGGCTGCAATGCTGAGGTATGTTCAGCATGTCCAAAATATCTTCAGATAGGCTTGCCCCATTCAAGGGTAGCTCATCTGAAATTTCTACAATAGATTGATAGGTTTTTGCTCCGAATCTGATCTTTCTAGCTGTAATTTGAGTAATTCCCATTGATTCTGCTAATTTGGGATGAAGAGTCAATATCCCGCTGTTAGTGGTGTTTCTCGATAGCAGAATAACATTATCCATTTTTATTCCCCCTACCATATTACTGGATAAGTTATTATATGTACCAATAACGAAGATTGTCTTAAGAATGGGGGTATTATTTATAATTTGGACAAGTGTACCATTGTTATTGTGAAATATGGAAAGAATGCTTAGTCGTCTTTTTTATCATTGTTATTATCTTCATTTTGTTCCACAGGGCGACCATATAGCTCATTGATTTCATTAGCCAATTCATCTAAAAATTCATCTGTCAAAAGCGGCTTTTTCTTTTTAGACATATACATTTCTCCAATCTTTATTTTTATAAAAATTTTGATTTACATTTGAGAAACACAGGAGTATGATAATCACAGTTTCATATTTCTAAATCGCTGAGACCAATTGGTGCGGGGGAACCATTCATATGGATAGTATATCCAAGGGGTGAATCCTTTAAAAGGTAGGGCTACTCAATGGCCCGAATCCGACAGCTAACCTCGTAAGCGTTAATGAGAAGGAAGGTGGAGCTTGTTGACAGAGCATATATGTCTACAGGTCTATTTACTTTGACTTGTAGGCATTTTTTTTGCATTTTTTGGCAAGTTAGTAAGGTAATAAAAAGTTATTTACAATTTATAGTTACTCGGGAGTGGAAAAAGTGGTTTCTTCAGTCAAAAGATTTTTAATTGGCAGACCTTTAAAGTCAACAGAATTAGGGGAGCAAAAGCTCAATAAAACAAAAGCGTTGGCAATTCTTTCCTCTGATGCTTTATCATCGGTTGCGTATGGACCGGAACAAATCCTGATTGTGTTGGTTACTATAAGTGCGGCTGCCTTTTGGTATTCCATTCCAATCGCAATCGGGGTTTTAATCTTATTATTGGCGTTAATTTTATCCTATCGACAAATTATTTTTGCCTACCCTCATGGCGGAGGAGCATATGTAGTATCAAAGGAAAATTTGGGTGTGAATTATGGGCTGATATCGGGAGGTTCACTACTTGTTGACTATATTTTAACGGTAGCAGTTAGTGTTTCAGCCGGAACGGATGCCATAACATCAGCCTTTCCAGCACTACACGACTATAATGTGGGCATAGCGATTGTTTTTGTGTTATTTATTACAACATTAAACTTAAGAGGTGTAACAGAGTCTGCTTCTATTTTAGCATATCCTGTATATTTATTCGTCCTTGCTTTATTCATTTTAATTGGAGTAGGTATATTTAATATATTAACAGGTCAGGTTCCTTCAGAATTGCATACACCGGTTGGTACACCTATTGCTGGGATTTCATTATTTCTTCTTTTAAGGGCTTTCGCTTCAGGAAGTTCAGCACTTACAGGAGTTGAGGCGATTTCGAATGCAATTCCGAACTTTAAAGATCCAGCCCCAAATAACGCTGCAAAGACATTAGCAGCAATGGGAGGATTACTTGCTATATTATTTTCTGGAATTGTATTTTTAGCTTATTATTATGGAATTAGGCCAAATGAAACGGTTACAGTAGTCTCACAAATTGCGGAGCAAACATTTGGGCGGAATTTTATGTATTTCTTTATTCAAGGGACTACGGCTTTGATTTTAATTCTTGCCGCCAACACAGGGTATACAGCTTTTCCTTTGCTGGCAGTAAATTTAGCAAACGATAAATTTATCCCAAGAATGTTCAAGATAAGAGGAGACCGGTTAGGATATTCAAATGGGATTATTGTCCTAGGACTAGCTTCTATCCTCTTAATTATATTTTTTAAAGGTCAAACAGAGCACTTAATACCACTATATGCGGTTGGAGTATTCATTCCTTTTACGTTGTCTCAGACGGGAATGATGTTAAAATGGCTTCGTGAAAAGCCTCAGGGCTGGAAGGCTAAGCTATTTATTAATACCTTAGGTGCAGTGATTTGCTTTATTGTAACCATCATGTTCTTTTTAACTAAGTTCGCCCAGGTTTGGCCAGTATTGGTATTTTTACCAGTCATTGTTGTCGTCTTTTACCGAATTAGAAAGCATTACGAGGCCATGGGTGAACAACTTAGAATAAATGCCAACGAACCTGCGATTCCAATCGAAGGTAACGTAATAATTGTTCCTGTAGCAGGAATAACACAAGTGGTAGAAAACTCACTGAATTATGCAAAATCCCTTGGCGCGGATCAAGTACTTGCAGTCTATGTTTCCTTTGAACGTGACGATGAAAAGAAATTCGAAGAAAAATGGAATACGTGGCAGCCGGAGATAAGACTTGTAACCCTTCACTCCCATTACAGGAGCATCATTCAGCCGTTGACTAAATTTGTTGATACCGTTCAGCATAAGGCCAGTGAGGCGAACTACAGGGTAACAGTCATCATTCCACAATTCATCCCTAAAAAAGGCTGGCATAATATCCTGCACAATCAATCAAGTCTATTAATAAAAGCTTACCTTTTATATAAAAGAAACGTAATTATCACAACCGTTCCCTATCATCTTAAAAAATAAATAAAAGAGCAGCTTCCATTTGGGAGCTGCTCAATTTTGGTTGTTTTCGGAAATACAGAAGATACATCCGGGTACTTCAAAGGTGCGCCCATTAGCAGTTAAAAGGATGGAGCAGATGGCATTACCAATAATGGTTTCATGGAGCAAATGTATGTTGGATAGAATGGCGTTGTCATTAAAGTTTACTCCAGAGGCTTCCCCTTTGGAAGTCAGAATCATTCCGATACCTCCGCCCGATACTGGTTCACATGTTGGTAAACTTGATAACATGGATTTAAAAACAAAGCTATTGTTTTGATCTTGATGGTCACCATAAAGAATGGAGATATAACTGTTTTTGACTGAACAATTAACATCACAAATTCGTGCAGATACCGTAATCATGCCGCTGGAGGGAAAACGATTAATTAAGGTTTCAACTGGTACGGCAGTTGCGGATAATGTTGCACGACAATCACAACTTTCCATAAAACACCTCACATTAATATTTAATAATTATATATATGAAAAAGCTTGTCTTTTGGATTGGACAAGGGGGAAATAAAAGAAATTTGATAAGTTGAGATAAAGTACCTTAATATGAGAAAATAGGGGCTAGAGGTGATGAATAAATGAGCAATTTGAAGGTTAAATTTGACTTACATACACATCATGACCGGTGCGGGCATGCCAGGGGAGGCATTCGTGAATATATTGAAGCCGGTATAGAAAGTGGATTGAATATCATCGGGATATCAGATCATACACCATATTTCTCAAGCGAAGAAGATCATCCTTATCCACATATAACAATGGCAACTAGTCAATTTCCCGAATATGTAGAAGAAGTCTTAAAGTTAAAACAAGAGTACTCTGGTAAAATTGTTGTCCTTTTAGGAATTGAGGCAGATTTCTTTCCTGAGCAGGTAGAAAACTATCGACCGTATTTTGACCGTTATCCATTTGATTATATAATTGGATCTGTTCATCAAGTGGATGGAGTAAGCATTTTTAGTAAGAATCGCTGGGAGGGCCTGAGCTCAAAAGAACAAATACGAACGAAAGAAAATTATTATTCTTTAATTGAACAATCTGCTCGCAGCGGTATGTTTCAGATTCTGGGTCATATTGATGCAATGAAGGGCTACTATCCAGACTTTTCAAACATTCAAACTGCGGCAGTTGAGCATACCTTAAAGGTCATTTCAGAATGTGATATCGCTATCGAAATCAACACCTCTGGAAAAACGAAATACGTTGGAGGCTGGTATCCAGCTGACGACATTTTAGAGATGGCACTCCATCACGGAGTAAAAGTCACCTTCGGTTCAGACGCCCACGATCCACACCGAGTCGGGGACGAATTCGAACAAGTTCGTACTCGACTCATAGAAATAGGCTTCAGAGAATGGGTGTACTTTAAAGCGAAAAAGAGATATGCAGTCAAAATATGAATAGGTGAATAAATGGTGACAGGCACCCAAAAAAATGTAATGGCGAAGACTCCATTACATTTTTTCTTGTTTACGTTTTTGTTTTCGGTTATTGTTCTAGTCAGGTAAATCCCACCGATGAGTGCTAGTAGATTCAATGAATCTCCAAGGTTAATGGTTAAGTTGAATTGTTGTTGACCCGTACGGTAATCTTATTTTGGTTGATAGTCGGAAGAGACTTTGATTCCTGGATTTCTTTTGACAATTGAACCACCTCCATATGAGTAGTATATCTAGTAAGTCATACAGAAAATGCCAATTTACTAGAAAAAATTACTAGTTTTTTACTAACAATACTTTGGTATATTTCCTAGTTCGAGAATACATAAGTAGAAATACAAAGGCACTGCCTACCCTCATGATGGAATTTAACTCCATTGATGCTTGTATGCCTAGACCTTCTAATAGCAAAATACCAATCTGAGGAGCTATAAAGGCAATAAATGATAGGAGTACATTATAAGTTGTGATACAATACGTTCTCGTTTCGGCAGGGGATTGCTCTAACAAAAGGTTGAACAATAAGAGCACAACCCCGGAAATAAAAAATCCTGATAGTGCTTGGACACCAGTTAAATAGAATAGGTTGGTAGACAGAATCGTTAAAAAGGGAACAAGTGCCATCCCAAGTGCAGCCCATACCAGCATGAGGGTATTGGATTTTTCCTCTGCCCATTTCTTCCACAATGGAAAAGTAAAGATTTGAACCAATTGACATGCCACCGAAAAGATACTAATCCAAAGGATGGTCGCTTCTGCGATTCTAACATGATAAATATTGAATATTCCCCATGACATCTGCCAGGTGAAATTAAAGCAAAGTGCTGCAATTAGGAACCATTTGTAACCATGGTCTTTAAAAATAGACCAATCCATCGGCGATTTTTTAGTACTAGTTACGGGTTGAACTGTTTCTTTATGTTTCATTAAGCAAAACACTTCGAGTAAGCCAAAAAGTAAGGCTGCGAAAAATAACCACTGGTACGCGGTTGCATTACTGGTTTGGTTTTTCATGATAATCCCGATAATAAGTGTGGAAATCATTCCGGCAATCGTTAATAGCCGGTTACGATCACTAAAAAAAGTACCCCTTCGTTCGTCTTTAATCATACCGCTAATTAATGTTTGCCAGCCTATGTTGGATATAGTAGCGGGTACATTCATAAGTGCGATAATGATTAAGAATGTCCATGCTTGATAAGGTGAGGAGATATATACAACTCCGATGAGCAGCAAAAAAAATAGGCGGGCCCATAAAACTGCCATGGCTACTGTTTTTTTCTGGGTCTCCAAACGATTTAACAGAATGGCAGCAGGAATTGTCATCAAGAGTGCAATTAACGGGGGAAGTGAACTTATCAATCCAACCTGGTAATTGGTCGCTCCGAGAATGGATATAGCAAAGATGGGATAAAAGTTTCCTGCTAGGTTGATAGCAATGGTAGAAACCATGCCGTGATAAATACTAATCTTTTCATTATGTGTGCGCACAAATCTTCACCAGTTTTCTCTATTAAATAATAACGATAATATTATACTACGGTATCCGAAATTTCTATATAAAACTTATGAAAATTTACTGAAAAACATCAGTTTGGATCTTTTGAAATTCTTTATGAAAATATAGCCAAAAATCGAGTATAATAAAACCTTGGCTTTTATATTTCTGTTTTTTAGGAGTAATTTATATGAATCAGACTTTTACGTTGAAGGAAAAAACAAAACAAATTTTTGTTATGTTAATACCTATCTTAATTACACAGCTTGGAATGTTTTCAATGGTCTTCTTTAACACCATTATGTCGGGTAAATACAATTCCTCTGATCTAGCCGCTGTTGCGATTGGATCGTCAATCTGGAGCCCGGTATTTATGGGGATTAGTGGAATACTGCTTGCAGTTTCGCCGATTGCAGCTCAGCGCTTTGGGGAAAAGAAAAGCAAGGAAGTTGCTTCAGTTGTAAGACATGGTCTTTATCTGTCCTTTATGATCGCTATTGTGGTGATTGTACTTGGAATTTTCTTTTTAAATCCAATATTGGATAAAATGAATCTACCTAGTGATGTACAAAAAACAGCTTTTGACTATCTTGTAGGACTAAGCATTGGAATTCTTCCTCTATTTATTTTTAACGTGCTTAGGTCCTTTATCTATTCATTAGGAAAAACACGAGTTGTCATGTACATCCTGCTCCTGTCTTTACCCATCAATTTCTTTCTGAACTATGTGTTAATTTTTGGACATTGGGGATTTCCGGAACTTGGCGGGGCAGGTGCTGGTTACGCTACCTCGATCACCTATTGGGTGATAACGGGAATGACGATGTTCATTGTAAAAAAGCAGGATCCTTTCTCGAGTTTTTTCGTTTTCGAGAATCTGAAAGAATTCTCATGGGCAGAGTGTAAGGAAATATTAAAAATTGGTGTCCCCATGGGTCTTTCAACGTTTTTTGAAACGAGTATGTTTGCTGTAGTAACGATTCTTTTAAGTAAATTTAATGTTACGACAATAGCAGCCTATCAATCCGCACTAAATATAGTTTCTTTTCTCTATATGATTCCGATTAGCATTTCGATGGCCCAAACGGTCCTAGTGGGATATGAAGTCGGGTCAGGAAGATACAAGGATGCCAAAAGCTACAGCTGGCTAGGAATCTATTTGGCTATTATCATTGCCCTTATTACCGGAGTTTTCGTTGTACTTTTCCGCTATCAAGTAGCAGGATTTTATTCAAATGAAGCAGAAGTTATCAATTTAACAGCACACTTTTTGATCTTTGCGTTGTTCTTCCAAATCAGCGATGCCATTCAAGTCACCGCACAGGCAGCTTTACGGGGCTATAAAGATGTGAATCTTGCTTTTATTATGACCTTAATTGCATACTGGTTAATTTGTCTCCCAATTGGCTATGGATTGGCAAATTTTACAAATCTAGGAGCAACCGGCTATTGGCTGGGACTTACAGTAGGTCTATTGGCTGCCGGAATCGCCTTATCATGGAGACTCATCTACATTCAAAAACGAAAATTCATCGACACACATAAAGTAGAAGCAGTATAATCATTCAACAAACAATACAATAGTAACCTCCAGAAAAGTCCTCATCTCCCCGCAGGGGAGATGAGGACTTTTTTGGACCAACTGTCCCCCTTGAGGTGGACAGTGTCCACGGGCGGTGACAGGCACCGTAAAAAAGGCACCCTAAAGTAATGACAATATTGTCATTGTCGATATGTAATAATGATATTAATCTTTATCTTTATAGAAGGAAGTGGCTAATATGGAGCAGTATTTTGTTTTTGTTTATGGGACGTTGAGGAAGCATGAACGGAATCATTATTTGTTGAAGGAAGCGGAGCTTGTTGCGGAGCAGGCATGGACGGAAGGGAGGTTATTTGATACGGGTTATGGCTATCCGGCCCTACAGGAATCAAGTATTGATGTGGTTTATGGAGAATTGTATCATGTTACAGAGGAACAGCTGTGGAGATTGGATGAGTTGGAAGGGTACAGTGCAGAGGGAATGGATAATTTATATAATCGTAAGAAAAAGGATATCTCTTATGACAGGGATAAATCCCAAGCATATGTTTACACTATTGCAGACCACAACCAGTATATGTTGAAAACGCCGATAAAATCTGGTGATTGGAAGGAGCATCACCTGCTCAATCAAGACCCAATCCTATATTTTGCATATGGAAGCTGCATGGATGACGCCCGCTTTAAAAAGGCACAGGTTGATCACTATTTTCAAAAGGTGACAGGCACCGGCATTCTAAATGGCTATACATTACGCTACTCAGCAAACATACATGATGGCGGCAGAGCTGACATTGTAGAGGAATGTGGAATCGTTGAAGGCAAGGTGTATGAGATTCCTGCAAATTGTGTTTCCTATCTTTATAGAAGAGAAGGGGTAGGGTCACGTCTTTACCGGCCGACTTTCGTGGATCTCACGATAAATGGAACATTATATAAGGATGTATTAACCTTTAGTGTGGTTAATAAGGAGGTAGAAACAGCACCGCCGGCACATTATTCTGAGGAAATCATTCGCGGAGGCACTGGATATTTAAGTGAATCTTATCTTGAAAAATTGAAGGAACATATAAAAATATTATGTAAACTAAACTAGCAAAAAATAATCTTACTCTATCAAAAGGGTAAGATTATTTTGTTAAATAGTAAATAAGTATTTTCTGTGTATAAATGAATTTTCAGTTAACATACGATAAAGTCATTTTGAAAGGTATTCAGTAAGGTCTAAAATGAGCGAAAATATAAAATATACTTGAATAAATTAAATGTCGAACCACGTCATATTGAGAAATTGAGTAGTTGTTAAAAATAATCTTTAATTATACCTAATAAATAAACGTCCGTCAATATGTGTTAAGAATCATTGATGTGCATACATGAAAGACAAAAAATTATTTATTCGATAATAGATTTACATAAATATACTAGTAAAATATACTTATTTTGAGGAGGATTTTTGTGAAAATGTATGATGCAAGCAGTGAAAAAAGAATCACCCTCGGGTAATGATCTTCCCGGAACGATACCCAAGGGTAAAGCTAGTTGAGTATACAACTTTATCGTTAGTATACTCTTAATCTTAAAAAAATCAATAACTACTATTAGAGAAGAGGGTAACTGATTTATGGATGTTAGGGATATGCATTTACTTAATGAAAAGACTGTTCTAGTAACAGGAGAGTACAGTGAAAGAGGAGAATTATGGTCAAGAGTAATGGAAGGGCAAGAAACCTTCCTCGTGAAAAAGACACCAAAAGCGGTAATCGAGGAAACATTATTGCATGTGGGCTCGGATTTCCTAGGATCAAGACGTAGTTCTAAATATCTACTTTCGCCGATGAGGATGCACCTTATTAGTGTAAATCCTCAAATGGGCATCTTATTGTTTCCAACAAAGAATATGAAGTGCCCTAACTGCATATGGTTTTCACTTATCCATGTAAAAACAACAAAGCGTGTTGGAGTCAATCAGACAGAAGTGTTAACGAGCTATGGTCACACAATCTTAATTGATATGACAGAAAGAGCCTTTCACACTAGACGTCATAAGGCTATTGAGCTTCAAGAAACCATTTCCAGAAATCTAAGATGTCCCATATTTTTCTATGTGGAACCAAAGACGGGCTATTATATAAGTAAAAAACAAAATAACTTCAGCCTTAAGAAAAAATAATTCAAAGTGAGCAGCTTCCTTATCGGAGGCTGCTCTTTAAATTAGGAAGTTTAGATTTACGGCGAAGCAGAAGATCTAGACATGCTAATCCGACCCCCATTAATATCGGGAAAAACGTTAGCCCAATGGTCTGATCATACAACAAGAAGCCAAAAATATTAATCAGTTCAGCTAGAATCAATCCGAGTACAAAACCAGTAATAAAAATTTGTAGTGTCCTCATTCTAGACAAACCCCTTCACTTTGCTCAAAGCATTTTCCCCTTTCAAAAACATATTCTATTAACAGTTTAGCAATGAAACTAATGCTTCATAATGAGCCACAGACGTAACTTTTTCTAAGTCTCTAGTCCTAAAGAATTAGTCGCGGGACAATACTCATTAAATGGATATTTAAACTAATTTACTAAACACTAATTAAATATCAAACGAGTTAAAGGAGCCCCTTATAGGAGTAAAATGTATATTAAAAAATAAAAACAAAATGGGCTCATTCGGCATTTCACTAGTTGGTTTAGTCATATTAACTCTTCCATTTTTAGTCAGATTGAAATAAAGCAGAAGTCCTTTAGGATTTCTGTTTTTTTATTCGGATTTAGAGAAGGAAGCAAAGGAATAAAATTGGTGAATTGGTAAAAATTATTAAGTAGGAGGTGGGAATATGTCCTTATTTCGAACGAAGAAACGAAGCATCAAAAAACCACAATTGCTAACACCGAGTAAGCTGGTAGAGGAAAAGGGCGGCCCACCAACTTCTAGCTCATTAATAGAAAAAGAGAAGGCAGTAAAAGAGATATTGGGTGTTAATGAAGATTTGGAAATAAAACATTTTAAAATTTTTGGTCAATTTGAAGCTGCCTGCGTATACCTTTCAAGTTTAGTTAATCAGGATGTAATTAATCAGGATATTTTAAAGCCATTAATGTATGAACCTGATCATTTAATTGGCAGGGAAAAACCCCTCACCAATTTAATTAATTTGATCATAACTGAATCTCTTTACCATAGTCAGGCGAATGTTGGTGAAAGCTTAGATCAGTTAATTGACTTAATGCTGCGCGGGAAAACAGTGATTTTTATTGAGGGTATTAAGGAAGCTATTCATATTGAAACACGGAAGGTAGAAAAGAGATCGATAGCCCAACCAGAAACTGAACAGGTTATTTTAGGACCACGGGAGGGCTTTATCGAAAATATCACTACGAATATTTCCTTACTAAGATATCGACTGCCAACACCGGATTTTCAAGTGAAAACGTTGAAAATCGGGCGATTAACCAAATCAACAGTGGCGATTTGTTATCTGAAAGGGATAGCGAATGAGACGGTTATCAAGGAAGTGGAAAAAAGGCTCTCAGAGATTAATATTGATGCCATCCTTGATGTAGGATATCTAGAACAATTTATTGAAGATAACCCTTTTTCACCATTTCCCCAGACTCAATCGACAGAAAGACCAGATAAAACGGTGGCCAACATAATAGAGGGAAGAGTAGCTATTCTTGTCGATGGGTCGCCCTTTTCGTTAGTTGTACCGGTTGTTTTTAATCAATTCTACCAAACGACTGAGGATTATTCTTCCAGATTTTTAATGGGAAGCTTTGTTAGACTGGCCCGTATATTGGCATTAGTTTTTTCACTAATTTTTCCATCACTATATGTATCCCTTATTTCCTTTAATCCGGAACTACTGCCGACTGAATTTGCAGTGGCGGTGGCAGGAGGTCGAGCTGGAGTTCCGTACCCTGCAGTAATCGAAGTTTTGATTATCGAAATCTCGATGGAAATCCTAAGAGAAGCTACCGTTCGGCTGCCAAAGCAAGTAGGGGGAGCATTATCGATAGTAGGCGTGCTTGTCATCGGCCAAGCTGCTGTTGAAGCAGGATTGTCTAGTCCGATAACAGTGGTCGTTATTGCCTTAACAACAAATGGCTCTTTTGCAACACCAACGTATACAGCTGCGTTCGCCCTGCGAATGCTAAGATTCCCCATCATGATATTAGCTGGGATTTTTGGATTATTCGGCGTAATGGTTGGGATCATCTTTATCTTTAATCACATGCTATCCTTAAAATCATTTGGTGTTCCGTATATGGCACCTGTTTCTCCAGAAAACTATCAAGGGATGAAGGATGTTATTATCCGAAGCCCACTGTGGTGGATGCCAAAAAGACCTGGATTTCTGCAGCCTGCTAATCAGAATCGATTGAGTGAAAATGATAATAAGATTTTAGAACACAATAAAGTTGGAAATGATCAGCGGGAGGATACATGAAATGGGGGATCCAAGGGAGATCACGACACAACAAGCAACAACCATCTTAATTAGTACCATTATTGGGGTAGGCGTACTTCCCTTGCCGTTGTTTGCGGTTAGAGCCGGTGAAACAAGTGCCCCGTTTGTAACCTTAATAGGTATTTTATTGGCATCTATTGGATTATTTATTCTAACCTTCCTTGGGATACGACACCCGGAAAAAACAATAATTACATATAGCCAGGATATTATAGGTAAATGGCTGGGAAAGATTTTCAGTGTTTTTGTTATCTTCTTCTTTGTTATCTTAACCAGCCTTGCGGCTCGGGAATTCGGTGCGGTTGTCGTAACTGCTGTTTTAAGAGAAACACCACTAGAGGTCTCCGTCATTGTCATGCTTTTACTGGCATCCATTAATTGTAGGAATAATATCAATGTCTTTTCCTACATACACAATTTTTATGTACCTATGTTATTGGCACCTGTATTAATTGTGGTTGCATTTTCATTAAAGAATGCCAATCTCTTATATTTGCGTCCGATATTTTTAGGGAATAATCTAAAAGGCATGGCGGGTGGAATGCTTACCATTTCAGCTTTATTTCAGGGATCTTTTATTATCACCATGATTATCCCCTCCATGAAATCACCAAAAAAAGCTCTAAAGGCAAGCTTTTGGGGTATTTTGGTTTCAGGTGGATTATATCTATTAATTGTGATCGCTACTGTGGCTATTTTTGGACCTGAAGAAATTAAACAAATCTTTTGGCCGACACTTGAGCTGGCTAGAACAACGGCTATACCTGGAAACATACTTCAAAGATTGGATATTATCTTTTTAGCTGTTTGGGTTTTGGCTGTATTTACGACTATATTTTCAAGTTACTACTTTACGATCCATTCCATTAAGGAACTTTTCCAACTAAAGGACCATAAAATGCTTTCCTATTTTATCCTGCCTTTTGTGTTTTTTTTGGCAATGTTACCGCAAAACATTCTACATATGTATGAGATTATCCAATATATCGGAAGAGCAGGCTTACTTATTACGATTATGTATCCGGCATTTCTATTAACAATAGATTTCCTCAGAAGTTGGAGGAGAAAAAAACATGTGGAAAAATCAACGTGAGATAAAAGCTGTAATCCTTTTGTTGGCTTTTTTACCATTACTTTCAGGCTGCTGGGACAGCCGAGAAATTGAGCAGAGAGCGAATGTTTTAGCGATTGGAATTGATATAGCGAATGATGAAGATCGAAAGCAGGAAGATGAAATCTCTCATTTGAGTAAGAAGTTTCCGATTCCAGACGAAGAAATGATCAAGGTTACTGCACAAATTGCTGTTCCAGGCAGAATACCTCTGGGTCCACAGCAGCCAGGGGGTTCTTTAAAGCCGGTTTTGGTTGTGGAAATCGTAGGTCATACATTAGAGGATGCTATGTTAAATTTACAGCAGGAGGTAGCGGATGAAGTATTTCTAGGACATTTACGTGTAATGGTTCTAAGTGAAGAAGTAGCCAGAAAAGGAACAGCCAGGTTTAATGATTTTCTTAGACGCAATCCAGAAATTCGCAGAACCACAGCATTGGTCGTGTCAAAAGAACCTGCTGCAAAATATATGAAATTAAATCCAGAGTTGGAACGTATTCCATCCTTATATTTGGCAGACATAGTTGACAATTTATCGGCATTAGGAAAATTTCCACCCTCTTTCATTGGTTTATTTTGGACCATTTACTCTAGTATGGGTCAGGATCCCTACTTACCTTATTTAGCACTTAAGGAAAAAAATATTATTCAACTTCATGGTCTTGCTTATTTCCATAATGATAAGATGGTCGGAAAGACATCTACTTTGGAAATAGGTGTCTTTATGGCCGTAAGAGGAATCGGCAGAGGAGGGTATGGTGCGTTTGTTGAAGTGCCTGGGAAGGATGAATCCGTTTTGGTGAGGGCCGTCAGCAGGAAAACCAGGACGAAAGTAACGCTTAAAAGCGGCCGACCACATGTCTCCATCAAAATCCAATATGAAAGCGAGATAGATGAAAAGGAAAGTGCAAAAATCCAGCTCTCCGATTCTGCGATTCTGAAAAAAATTGAAAAAGAATCATCAAAAAACACTAAAAAATCCATTGAAAAGTTAATTGCTAAGACGCAAAAATCAAATTCCGATATATTTGGGTTTGGTGAACATTTTCGAGCAAAATTACCAAAATATTGGAACGAAAACGTAAAAACAAAAGAAGAATGGGATGAAATTTATAAGAATATTACGTTTGATATCGAAGTAGATTCCCATATACACCGAGTTGGAATGAAATCTAAATAAGGATCAAAGGAGCATGCTTCTTGTATATCGGCTATTTAAATTTCGTAATCGCCATATTCTGGGTTACAGGGCTGCTGATTCTGCTGACAGATGTAAAGGCTTATCAACATGCTTCTCTGAAAAAAGAACAAAAAGTGTAAAAATTTTTAGGATGGGTTAATATTTCAATTGGCTTTGGATTAATTGCAGCAGATTTCATATACACACGATTCATGTGGTGATACTGTTTTTGGACTTCATTTTTGAGGTCCAATTTTTTATGGATTTTTATATTAATGTATCCGTTATCACTCTTATTAAATAAGGGGTTTAATGGTGCTTTAATAGATTAAAGTGTTGAAATAATGTGTGAGATAACCTTCCAAACTCATGTTAATAAAGCTGTCACAATGTTATAAATAATTCAGATAATTCAAATCAAACAAGGAAGGTGTTCGCATGATAAAACAAAAGCTAGTTCTTATAGGCAATGGAATGGCAGGGGTTAGAGCCATAGAAGAAGTGTTGAAAATCAACCCAGATGGTTTTGAAATTACGATTTTTGGCACAGAGCCCTATCCGAATTATAATCGAATTCAGTTATCTAAGGTACTTCAGGGAGGTACTTCGGTAAGTGATATCACTTTGAATGAATGGGAATGGTACGAAGATAACAAGATCCTATTTTATCCCGGAGAGAGTGTTACATCCATTAACACAAAAACACAAAGTGTGAGCACCGATAAAGGACGAATAGAGTCCTATGATCAATTAATTATTGCAACAGGATCTAACCCATTCATGCTTCCATTACCTGGAGCAGATAAGGAAGGGGTTAAGGCGTTTCGGAATATAAAAGACTGTGAAGAAATGATTGAATATTCAAAAATATATAAAAAGGCAGCTGTGATTGGCGGCGGATTACTAGGCTTGGAAGCAGCAAGAGGGCTCCTTAACCTCGGGATGGAGGTAGATGTTATTCATATTTATGATTACTTAATGGAGCGTCAATTAGATCGAAGTGCAGGGAAGTTACTGCAAGCAGAATTAGAGAAACAGGGCATGAACTTTATTTTACAAAAAAATACCGCAGAAATTACCGGCAAAAAACAGGTAACAGGATTAAAGTTTACTGATGGCAGCAAAATTAAAGCTGATTTAGTAGTAATGGCTGTTGGAATAAAGCCGAATGTCGCTTTGGCCCAAGAAGCTGGAATACCCGTTAACCGCGGAATATTAGTTAATGATTATTTAGAAACAGAAATTCCGAATGTGTTTGCTGTTGGGGAATGTGCCGAGCACCGCGGAATTGCTTATGGATTAGTAGCACCGTTATATCAACAAGGACAAGTGTTAGCAAAAAGACTCAGTGGGATACAGGTTGAAGGCTACCAAGGGTCAGTCCTTTCGACTCAATTAAAGGTTTCAGGTGTTGATGTTTTCTCAGCAGGGAAAATCAATGAGGATGAGGGTACAAAAGTATATAAAACCTACGATGATTGGCATGGTATTTATAAAAAGGTCTTAATTGAAGATGGGAAAATTGCCGGAGCTGTCTTGTTCGGTGATACGAAGGATGGAAACAAGTTATTTAATTTTATTAAAAAAGGAGCGCGTATTGAGGAATATTTACAGTCTGCACAAAGTGTTGAGTCTGAAGAAAATGTGGCTGCCAGCATGTCAGATGAAGAGCTCATTTGCGGCTGTAACGGTGTCACAAAAGGAAGTATTCTAGAAGCGATTAAAGCCAATGGATTAACAACCGTTGACCAGGTGAAAGGCTGTACCAATGCATCTCGTTCTTGCGGAGGCTGTAAATCTCTTGTTTCTGATTTACTAGCTTGTACGCTTGGTGACCAATATCAGGCAGACAAAAAGGAAGCAATCTGCGGCTGTACAACATTATCAAGAGATGAGGTCTTGGCTGGAATTCGTGAAAAAGGACTGACACATATTCGAGAGGTAATGAACGTACTGCAGTGGAACACAGATGGCTGTTCGAAATGTAAACCAGCTCTAAATTATTACCTAGGGATGATAGATCCATTGAAATACCAGGATGAGCGGGAAGCCAGGTATGTCAATGAAAGAATGCATGCCAATATCCAAAAGGACGGAACTTATTCCGTTGTTCCAAGAATGTATGGGGGCGTTACAACTTCAGAAGACTTACGAAAAATTGCCGATGTCGCGGATAAATATAAGGTTGGCATGATTAAGGTGACGGGTGGTCAACGAATCGATTTACTTGGTGTATATAAGGAAGACCTGCCAAAGATTTGGTCAGAATTGGATATGCCTTCTGGATCAGCATACTCGAAAGGGCTACGCACGGTAAAAACATGTGTAGGGGAAAATTATTGTCGGTTTGGCACCCAGGATTCGATTGGGATGGGAATCAGACTAGAAAAGAAATTTGAAGGCTTAAACACTCCTCATAAAGTGAAAATGGCTGTGTCCGCCTGTCCGCGTAACTGTGCAGAAAGCGGAATTAAGGATGTAGGAATTGTCGGTGTTGAGGGTGCTTGGGAAATGTATGTCGGCGGCAACGGCGGGACCCATCTTCGTGAAGCCAATCTGTTATTCAAGTTTAAAAATGGGGATGAACTGGTAGAGATGATTGGAGCGTTCCTCCAATATTATCGTGAATCAGCTAAATATTTAGAGAGAACCTCTGCCTGGGTGGACCGCTTAGGGATAGACCATATAAGAGAGGTATTGTCAGATGAGTTTATGGTGAAGGAATACAACAATCGAATCGATGAGGCTTTGTCTGTGGTGCAAGACCCATGGAAGGAAGCTATTAACAATAAGAATCTCTTAAGAGATCTTTATCAAACTGTAAAAATATGACGAGGGGGAGCTGGAGTTATGGAAAAAACAGTACGCAGCGTGTTTATCGGAGAAGTTTGTGACTTGCCGCAAAAATTAGGTAAAACCGTAACCATCGGCAGGAAGGAAATCGCAGTTTTTAAATTGGAAAATGGGGAAATTCGAGCCATTGAGAACCGTTGTCCCCATAAAGGCGGAGTCCTTGCCGAAGGGATACTAAGCGGAGAATATGTATTTTGCCCGATGCACGATTGGAAGATTAGTGTAAAGGACGGCAAAGTCCAGGCGCCGGATGTAGGATGTGTTCAGTCCTATCCGGTTGAAGTAAAAGGAGATCAAGTATATATCTTAATAAGCAAATAGATAGGGTGGAGAAGAGAATAGGCAAATGGCAAAAGAAGTTTGGGAGGTTCATAGTGACCGAACCAGTAGTGAGAAAGTAGTTTGGGGCACTATAAGTGGTCTATAGTGACCGAACTGGAAAGATGTAAAGAGTTTGGGTAACTATAAGAGGTTCATAGTGCCCCAACTGGAAATGAGAGAAGAGCTTGGGTCACTAATAAACAGTTCATTTTGGTGAAACTCTAAATCTAATAATTAGAGGAGTGAAGAGGGTGGCGATTGTAAGTCCTAATCAAGTTGTGGAGAGTATGATTCAGGCAGGTGAAGTTAAGGCGAAATTACCTATTAAGGATTTGCTGATTCGGGGAGCACTAGGTGGTTCTTTGCTCGGGTTTGGCACGACTTTAGCTTTTACAGCTGAGGTTCAGACAGGACTTGGGATAGTGGGTGCTCTGCTTTTTCCAGCCGCGTTTGTGATAATCATTCTCCTTGGGTTGGAATTGGTTACAGGAAGCTTCGCACTAATTCCTGTTGCGGTGATGGCGAAAAAAGCTACAGCTGCACAAATGATGAAAAATTGGTTTTGGGTCATTATTGGGCATGTGCTAGGAGCTGTTATGTATGCCATTCTTTATATCATTGCAGTCACACAGCTCGGACAGGTCAACGATCATGCTGTGGCCACAAAAATCCTCGCAGTGGCCGAAGCCAAAACATTAGGATATAAAAGTCTTGGTGCAGAAGGGTTCCTGGTCGTTTTTGTAAAAGCGATGCTCTGTAATTGGATGGTTACTCTTGGTGCGGTAATGGCTATGACCACGAAGTCTGTAATTGGAAAAATCGCAGCAATGTGGCTTCCAATATTAATCTTTTTTGCTCAAGGCTTTGAACACGCAGTGGTAAACATGTTTGTGATTCCAGCTGGAATCATACTTGGTGCGGATGTTACGATCACAGATTGGTGGGTATGGAATCAAATTCCCGTCCTAATTGGAAATTTAGTCAGCGGTGTTCTTTTTACAGGAATGGCGCTCTATTACACTCATAAAAAGGCAGAATCCAAAATAATTCTAGAACTGCCACAAACAAAGGCAGCGATACCGAGTACACAGCCTTAAGTTGGAGGGATGATAATGAGGAAGGCGTATATCGTTGGAGCAGGTCCTGGTGATCCTGATTTAATAACAGTTAAAGCGTTAAGATGTATTCAGAAAGCAGACGTGATTCTTTATGACCGGCTGGTTAATCCAGAGCTCTTAAAGGAAGCGAAACGGGATTGCCACCTCATTTATTGTGGTAAAAAACCGAATTACCATACACTTCAGCAAGAAACCATTAATCATCTTTTAGTCAAATACACGAAACAGGGGAAAAATGTTGTTCGATTAAAAGGTGGAGATCCTTTCGTATTTGGACGCGGGGCAGAGGAAGTAGAAGCTTTAGTTGAACACGGACTGCCAGTCGAGGTAGTTCCAGGAATAACGGCAGGAGTAGCCGCTCCTGCTTATGCTGGAATTCCAATTACTCATCGTGAATTAGGAAGCTCTTTTGCGATCGTAACTGGACACAAGCCAAAGGGGAAACCTACCGACATAAATTGGAAGAGTCTAGCAACAGCTGTTGATACACTGGCAATCTACATGGGAATGACAAATCTACCATATATTTGCGAGGAATTAATGAAGCATGGTAAAAAAGCGGATACCCCTATTGCCATCATACAGCAAGGGACAACAAGTGCACAGCGTACGGTAACAGGAACGTTGAGTTCTATTGTAGGCATAGTCAAAAAAGAAGAAATTCAAAATCCTGCTATGATTGTTATTGGAGAAGTCGTCACCTTCCGTGATAAACTAAGATTACTAGAAGAAGGAGAGAAGGCGGAACGTTATGCAACAATGGCTTAAAGAGGTAGCAAGAGGAAAAAGAGGTTCTAAAGACTTAGATTATCATCAAACAAAGGAAGTCGCCCAAGCAATTATAAATGGGGATGCGACAGATGCTCAAATAGCTGGTTATCTAATTGCACTACGTTTAAAATCGGAGTCGCCTGAAGAACTGCTTGCATTTGTCCATGCCTTTGGTGATCACAGTGAAAAGTTAGAATCGACCCAGCTGCCAATCATTGATCTAGCTAGTCCTTATAATGGTAGAAACACTTTTATGGGGAGCATCCCGACTGCTATTTTAATGGCTGAACATGGTTTGCCGGTATTTTTACATGGGAGTGATGCTCTACCGCCAAAATATGGTGTCGCAATGAAGGAGATTCTGGCACGAATAGGCGTTGATATATCTCTAAATGCTGCTAGTTTGTTAAAGACAATAACAGAAGCAGGAATTGCTTTTGCTTCAACCGAAGAATTCTCTAATAGTTTAGGGAAACTGCGGAAAATCCGCAAAGAGCTTGGGGTCAGAACTCTCCTTAATACAGTTGAGAAATTATTGAATTTAGCGAATGCAGAATCCATAATGATGGGGGCTTATCATCGAACAGCGATTAATAAAATTGCTCCTATATTCAAAGGACTGTCCTATAAAAATGTGTATGTGGTTCAAGGAATGGAAGGGTCGGAAGATTTACCTGTTCATCGCAATAGCTTTATTTTTAAAATAACAGAAAATGAGATGAAATCTTCTATTGTGAACCCAGAGGAATTTGGATTATTGGCACCTGAAATGGATAAAGATATCAAACTTACAGCAAAAGAACAATCAGATATTACGATGGCGATACTAAGCGGAGAGAATTCAAAAATACTTAAATACTATTATAATCAAGTAGTATTTAATACAGGAATACGGTATCACCTGTTCGGTGCTGCTACTAGTATTGGAGAAGGGATAGAAATCGCGAAAGAACAGATTAAAGAACAAAAAGGCCTGCGTCAATTGAAAAAATGGATAACCACCCAGTCTTAAAATGTTAATACCTAATAACCAAATGAAATGCGTCATGGAAGGCATCACCTTCTATGACGTTTTTTTAATAAATAATGGTGACAAATTAATTTTTCTAAATTTTATATTTTTTTATTTACATAAATCCTATTGGTATGGTAGGATTAGTCTCAACAAATACCATATATCTTATCAAGAGTGGCTGAGGGACTGGTCCTGTGAAGCCCGGCAACCTGCTGTGCAAGGTGCTAATTCCAGCAAAATGATCTTCATTTTGGGAGATAAGGCGTTAAACAAACGTGAGATGCCTTCCTTTTTTTGGGAAGGCTTTTTTAATGGAAAAAGGAGGATTTTAGTAATGACTACACTGGTTACGTATGAAAAATGGAATCAAATATCCGATACGTTTCCTATCGAGGATAGTACGAAAGGAGCAAAATCGGTATTGGAATGGGCATACAGCTCTTATCCAGATGAACAAATTGTCTATGCGTCCAGTTTTGGTGCTGAAGCGATAGTATTAATTGACCTCATCCAACAGGTTAAACCAGACGCGCATATCGTATTCTTAGATACTGGCTTACACTTTCCGGAAACATATGAGGTTATTAACAAAATCGAAGAGCGTTTTCCTTCATTAAAGATTGAGCGAAAACTGCCAAAGCTATCCTTAGATGAACAACGCGAGCAATATGGGTCAGCACTATGGAAGAGGGAGCCCAACCAATGCTGTAATATCCGCAAAGTCATACCATTAAGGGAGACACTAACGGCAAAGCAAGCATGGATCTCAGGGCTTCGCCGAGAACAATCACCCACTAGAGCAAACACTCAATTTCTCAATAAGGATGAGAAGTTTCAGAATATTAAAATCTGTCCGCTTATCCACTGGACATGGGATGAAGTTTGGGCCTATATCAAGGAAAAAGACCTCCCTTACAATGCCTTGCATGATCAAAATTACCCTAGTATCGGCTGTTTTCCTTGTACGCAGCCTGTTTCGGCAGATGGTGATTCACGTGAAGGACGCTGGGTGGGAAGCGGAAAGACGGAGTGTGGCTTACACACATCCTAAAAGGGGGCTTTTAGTTTGCTCACGATTATTGCAGTTATAATTGGATTATTTTTTGCAATCAATATTGGTGCTAGTGGTGCAGCAGCTTCGATGGGTATTTCTTACGGAGCCGGAGTGGTTAAGAAGAAACTCGCATTGTTATTGTGTGGTATTACCGTATTCTTTGGTGCTTGGCTAGGCGGCGGAGAAGTAGTTAAAACAATTGGCAGCGGGATTGTCCCAAGTAGTACATTTAGCGTGCCAATTGCTCTTATTGTTTTAGCTTCTGCTGCGTTAGCGTTATTTTTAGCAAATATATTCGGGATTCCACTTTCAACAAGTGAAGTAGCAGTAGGATCGGTAGTAGGTGCCGGCATTGTCTACCAATCAGTATTTGTCGGCAGTTTGGCATGGATTATGGTCTTTTGGCTGCTTACTCCATTTGCGGCATTTGTGATTGCCATTCTAGCTGCGAATCTATTAAAAAATAAAACTTTGAAACGCTGGATGGAAGCACCGAAGGCCATTCCAATCCTTTCCGTTCTTGTCGTATGTATGGGGTTATTTGAAGCTTTCTCAGCAGGGATGAACAATGTGGCAAATGCGGTTGGACCGCTAGTCGGTGCTGACATTATGTCGACAAGTGACGGCATTTTCTGGGGCGGGCTTTGTGTTGCATTAGGTGCCATCCTGTTAGGACAACGTGTTCTTGAAACAAACGGTAAGAAAATTACCACTCTCCGTTTGGAAGAGGGATGTGTTATTTCAGGAACGGGAGCAGCCATTGTCACCGTAGCTTCTGTATTCGGGATTCCGGTCCCGCTTACTCAAATCACGACATCTTCGATTATCGGAATCGGCTTTGCCAAGCATGGAAAGTCTGTCTTAAAAAAGGATATAGTGGTTCAGCTTCTTACTGTGTGGATCGTTTCACCTGTATTATCGATGGTGCTTTCCTACACACTTATCCAATTGCTGATAGAGCATAACTTCTATCCAATTGTTGCGATGGCAGGTGTCTTAATTTCCGTATTCGGTGTAATGTCACTTATGAAAAAATCGAACCAAGCGGTGACAGAAGTTGCTGAAAAATAGCTTGGTAGTTTCAATGATTTAAATCTCTTTTTTCCGAAGAGTTTAATAATAAAAATTAAATTACATGAAGAAAGGTTTGATTCTGTTGTCATTTTTACCAACACCTCATGGAGGAAAACTAATCCAAGCATTTGATCCAAACTATGATGTTACATCCATCGTAAAAGAACTTGAAATCGACGCCATTGCCCTAAGTGATCTTGAGTTAATCGGTGTTGGGTTATTTAGTCCGCTAACCGGTTTCCTTGGGAAAGCTGATTATGAAAACGTAGTGGAGAATATGCGTCTTAGTGATAATACGATTTGGTCTATTCCCGTTACGCTTCCTGTTTCCAATGAAACAGCAGCGACACTTGAAGTTGGGGAGAAAATCAAGCTTGTTTTTAACAAAGAGGTATACGGGGTAATTACCGTATCAGAATGGTATGAACCGAACCTAGATAAAGAAGCAGTAGAGGTATATAAAACACTTGAAACGGCTCACCCAGGAGTTAAGCGTCTATATGAAAGAGGACCTGTCTATGTGGCTGGTGAAGTAACTCTTATTAAGAAACCAGAAAAAGGGGTCTTCAGTGATGTTTGGTTTGAACCAAAGGAAACACGTGCATTGTTTGAAGGAAAAGGCTGGAAAACGGTGGTCGGCTTCCAAACAAGAAATCCAATTCACCGTGCACATGAGTACATTCAAAAAGCTGCACTTGAAACAGTTGATGGACTTTTCGTGAACCCACTTGTTGGGGAAACGAAATCTGACGACATCCCAGCAGATGTTCGCCTAAAAAGCTATCGTGTCCTTCTTGAAAATTATTACCCAAGAGAACGTGTTCAGCTTGGTGTCTACCCAGCAGCAATGAGATATGCAGGACCAAGAGAAGCGATTTTTCATGCGATTGCCCGTAAGAACTTTGGCTGCACGCATTTTATTGTTGGCCGTGACCATGCAGGTGTAGGTAATTATTATGGTACGTACGATGCTCAATTAATCTTTAATGAATTCCCTGAAGGGGAGCTTGGTATAAAACCATTATTTTTTGAACATAGCTTCTATTGCACGAAATGTGAAGGAATGGCTTCTGATAAAACTTGCCCGCATAGCAATGAAGATCGAGTGATTCTATCTGGAACGAAAGTACGGGAATTGCTTCGCGCAGGACAGCTTCCTCCATCCACTTTTAGCCGTAAAGAGGTTGTTGAAGTGTTGATTGAAGGCATGAAAGAAGAGACGACGGTTTAAGGAGGAGAAAACTTTTGACAAAAGCAACTAATATTACATGGCACGCTAGTACAGTTACCAAATCCGACCGTCATGCCCAAAATGGTCATGGAAGCTGTGTACTGTGGTTTACAGGACTTTCTGGTTCTGGGAAATCGACGATTGCGAACGCTGTATCGAGCGCTTTGTACCGTCAGGGGATTAACGAATATGTTCTAGATGGTGATAATATCCGCCATGGATTAAACAAGGATCTCGGTTTTTCTGACCATGACCGTACAGAGAATATCAGAAGAATTGGTGAGGTTGCCAAATTATTTGTAGATAGTGGTGCAGTCGTGACTACAGCCTTTATATCACCATTTCGTTCCGATCGCGACCAGGTCCGAGCCATTTTTGAAGAAGGCGAGTTCATTGAGGTTTTTGTAGATTGTCCTCTTGGCGAATGTGAAAAACGTGATCCGAAGCAGCTATATGCAAAGGCCCGACGTGGGGAAATAAAGGATTTTACGGGGATTGATTCTCCTTATGAAGCACCGGAATTTCCAGAAATAACGGTCCGCTCTGATTTATTAACAGTAGAAGAAGCGGTAAATCAAATTTTCAATTACCTCCAAGAAAAAAACATACTATAATTTGAATCAGAAAGAAAGGATGGTTGATCAATGGTTGGCAAGGTTTATTTAGTAGGTGCGGGTCCTGGCGATCCAGATTTGATTACAGTAAAAGGGTTACGCTGCCTCAAGCAAGCTGATGTCATCCTCTATGATCGGCTGGTAAATCCTGAACTTTTGGAGAATGCAAAAGAGGGAGCGCAACTTGTCTATTGCGGCAAGCTTCCCCATTATCATACAATGAAGCAGGAGACAATAAATCATTTCTTGGTGAAATACGCCAAAAAGGGATATAACGTGGTGCGTTTAAAAGGTGGAGATCCTTTTGTTTTCGGCCGTGGCGGTGAGGAAGCAGAGGAATGTTCTAGGCATAACGTGCCATTTGAAATTGTTCCAGGTATTACCGCTGGAATAGCGGCTTCCGCTTATGCAGGGATTCCTGTGACCCACCGTACCTTGAGTAAAAGCTTCGCCTTTATTACCGGACATCAAGCTGGTGATGTTGAGGCGGAGCACCAGTGGAAACACTTGGCAAAGGGAGTCGATACGATTTGTGTTTACATGGGTGTTTCTCATCTTCCGGCGATAACCAAACATTTAATTTCCAATGGAAAATCGCCACAGACTCCAATCGCTTTGATTCATTGGGGTACATTAAGCGACCAAAGAACAGTAGTTGGCACACTTGATACGATTGAAGAAGTGGTAGAAAGAGAGGGGATTACCAATCCAAGTATGATTGTGATTGGGGAGGTAGTAACCTTGCACAAAAAATTGAATTGGTTTCAGGAAGAAATTTTAGCAAATATTCCAGCCGCCAACCGGTAACAGCAGAAGGGAGCACATATTATGAAAGCAATTCTTTATATCGGCCATGGTACTCGTTCGAAAAAAGGGGCGGTCGAGATGAGGGCTTTTATTGAAAGTGTAAAGGCACGAATTGACGTTCCGATACAGGAACTGAGTTTCTTAGAGCTCACAGAGCCGCTGATTGAAGAAGGCTTTGAAACATGTGTCGAGCGGGGTGCAACGGAAATTGACGTTGTTCCACTGTTTCTTTTGGCAGCGGGACATATAAAACGGGATATTCCTGAAGCCTTGTCACCCATTATTGCCAAATATCCTACTATTCCGGTAAAAATAAAGAACCCTTTCGGAGTACAGGATGTTATTCTAGATGGTGTGGCTGAGTTAATTAGGGATTCTGCAGGTGAGGTGACCCCAGAAGACAGGTTATTGATTGTCGGTGTAGGCAGCAGCGACCCGGATGTCCACGTGAATTTTGGAAAAATTGCGGATGGTATCGGGGAACGGCTTGGAGC
This sequence comes from Bacillus sp. 7884-1, assembly GCF_002272245.1. Taxonomy (GTDB): domain Bacteria; phylum Bacillota; class Bacilli; order Bacillales; family Cytobacillaceae; genus Neobacillus. The sequence goes on along the minus strand of NZ_NPDD01000223.1, from coordinate 12,821 downwards.
GCAAAGGGTATCTGTTTGCTATTTAGCGGCAACCGAACCGAAGCTAAGTGAGGGTTTAGAGAATATTTCGGAAGGTGCTGTGGGTCGGGTAATTGTTGTTCCCTATATGTTATTTACCGGACTCCTACTTGCAGAATTAAACAAAACCGTTCGCTTGCGCCAAAAAGGAGGTCAGAGAATCCTCTGTACTCAAGCTTTAAGCAACCATACCGTAATCGAAGATATCGTAATTGAACGTGCGGTTGGTGAGTAGTATCTAATAATTGGTTAGAGTGAACGAAAGCTAGTTACGAAATAATCTATAACTTTATTAAATAGAGAACTGGGTCAAGAAATAGACCAATTTAAATCTAACGGCCTCTAAAAAATACTGTATGATAAGTTTATATTCCATAGTGAGGTGGATAACGTTGCAACTTCAGGTAATGAACAGTCCGTTTAATCAGGAGCAGGCGGAACTCCTAAATCGTCTTTTACCTACTTTTACTGAATCTCAAAAAGTTTGGTTGAGTGGGTATCTTGCTGGTGCGGCTTCTGCGCCAATTGCTTCTGTATTAGGCGTACCAAGCCAGCAAACAGCCGATGGTGCAGCTTCAAAAGAAGTGACCATTCTTTACGGATCACAAACAGGAAATGCTCGCGGCTTAGCAAAAAAGGCCAGCACGACGCTTGAAGGGAAAGGGTTCCAAGTAACTGTTTCTGCTATGAGCGATTTTAAACCAAACAATATTAAAAAAGTTAAAAATCTACTTATTTTAGTTAGTACACACGGAGAAGGGGATCCACCGGATAATGCCCTAACATTCCATGAGTTTCTACATGGAAAGCGGGCACCGAAGCTAGAGGACTTACACTTTTCAGTCTTATCTCTTGGAGATAGCTCATATGAATTCTTCTGTCAAACAGGAAAACAATTTGACGCTCGTTTGGAGGAGCTCGGTGGGACTCGACTTTATCCTCGTTTCGACTGTGACCTGGATTATGATGAACCGGCAGCAGAATGGCTTGAAGGAATCATTAGCAGCCTAGGTGAAGCAAAGGAAGGAATTCCTGCACTAGCTCAGGCAGCATCCACACAAACAGTAGAATCAATTTACTCTAGAACCAATCCGTTTAGAGCAGAAGTTCTTGATAATCTAAACTTAAACGGACGAGGCTCTAACAAAGAAACAAGGCATCTGGAGTTATCACTTGAACGATCAGGAATTAGCTTCCAACCAGGCGATAGTCTTGGAATCTATCCGGAAAATGATCCAGAACTTGTCAATTTGCTTCTTGCAGAATTGAAATGGAACCCGGAAGAAAGTGTGACAATTAATAAACAAGGCGAGGTTCTCTCGTTAAGAGATGCCCTTAGTACGTACTATGAAATTACTACTTTAACAAAACCGCTTCTTGAAAAAGCAACAAAGATTACGGCGAATATAGATTTGCAGGAGCTCTTAACCAACAGTGAAAAAGTCAAATCCTATCTTGAAGGACATGATTTACTTGATGTGGTTCGCGAATTTGGACCGTTGAAAAGCACTCCTCAAGAGTTTGTTTCGATACTTAGAAAGATGCCTGCACGCTTATATTCGATTGCAAGCAGCCTAAATGCGAATCCTGATGAAGTTCACTTAACGATAGGTGCTGTCCGTTACAACGCCAATGGTCGTGACCGTAAAGGTGTCTGCTCTATTTTTACGGCAGAACGATTACAGCCAGGAGACAGTGTACCAATCTATATTCAACAAAACGAAAACTTTAAGCTTCCAGCGAATCCTGAAACCCCAATCATCATGGTTGGACCAGGAACAGGGGTAGCACCCTTCCGCTCATTTATGCAAGAGCGTGAGGAAACTGGGGCAGAAGGTAAGTCTTGGATGTTCTTTGGAGACCAGCATTTTGTCACGGATTTCCTTTACCAAACAGAATGGCAAAAATGGCTAAAAGACGGAGTATTAACCAGAATGGATGTTGCTTTTTCTAGGGATACAGCAGAAAAAGTCTATGTTCAACACCGCATATTAGAACAGAGCAAGGAATTGTTCGAGTGGCTTCAAGAAGGTGCGCATGTTTACATTTGCGGTGATGAGAAACATATGGCACATGACGTCCATCAAACGCTTATTGGAATAATTGAAAAAGAGGGAAGCTTGAGCCGAGATGAGGCAGAAGCCTATCTAGCAGACATGCAGCAGCGAAAACGATACCAGCGCGATGTATATTGAGTTGAATTCGTAAAGCTTGTTGTTAAAATTTTAAAGCCGATTTTAACTTTGTTAAAATCTTAAGGCCGATTTTAACTTGGAAATAGTTATTTTGCGCTATAGAATTCAGTTTGTTGGCTCTTTTCTTATTGGAAGTATTCTATTTTCTGCGGAAATCTTGCATATTCATTAAATTTTGTTCCATTTAGCAACAAAGTATAAGAAAAGAGCCCTATTGATACAGTAGTGGAAGGAGATTTTTCATAAATGGTGAAGCAAAAGTTAAAGGCACCTGAAGGCGCGCCAAGTGATGTAGAGCGTATTAAAAGCGAAAGTAATTTTTTACGCGGAACACTAAAAGAAGTAATGCTCGACAGAATCAGTGCAGGCATTCCAGACGATGATAACCGTCTAATGAAACACCATGGCAGCTATTTGCAGGACGACCGAGATCTCCGCAATGAGCGCCAAAAGCAAAAACTTGAGCCTGCCTATCAGTTCATGCTTCGTGTCCGCTTGCCTGGCGGTGTTGCGACACCGTCCCAATGGCTAGTTTTGGATGAGCTGGCTGATAAAAACGGTAACGGAACATTAAAACTTACTACACGTCAAACGTTTCAAATGCACGGGATATTAAAATGGAATATGAAAAATACAATACAAGAAATCCATTCTACGTTATTGGATACAATTGCTGCGTGCGGTGATGTCAATCGTAACGTATTGTGTACCTCAAATCCCTATCAATCTGAGATTCATATGGAAGTATACGAATGGGCAAAACATTTAAGTAATTATTTATTGCCGCGAACAAGGGCTTACCATGAAGTATGGCTTGATGAAGAAAAAGTAGCTGGTAGTCCTGAAGTGGATGATGTTGAACCGATGTATGGACCGCTTTATTTACCACGTAAATTCAAAATTGCCATTGCCGTTCCGCCTTCGAATGATATTGACGTCTTTTCACAAGACCTTGGGTTAATTGCGATTGTAGAAGATGGAAAACTTATTGGTTTTAACGTGGCAATTGGCGGCGGTATGGGAAGTTCACATGGTGATAAAGAGACTTACCCTCAGCTAGCTAAGGTAATCGGCTTCTGTACTCCAGATCAAATTCAAGATGTAGCAGAAAAAGTCATTACCATTCAGCGCGATTACGGTAACCGATCCGAGCGGAAAAATGCCCGGTTCAAGTATACCGTTGACCGACTAGGATTGGAAACCGTCAAGGAAGAATTAGAAAATCGTCTTGGCTGGAGTCTTGATGAGGCAAAACCTTATCACTTTGATGATAACGGCGACCGTTACGGCTGGGTAAAAGGCGTTCAAGGAAAATGGCATTATACCCTTTATATCCAAAACGGCCGTGTTGCGGATTCGGATGATTATAAGCTAAAAACAGCTCTTAAAGAAATTGCAAAAGTCCATAAAGGTGAATTCCGTGTAACTGCAAATCAAAACGTAATTATTGCCGATGTTTCAAGCCAGAAGAAGAAAAAAATTAATGAACTAATTGAACAATATGGTTTAACGGATGGTAGTCACTATTCTGCACTTCGCCGCAGTTCAATGGCATGTGTTGCACTTCCTACATGCGGGTTAGCAATGGCAGAAGCAGAAAGATACTTACCTAAGCTTATTGATAAAATAGAGGACATTTTAGATGAAAATGGTCTAAGGGATAAAGAAATTACCATCCGTATGACAGGGTGTCCAAACGGCTGTGCGCGCCCTGGACTTGGAGAAATAGCATTTATGGGTAAAGCGGTAGGAAAATATAATATGTATCTTGGAGCGGCGTTTGACGGCAGCCGACTCAACAAAATGTACCGAGAAAATATCGGTGAAGAAGAAATCTTGAGCGAACTGCGTGTCATTCTTTCCCGTTACGCGAAAGAACGAGAGCAAGAAGAGCACTTCGGAGACTTCGTCATTCGTGCCGGCATAGTCCAAGCCACAACCGACGGCACAAATTTTCATGCTTAAACATTAGCTTCTTTGCTTCAGGGGAGTTATAACGGAAAATGAACATATAAAAAATAGGATGTGTTAAAGCAAAATACTGATATTGGCACGCTGTTGATTTGTGCGGAAAGCGAAGCGCCTGGTGCACAAATCAACAGCCCAATTTAACACATCCGCCAAAAAACACAAAAAGCAATACAAATTCGCATATGAATTAGTATTGCTTTTTGTATTGACATACAATTTCTCACGGTTAATCTTTGAGATCATAATACAGTGCAACAACAACATCAATATTATTATCAATAAAACTAAGCCGTTCTCTTGAAACCTGCGTCCACTCACTCGAAAAATCCATTGCTGACAAAATATGTCTGAGACTAAAAGAATATCTATCATTTAATTGTGAAATGACATAACTTACTCCTATATGTTTCCCTTCATCTTTTTTCAAAATGTCCTGTATGTCGCTTTTTACCCAATCTGGTGCAACAGCAACCGTTTTTTTTAGCAATACTTCATATTCTTCAAAAAGCATCATTAATTCCTCCTGATTTTTCAAAAAAACCTATATAATAATTTTGCTAAACCAATAATAACCATATGGTAAGTATTGGCCTGATTTACCTTCAACATACAACAACATCCTATAAATATGCAGAATTAGCAAGGGAAAAGAATTTTATAGAATAATCTGAAATTTTAAAAATCGTCTAGTTTTGTCATATTTTAACTTGTTTTATCGAAACGATTTAATAGATTTAAATACATGCTATAATTCTGTTCATGACTAATATATTTAAAAGCATCTGGGTAATTAATAGAGTTAGAGGTGTGTTTTTGTTATGAATATAGTTGATTTAGAAGAGGCAATAAATGAGAAGAGAAACGAAATGATAAAAATAGGTATGACAAAGGGACTGTCTAATAAAGAAACGATAGCTTGCAGTCAAGAACTAGATAATCTTCTTAATGAATACAGAAGGTTAACCATAAACCAGGGAATGCCCAAATCTACCTTTTTATTAGATGATTTTGTAGCGGTTATACAGCATTTTTTCAAATTAGTATCAAGACCTTACAAATTTATTTCTCCTTATAAAGGTGATAGATTCTATTGATGAATGAAATTCTCTATAAGGTATGTATAGACCCACCCCCTTTGACAAGGGTGGGTCTTTTTTTTTTCAAAAATATTTACGTTCGCTGAATCGTAGAAGTAGAGAAGCTTTTTACCATTTTCTGCAGATTTCTATGTGCTTCTCTTAATTTAATTGTTTCTTCGATGATTTTTTGGAATCCTTCAATGTCTCTATCGGACGCATTTAATAGTGTCTTTGGTACACCTTCTGCAATTTGTTGTAGGGTAATATCTTGGCTCATGGCAATGACCACCTTTCAACTTAATCATTAGACTTGCTTTTCGTCTACTTTATTAATTTTAGAAACGTATGAGTTTCTCCTGCATGAACTGTAATAAACTTATCTACATGAATCACCAGATTCTTTTAGAAATAGTAAAGTTCCTGCAAATAACGACGGGAATCCATCTGCCTTGTTAGTCATTTGTAGAAAAATATTTAAATATTCAGTAAATACAAAAAGAGGTACATAAAATTTTGCAGAATAATAGAATAATAGTTGACTTACCTATTGTTTGTAATATAATAAAACCAATAGATTTACTAGGAATTGAAAAAGAGGTGACATTAAATGTATTTAACGATAGATTCTATCGAAAAAAGCTTTATAAATGATAGAAAAGAAAACGTGAAAGTTCTTGATGGGATAATTTTAAATGTTAAAAAAGGCAGTTTTGTTTCGATTGTGGGACCATCAGGTTGTGGGAAGTCTACGCTGCTTTACCTAGTTGCTGGACTCGACAAAGCTGATAGCGGCGAAATCCGCGTCGATGGGAACTTAGTATCAAAACCTGGACCAGAAAGAGTAGTAGTTTTCCAAGAAGCAGGTTTGTTTCCGTGGCTGACCGTATTAGAAAATGTAACCTATGGTTTAAATCTTAAAAAAATGCCTAAAGAAGAGGCGAAGAGAAAGGCACTTGATGTCTTAAAAATGGTTCACCTCAGCCGCTATGTAAATTCATATCCTCACGAATTATCTGGTGGAATGAAGCAGCGGGTTTCAATCGCAAGAGCGTTAGTAATGGAGCCTGACATCTTGTTAATGGATGAGCCTTTCTCAGCATTGGATGAACAAACAAGAATGGTGCTGCATAAAGAACTGCTTGAAATTTGGAGAAAGACAAAAGTAACCATCTTTTTTATCACTCACAATATCAGAGAAGCGGTACTCCTCTCAGAGGAAGTGGTCGTGTTTGCCACTCGTCCAGGCAGGATTAAAGAAATCATTCCCGTGCCAACGATGAAGGATGGAGTAACACCGGACAGTGTTACATTAAATACAGAACAGCGAATTTTATCTATTTTACAAGATGAAATCGAAAAAGTATTGAAGGAGGAAATGGGTGATGACTACAGCTTTAAGACGGATCATCTTCATCGCGGTGATAGCGGTGATATGGGAAGTCACATCTAGATTTTCCAGCCTTCCCGATTTTATGTTTCCCAGCCTTAGTCAGGTATTGGAAACCCTTTTTAACGGCTTACTCAGTGGTCAAATCACATTAGCAATCGGTAAAAGTATAGGACGGATATTACTCGGCTTTACGATTGCTATTATTGTCGGATTGATATTAGGGTACTTCATCTGGCGTTATAAACTCGTCGAAGATACACTTGGATTTGTCGTTACTGCGCTCCAATCAATTCCAAGTATTGTCTGGTTTCCATTAGCGATCATCTGGTTTGGGTTAAATGATTTTTCCATTTTGTTTATTGTAACTATCGGTGCGACATGGACCATGACGGTGAATGCAACAAGCGGGTTTAAAAATGTACCTCAGCTTTATCAGCGTGTTGCTAAGGTATATGGTTCAAGTGGATTTCATTTCCTCCGGACTGTCATTCTTCCAGCATCTGTACCGCAAATCATTTCGGGACTTCGAATTGCTTGGGCATTTTCATGGCGTGCCTTAATGGCCGGTGAACTTCTTGGGGGCGGTGGCGGCCTTGGACAACTGCTTGAAATGGGTCGTTCACTCGGTCAAATGGATTTAGTTATTTCTGTCATGATAATTATTGCAATTATCGGGACCATAGTCGATAATGTTGTTTTTTCACGACTAGAACGCAATGTAGAAGTAAAATGGGGTATTCGAAAAAGAGCTTAATAAAAAAATTATAGAGCCAGGAGAGAAAAATCATGTTTAAAAAATCTATGCTTTACCTATTTATCACCATTTTGTTTATTGGATTACTTAGTGGATGTGCTCAATCTTCCAATGAAAGCGAAGGCGGAGAGGTGAAAAACGTTAAGATCGGGTATTTTCCAAACTTAACACATATCGCAACGATAGTTGCGCTTGAAAAAGGGTATTTTGAAGAAGCTTTCGGTAAGGATGTAACGATTGAAACAAAAACAGTTGCAAACGGCGGACTATTTATGGAAGCAATGGCAACAAAAGCAATTGACGTTGGTACAGTAGGACCTGGTCCATTACTTAACTTTTATGTAAAAAACAAGGAATATCACCTGATTTCTGGTGCAGTAAATGGCGGGGCTGTTCTTGTTGCAGCAGAAGGAAGCGGTGTTGAAAAAGTAGCTGATTTAGATGGTAAAAAAGTGGCAATTCCGGTTATTGGAAGCACGCAGGATGTTATGCTCCGAAAAGCGTTAAAAGAGGCAGAGTTAAAAGCGAAAACAAGTGGAGGTACTGTAGATTTATTCGCTGCAGCACCAGCTGATACAGCTTCTCTATTCATTCAAAAACAAGTTGACGCGGCAGCGACACAAGAGCCTTGGGGATATGTACTTGAAAACCAAGCAAATGGAAAGTTACTTCTAGACTGGGATGAGTTCGCATGGGGCAAGGAATCAACAAATACAGTAGTAGCAGCTAGAACAGACTTTTTGAAAAACAAAGACTTATCTAAGCAGTATTTAGATGCTCACAAAAAAGCGGTAAAATTCATTCAGGACAATTCAGATGAAAGTAAAGAAATTGTCATCAAGCATCTAAAGGATCTAACTGGTAAAGAGTTAAACAAAGAGGAAGTGGATGCAGCATTCTCTCGTTTAGCGGTGACAACAGATGTAAATGAAAAGGTAATTCAGGAAATGGCAGATATCAGTAAAGAAGCTGGATATATTCCAAGTAGTGATATTAAAGGTCTAATCGACTTGTCCTTACTTAAGTAATAATAGAAGGTTTTGGACTCAAATAGGAGTTCAAAACCTTTTTTTAAGGTAAAATAAGGATGAATTTACATAAAGGAAGGGACGATAGAAATGAAATCAACTATTTACTGGACAGGAGAAATGGCCTTTACCGGAAAGACGCCTTCAGGGCATGATTTAAGGATGGACGCGGCACCAGAAGTTGGCGGTCAAAATAGCGGCCCCAGGCCAACTGAGCTTCTCCTATACTCACTTGCAGGCTGTACAGGCATCGATATCGTGATGATTTTGAAAAAAATGCGATTAGAGTTGACGGGATTTGCAATGGAAGTAGAAGGGATGCGGGCAGACTCCGAACCAAAGAAATTTACTGATTTTCATATTCATTACTTAGTAGAAGGCGATCTGCCAGAAGATAAGGTAGTACGCGCGATTCAATTATCAAAAGATAAATATTGCTCAGTATCTCACTCCTTAAGTACAAACATAGTAGCAAGCTATTCGATTAACGGAATAAAAGGCAACCAAGTTTTATAAAAACAAAAAGGATTCAGCTTTTTGCTGGATCCTTTACCTTTTCATAGTGATCATAAAACACTTTAAATAGTCGTTCGTCGCCGCCTCTATCAGGATGGAGCGCCTTTAATATTTTCTTGTATTCCTTCTTGATTGCCTCCATATCAGCCCCAGGTTCTAAACCCAATAAGGAGGTAAGGGTCAAAGGTGGAGAGTCTGAAAGAGCATACTCAGCTTTTAGCATTCTTTTTAATGACCTATTTTTTGCTTGTTCAATCCGAATCGAGGTTTTTAACTGTTCAATTTCTTCTTTGAATTTTTGATTCTCGTGGAACGTTTTTTCCCAATGGTGAAAATCTATCCCAAATTTCTTCGTTTTGAACTCAATCTTCTTTTCCAAAATAAAAGACGCTAAATCAACAGGATTTATTGAGTATTCTAGATTAAGATGCTTGGTTCTTCTTGCCTTGATTTTCCCATCGAGAATCCAACGGATGACAACCTGTTCACTGTCCGTAATCCCCTCAGCCCTAAGCTGATCAGTAACCTCTTTAACATTCAACATAGGATCAACTCATTCTTCATTTGTCTAGTAATTACTAAACTCAATGTATCATATGAAAAATGTTAAAGGTTTACAGGACTATTTAATTTTTATTAAAAATAGTTTTCAATTATCGATTATCTACTTTTTCTGGATACAGGTCATGGTTCATCAACCGGAAAGTCGCCATTTCTTCGAACTTGGTACCTGGTTTCCCGTAGTTACACCATGGATCAATGGAAATACCACCACGTGGAGTGAATTTTCCCCAAACCTCAATATATCTAGGATCTAAAAGCTTGATTAAATCGTTCATGATAATATTGACGCAATCCTCATGGAAATCACCATGATTTCTGAAGCTGAATAAATAGAGTTTAAGAGATTTACTCTCAACAATTTTTTGATTCGGGATGTATGAAATATACATCGTTGCAAAATCGGGCTGATGCGTAAGCGGGCAAAGACTAGTAAATTCAGGACAATTAAATTTTACGAAATAATCACGCTCTGGATGAAGATTATCGACCGCCTCCAAAACCTCTGGCGCATACTCAAATGAGTATTGTGTATTTTGATTACCTAATAGTGTTAAATCCTTTAATCCTTCTTCATGGCTACGGCCAGACATAAAAAAACCTCCAAGTCAAAATGTATCCCAACACTTTTTTAGAAGGAGAGTCCCAGCATCAACTACAGCAAACCACAAGGATAAAAAAACAAAAAGCCACGTCCGGTATGGACATGGCATAGAGTCATGTATCCATAGTTTTTTATAGAGGGTATCAGCTATGAACCTCTCCCGTGTAAGTACGGGTATTATCTTCTCCATATGATAAAGGACATCAGCAAAAACGTCAAATAAAAAATTATGGTTCCTTTTTTTATTTTTTTTATGGTATTATACTAACAGTATAAACCAATAGAGGTTCTAGCCCCCCTCGTTAAAAAAACTAAGATGAAGCTGTACTTCTATCTTGGGGTACGGCTTTTTCTATTTTGGAAGGAGTTTCCTAACATGTTAAAAGATGAAAAAGCCATTGTCGTATTTAGCGGCGGGCAAGACAGCACTACTTGTTTATTTTGGGCGTTACAACAATTTAAAGAGGTGGAGGCAGTCACATTCGATTACAATCAACGGCATAGTTTAGAAATTGAATGTGCCAAAAATATAGCCAATGAACTAGGTGTAAGACACCATATATTAGATATGTCTTTATTGAATCAGCTCGCACCCAATGCGTTAACACGCTCTGATATTGAAGTAAAAGACGGAGAAGATGGTGAACTTCCTTCAACGTTTGTGCCAGGAAGAAACCTTTTGTTCCTTACCTTTGCCGGAGTGTTAGCTCGTCAGGTTGGTGCCAAGCATTTAGTGACAGGTGTTTGCGAAACAGATTTCAGCGGCTACCCTGATTGCCGTGATATTTTTATCAAATCACTTAATGTTACCTTGAATCTATCCATGGATGATAACTTTGTTATTCACACTCCATTAATGTGGCTGAATAAAGCGGAAACATGGGAATTAGCGGATGAATTAAATGCGTTTGAATACGTACGGGAGAATACGTTAACCTGTTACAATGGCGTTATTTCTGACGGCTGTGGGGAATGTCCAGCCTGTGTGTTAAGAAAACGAGGACTCGATGATTTTCTAATTGGGAGGACTAAAAATGTACGGATTTAGAATCGTCGATAAACTGCAGAAAATAGATGAAGACATTCAGCGCAAGGAGTTAAAGTATCATACGAGACGTGTATTGGTAAGCAAGGAATTTACTTTTGATGCCGCACATCACTTACATTGCTATGAAGGAAAATGCAAGAACCTGCACGGCCACACCTATAAAGTAGTCTTCGGGATTAGCGGCTATGTGGATGATAGAGGATTAATGATGGATTTTAGCGATATCAAGGTAATTTGGAAAAATGAAATTGAGATTCACCTGGATCATCGATACCTAAATGAAACACTGCCTCCGATGAATACAACCGCTGAAAATATCGTGGTTTGGATTTATGAAAAAATGCAAGCAGCATTAGCCAAAGAGGAGAATAAGGATCAATTCCTCGGAGCTAGAGTAGAATTTGTCCGGCTTTTTGAAACGCCTACCAGCTATGCAGAAGCAAGAAGGGAGTGGATGGAGAATGAGTAAACTTCCAATTTTTGAGATTTTTGGCCCGACTATTCAAGGCGAGGGGATGGTGGTTGGCCAAGTTACGATGTTTGTTCGAACCGCCGGCTGCGATTATTCCTGCAGCTGGTGTGATTCAGCCTTTACATGGGACGGCAGCGCCAGAGATGATATCAGGCAGATGACTGCAGAAGAAATTTGGACTGAATTAAAAGCCCTTGGCGGGGACAATTTCTCCTTTGTAACCATCTCTGGGGGAAATCCAGCATTACTCAAAAATCTAGATTCACTGATTGATTTGTTAAAAGAAAAGCAGATTACTATTGGAATTGAAACACAGGGAAGCAAATGGCAGGATTGGTTTTTAAAAATCGATGAACTCACCATATCACCTAAACCGCCAAGCTCAAGGATGGAAACAAACCTTGAGATATTAGATTCAATTTTTATTAATCTAGACGAAAACCAGTTTGAGAATAATGTAAGTTTAAAAGTCGTTATATTTGATGAAGATGATCTAGAATATGCAAAAATGATTCACAATAGATACGAAGGCATTCCGTTTTATCTTTCGGTTGGAAACGATGATATCACAAACCCTAATAATCAAGAACTAATACAAAAGCTTCTCCTTAAATACGAATGGCTAGTTAATCAAGTAGTGGTAGACAATCAATTAAACAATGTTAGAGTGCTTCCTCAATTACATGCCCTGCTTTGGGGTAATAAACGCGGTGTTTAAATGATAAGGCCCACCTATAACTATAGGTGGGCTTTTTGGTATGAACAATTACTAACCTCTAATACCGTAGACCATTAATAAAAATACAGTTTATTTTCTTTTATTAAGTTAAGATGAAGTTTGCTTTAAGAGTAGGTAAATATGCTAAAAATCGACACAGCCATAATAAGCAAGAGGTTAAAATCGAATAGGTAGCTCAGGAGTAGTAAAAAATCTGGAGGTGACAAGGTATGAAGAATATTCTTCGAACCGCTGTCCAGCAAAGAAGGCAATACCTTATTGATAAACTGCTTAAAATTGGTGTGTTTAAAAAAGAAGATCGACATTTGTATGAATGGACTTTAAGTGACCTTGAAAGGGAATATGAGTATATGGAAACAAACCCAGTTGAGGGTAAGGTGGAACAAGAAAACCAACAGCTGCAATAATGAACTGTATATACTTAGACACAGGAAAAAGCCGGCTGT
>NZ_NPDD01000222.1 GCF_002272245.1 Bacillus sp. 7884-1 | reverse complement strand
TCTTAGCTCTTTCTTTATTTGTTTATTCCCTTATCCCTTTTTAACAGATTCAATGTAAGCTTTTCTTGCATTTTCAATATGAATTTTTGTAAGAAATTCTGCCATTTCTGTTTCTTGATTTACAATGGCTTCCATAATTTTTATATGCTCTTCCATTGCTTGTTCTGCTCTTCCGGTTTTTTTATGGCCAAGCTTTGCAAATGCTTTTATATAATCCGATAATCCACTTAGAATCTCATATAGTTTAGTATTCTTTGCAGCACTGTATAACAGATGATTTATTTCAAAGTGTATATCTGCGTAATCTGATTCTCTCTTATCTTGCAAGGCAGCTTCCACTTTTTTAATACATTCAATAAATTTATTTTTTGTTACGTCGTCTAACTTCTGGACAGCTAATTTTGCTGCCAATACTTCTAGGGATGCAAGAATTGTAAATACCTCAATGATTTCTTTTTCCGAGATATCTGCAACAATTACACCTTTTCTAGGTACGGTTTTCACAAACCCTTGCGATTCTAAGCGAAATAATGCTTCACGAATAGGTGTCCGACTAATATTCAGTCTTTCTGCCAGCTCCCTTTCCACCAATCGATCGCCTGCTTTGAACTCTCCTTCTAAAATCAAATCTTTAATGTGGATATAAACCCTCTCACGAATCGAGATTAAATTATCCTCCGTCCAGTTACTTACCATATTTCCTCCCTCTTCCTACTCGGTATACTTAATACCAATTATAACATTTACTTGAAATATTTCCCTAGCAGGAAGATCTTCTGATAACACTTCTTACTAAAAAAATTAAGTTACTTGGTCATTTTGAAGGTTCCTAACCTCAAATGCAGCCCTGGTGATAATCTCTGTTACTATTTCCGCAAGAGTTTTAACGGTATACAAACGTGTGCTATTTAGTGACTGTACCGGTGAGATGGGGTCCAGATAATTGACGATTGCCTTCAAGTGGTAATTACCCACACTTGGTAATACGTTATTTACCGCATTTCCTGGGATAAAGGCTCCCTCTTTTATAAAAACGGACCCTATTTTCCCTTCATCACCTAAACAAGCGTCGATTCCAAAAATAAAAGGTTCTTCATATCTTTGATGGATATCCTTGATAACTTTCTTTATATTTAGTGCATGAACAGGCTGTTCTAATGTTCCATAGACTGGAAAAGGAATATTTTTTTCCTTCAGCATGGTCCCCACCAAGGGGCCAAGTGCATCACCTGTGGACCGATCTGTTCCAACACATAAAAAAACTATTTCTTTAGAAGTTTCGCAAAGCACTTCCTTAAGTAGGGTTGAAATTCTTTCAATTTCGGTTTCTTTTGTACCTTTTTGTAAGGAGATAACATTCGAACTTTCTATCCTGTCTTTATTTTTCCTTTTGAAAATAAATGACCACATCTTCATCCAACTCCTAAATTTTATTGGATAGAGTGTCGATATATATGATTCTAAAGTAATTTTAGCTCAAAAATAAAAATATTTCATATGAAAAATGTATTTTTACTAAGAATTATTTATTTTCCGAATTAATTAAAATAATTCCCTAAAATAATCCCTCAGTTCTTTTTCAGAGAGAATGATTTTGCCGTCTAAATTCAAGGTTTGTAGCACAAATTCTTTCACACCAATAAACTCTGATTCTGCGATAAGAAAGAAAATAGTTCCTTTCTTATGAATACCCCTGTAATTCTCTATTAATTTATACCTCTTCATTAAATTGTCCCTCAATCTGTATGATTGATAGTTATTTTACAGTCCGATACTAAATCACACAAGAAAAAGAGCAGTTGCACACTGCTCTTACTCCTCTTTTTATCATAAACGATTCTACGGATTAGGGTTTAGTTGCTGAATCTGCGCCAAAACCTCATTGGTATCAACAATCGTTGCAAACTCCTTATGTAAAGCTGCAATTTCATACTTATGTACATCCTCCGGAGTATGTGTAGTCCCATTATGGTCGGTAATTTCGAATGCAGCAGTTGCATCTTCTACAAGAAACGTTTCAAATCCTAAATTACCACTCATTCTTGTGGTCGTAGAAACACAGTGTTGTGTTGATAACCCTGTTATCATAACGGAAGTAATCAGTTTATCTCTTAAGTACGATTCTAATTCTGTCCCAATGAACGCACTATTAATATTCTTTTGAAAAACAACCTCTTGTGGTAAAGGTTTAATGATTTCTTTGAATTCAACACCTGTTCTATTTTGATAATTGAAAGGCGATTTAGGCAATAACGATAAATGCTGTGAATAAATGACCTCCCAGCCCCGTTTTCTCCACTCAGTTAAAAGCTTTAATATATCCTCTGCTTGCGGATTATTACGGTCCCCCCAAAAGGGGTCATCAAAACCTTTTTGAACATCTAAGACTAATAGAGCAGGTGGTGTTAATAATATCTTCATTTTGTACTCCTAAGCAAATGTATTTCATTTAGCAGCTTCAAATTGTGGAGGCTGCTCCATCCATTTTCTTTCAATCATTAAATTCATTCCATCTTCTCCAAAGGCCCCGGTTTTTGTTAGAAAATTAGCGTACATGGCAGAAATATCTCTACGCATGGTTGATGATAATCCTACTCCATATGCTGCAATGCCGAGATTTGAAAGGATTCCTATGATAAACAGCATAAATTGATCAGAAAATGGCGCAACAGTCGAATTGGTGACACCTTGATCCCATGTGATGGCAGCTGGCACTTCACTTTCTTCCATTACATCATAAATGGAGCTTACGATATGTTTGCATAAATTTTTTCCTCGAAGAAAATATTCACGAAGTTCCACGTCTTGAGTTACTTGTGAAAAACCGGTGCACAATTGCATTCCCATTTCATTCTGAAATGCATTAATCATTAAATGTGTGACTTCTATTCCTAATAATGACCGTCTTCGTCCGAACCAACCTGTCAAAAAGTTTTCTTTGTTAATAAAATCAATTTCATTTGGATAATTCATAAAAGGCATTCGCACATATATTCCTTTTTCCTGCATGACGCTAACGACATGATTATATAGCTGAGACACATCATCCATCAGGTTTTTATACAAAATTCGCATATCTTCTCGTGCTGAAATAGTTAAACCCAACGTATGGGATGCAACCCCAAATTTACTCATTTGCAGGACACACTGTATATAATAGATATCAGAAAAAAGTTTAGGAGCTTTATGGACAACATGTTTCTCTGCCTTAAAAGCTTCAGGAACAACAATTTTTTCCTTTACAAAAACCTGTTCTATTTCATTCATATGTTTTTCAGCCAACTGCTTGGTTTCTTCAAGCAGTTTGAGAATCTCAGGATCCGTACAAGTTTCCAAAAAGTGGGTCATCATACAAATTACTACGCTGACATTTATATTGGTTGCCCATAATGCTGATATCTCTGCACTAGTTAATTTAACAATCTCTACTTTATTTGTCTTCATCATTATTATCCCTCCATAAATCATAGAGTTTCCCAAATCAAAGTAAGATATTTAACATGAGTAAATCATGAAAGCCTAGTACTGTCCACCTGAGGTGGACAATGTCTACGGGCGGTGCCTGTCACCGTAATTTGACAGTGTCCACGGGCGGTGCCTGTCACCGTAATTGTCACCGTAATTCACACGCCTATTTTGTGCCCCTTTTCATGATTATTTAAAACACCCTGTCCATCCTTCGCATATTATAAACTTGAACATCCATAGTCAGGAGGTGAATTTCTATGAGTAATTGTCATTCTTCCTGTGGCATTTTGGGACTTTTCCTTGGGTTTTTAACAGGTGTAGTTTGGTTGCTGCTTTCCATTTTGAATGTCGTAACTGGCTTCTTTACTTTACTTGGTTTAGGCAGCCTAGGAACTATACTGAACATCCTTATTGCATTAATTGGCTTCCTAGTTTTTATTGTTTTTGGACTACTCATATTCAAAAAGGCCTGGCGCTGTTACTTTAAAAAGTAAAGCGCGGATTATTAAATAAATGACAGCCTCTATTTCAGAGGCTGTTTTTTCTTGATTGAATTCCATTGAAGTAAATTCTAAATAACAAATGATCGGTATTCATGATATTTCCGTAAATATATGTTAAAATAATACTAATATCTTCCATTCAGTAAAGGGGCTATAGTCCTCTTTATTGTACAGAAACAGCTACGCCAATATTAACGTTGGTCTATCTGCTTTCTTGTATGGAAGGTTTCATTTTTTTTATTTAGGAGGAATTAATAATGAAAAAATTAATGAAGTTATGCAAAAAGTTGAATCCAAGCCTGGGGGTTATCTACTATGAACCATAGTGCTTACCAAAGTAGAGACTACTTCGTTCAACAGTTAATTTATATTGATGAAAACATCAAGGAACTAACAAATCTTTATCTCTCATCAACCCCTATACAGGACCGATTAAAACATTTTTTTAATTTATATGTGTTAGAAGTTGAGGACTTATTAAAAGTAAATCAAAAAAATAATCATATTTCATTTTTCCCGAAGGTATTAATTGGGACAAAGGTCACGGTATTGTATGACGAGGATAACGAAACTGAGGATTATGTCATTTGCTACCCGGAGCAATCTGATCCGGATCGTGGTTATATTTCCTTCTTATCTCCAGTAGGCAGACAGCTTCTATTTAAAAATAACGGTGAAAAAATTTCGTTAAAAATTCCAACCGGGGAACTTTCGGTAACGATAAAAGAAATCTCGTTTGTTGGCCACCTTTTAGACCAAGATAAAATATCCAAAGAGGCTTGAGTGAATGCAGATGAAAGCGTTACCCAAAAAGGTAATAAAAGAAAACAACTTAAGAAAATAAACCAAACCTTCCACCCTTGTATGTGGGAGGTTTGGTTTTATAGTTTATTAAGCTCTACTTAGACTAGCCTCAAACATATCAATGATTTCTAGGAATCTCGAAGCTTCCCTAAATGTATGGTCAGCTAAGAGTGGGTGAATGTTGCTCTTAATCCGACATTCTTCTATTAAATCTCTTGCTGTTTTCTTGAAATCCCTTAATGAAGCAACGGATACTTTATTTTGGTTTAAAAATTGACCGAGTAATGGTTTGGTTTCAGATTGTGGTCGCATATAGTCTAAATCAACTGCCTGGAACAACAACTTATCAAAATCATTACTAAACTCTCTCGCCTGTTCAACTAACTTTCTTTCCGAAGGATCTAAAAGGTGCCCGATAAACTTTGCATGGTCAGCCATAATCTTTAAGAAAAATACATTTTCTTCAATAATTGAATCAGGTGTCGGGGCTAATATACCTTCATTTAATTCCTTTAACCGATTAGCAAAATATGCTGCTTCTCTGCTAATATGGTCAATTAATAAAGGGAAATTGTTATGCCTGATTTGACAGCGAAGTGTTAAATCCAATACCTTCCTTTTATAGCCATAAATTGATGCCGCTGCTTGATAAACCTCGGTATTAAAAGCTTGAACTTGACGTAAATCCGAATTTACCGTAAACCTAGATAGCTTCTCCTCAATTCTCTCGAATAAAGCCATAAACTGCTGGGCTTCCTCAATTAATTGTTTCTGTTCAAAGGTGAATCCAAGACTTAAAAATAAAGAATGTTCTTTCATAATCCTAGACCAAAATTTAATTTCGTCTAAAGACCGAGCAACAATGGGATTTGCTGCCATTTTGTCCCTCCTCTTAAATACACTTCCTTCCCATATATATGAAATGAATGTTAGTCCTAATTCCCTTTCTTTTTTATGGTAAAGTTTTCCTTTAATTTATCCCTAAGCAATCAGGCAAATAAAAAAGCTAAGGCAAGAAACCTTAGCTAAAATTTTTTAATTAATATTATTAATATGTTAAGCCATATCCAAGTTTATAAACATTACCATCACTATCTTTATAAGCATATGAAAGACCTTCAGGCATATATTTGTCCTTGTCATAGCCTGGTACATCATTTGGAGACATACAATTACCATTTTCATCAACCGCAATGACTTCATCACTTGCTGGCAATGTTAGCGGTAATACACCCACTGGTTGGAATTGGTCAGCGATTACCTCAAATTGTGGCTTAATGAATGTATCGTAACCAGCAATCAACGCATCTGCTAATGGTTCAACATTTCCAAGAATCCACGGCAATGTGAAATTCACACTGATGATAACTTTTCCTCCGCGAACATGGACACTGTCACAAACTTCCTTCAGATGATCCATACCCGTTAACGTAGTTTCTTGATAGGTTGTACCATCTAATGCTGTTAACGTTTTATTTTCGCATAATTCAAGTTCTAACAGACCTGGTGTTGCATTGAAATAAGCTCCAGACTTTGGATGAAGGAACAAAATAGCTACATCCGCTTCTTCATAATTATTGACCAGTGTAAATAGGCCAAGTTCTTCGCATTCCTGCCTTGCCTTTTCGGTATAAGAAGCAGCTCGTTCAGTTTCCTTGTGTAAAACTTCCACGTAAACCTTCTTCCCATTTACGTTTTCAGCTTTTAAAGGTAATGTCTGATTGGAATTCTTCAGAATCGTTACTGATTTTTTATGTGCTTCATAAGCAGCTTCCCAATGTGCGGGAGTACTAACCACTGAAGCAGCATAATCTGGTGAAACATACGTACGATCATCAAACAATCCTAAAGTAAACATTTCTGCAAGAAGTCTTACATTTGCTTCATTAATACGCTTTTCGCTAATCCAGCCATTTTCGATGGCCTTTTTAAGATTTTCAACATCATTTGAATCAGAAATAAGATCTGTCCCGGCATTAACGGCTTTGGCAAACCGTTCCGCCTCGCTTAAGTGTTCAACGCCCCAGCTCATTTTACTTGTGACACCACTATCGCTATTTATATAGCCTTTGAACCCTAGTTTTTCTCTGAGAATATGCTGTAAGAAATAATGATTAAAAGTAAAGCCAACTTCTTCAAAAGGAATATCTTGCCCTTCGAATTCTTGCACCACACTTTTCTTGATACTAGGGATTGAATAATATGGCATAAAGGATGAAGTGCCATGTTCTACTGCTGCCCGAAACGGTGGCAGATGATACTGCTCTAAGCTTCCAGGAGTTGGATATAGATTCCATTTACCCTCTTCATAATGGGGATCAAATCCATTTTCCCTTGCTCCTCCGCCAGGAAAATGCTTGGTTGTCATAGCAATACTATGTTTTCCTAATTCCTCTCCTTGGAATCCGTCAATGAGGCGGCCGATTGCATCCGAAATAAATTCCGTGTCCTCACCAAACGTACCATATATCCGCTGCCATCTAGGATCTGTGACAGTATCAGCCATATACATATATCCCTTGCGTAAGCCCGTTGCATCCCACTCATCGTGCGCTATTTGGGCAAATTGGCTAATAAGTGATGCGTCACCGCCGTTTTTCATATCTCCCTTAGCCGCTGCAGCAAGACCTAACGTTCCTGGCCAGGTCGAAAAAATACCAGATGCATCATTCATGCCAAACACAGCTTCCGCATGTTCGTTTCTTGAATTAGATGCGATTAAACAAGGAATACCTAGACGCGTTCCCTCACATAATTCATTCATTTTATTAACCCACTCAGCCATTTGAGAGGGACTCCAATTGTCTCTTAGGATAAAGTGGCGTAAATGCATGTTTTCAATGGTATGCGTTGTTCCATATACTTTAGAAAGCGCAAAAATAGTTTCACCCTTTTCAATAATCGCTTCATCAAGCACACCATCATGGCTTGTCTTGCTCTTATCTTTTTGAGAGAGCCCCATCGGACGGCTATTAATCAGCATCATGCCGACTTTTTCATCGATATTCATCAATGAGACTAGATTCTCCGCACGTTCTTTTGGACTCAAACGCCAATCTTTGTAAGGCTCTAGTTTCCCACTATTATTCAAGTCTTTAAATTTCAATCCATCTATTTCAATGATTTTTTTGACCCTGACTTCTAATTCAGGTTGTTTGTGGCTATTTTCCACTTTAACCCCTCCTATACTTGATCCATGACTATTGATTCAACAAAAAATTCCCTCTTAGTAGGGTGCTCAATTTTGGATTTATCATTATTTCAATTTCCTTAACAATGTTATAATAACAACAAAAAGTGATAAAAAAATATCATTTATTGCTAAAAATATTGTAATTGTTGCTTTATGAGAGGGAGACAGAAATGAAACAGTCGATACATATCCCAGTAGTCAATCAGTCTTTTGAAATTCATGATTTTAGCCATAAAAATCAATCCTATAATTTGCTCAAAAAATATAACGAATCAGCAGAAAGATTTTATCAATTGGATCCTTTATTTCGCTTACACACTCACGATTGTTTGGAGATTCTAGTATTTTTAGGAGGTGAGTGTGATTTTTTTTGTGAAGGAAAGACCTACACTCTAAAGAGAGGGGATATAGTGGTGGTGCCTCCTAATGCGGTTCATCAGGCAATAGTTAAGAATATTGATCACTATGAACGCATCATCATCAACATTAATAATCGTTTAATGGCAGATTTTGTAACAGTTTCCCCGTCTATGAATGAGAATATTGTTTTTCAAAAGACCCAAGGTTCTTATGTGTTACATTTGAATTCAGTGAACTTTCAAGATATCATATCTTTACTTCATGAAATAACTCATAGAATAAAAAATGGTGAAGAAAACTTTTCCTTCACCTTACAATATCTATTATTTCAAGTGCTTCAGGTCATATTTAATCCTGCGAGTAGTTTACCAAACCTAAGTAACAAGGAAGAACACGACGAAAGGCTCGTGTCGATACTGGAATACATTGAATCACATTTAACAGAACACGATCTAAGTTTAGACAAGGTTTCGAGCTATTTTCATTTAAATAAATACTATTTTTCTCATTATTTTAAAAAACACATGAACCTTCCGTTTTACCGGTATGTATCATTAAAACGGTTATCATTTGCGGTAACGATGATCAAACAAAAGCAGATCCCGATAGAGAAAATTGCCTTAAAATGCGGTTTTCCTGACTATTCAAGTTTTTATAGGCTCTTCAAAAAAGAATACAATCTTTCTCCTAAAAATTTGCAAAAGGATTATAAAAATTAGAAAAGGTCAATCCTCCAATGCGTTAAAGCATGGGGGACTGACCTACTACATTAGTGTATTTCTGATTCTAGCCTGAATCCTTCAACGACAACATCATCATCGATTTCCAACAATAAACAACGTTTTCCTTGGAACATAATATATTTTACATGCTTCAAATCCATCGGACTGAGTGATAAATTTGCAACCTTTGTTTCAATTTTTACCGATTTAGGAACTAAATTGCTCGCTTTTAGCTCATGTTTTTCATCATCTACGATTGCTTTGAATGCATGTTCCACTTTAGCAGTATCTACATTTTCAACGCCGCTAACCGTTAAAATCCGTTCGATATCCCGAGAATCCAACTTAGGTGCTTCACTTTCTTCATTTTCTTTACTCTCCTGGACCACCCTGTCAATTTCCTCATAGACGTTAGAAATAACCTGGGAATCTACTGTATCACCGATGACTTTATTCAGAATTAGTTCAAAACTATCCTTTTCCTCTAAAGCGGTTATGATTTCTTCGCAATTGAGTACCTGCTCAATAAATGTCTCATCTGGTTGATTCGCTTTTCCTGCACAATATAGGATATGGTTCACATCAGCAGCATTGTCATTGAAAGCAGGGAACAAAAATCCTGACAATGGTTGTGCTAAATTAATAATCGGATCAAAGGCGTTATTGGATCTAAATTCTCTTTCAATATAATCAAAAACCAGTGCTTTTTTCGGCTGATCGGTTTTATTGAGACTGCAGAGGATGAACTCGTTTGAATACACTTCATCATTCCCGCCTTCTTCTGATTCTAGGTCACGTTTTTTCGTCGCTTTTCGGTATTCTCCCCGGATAAACGTCACCACTGTATCAAATTCATAAACCGTATGAGCAAACATTTTCCCAACGATTTGGTGCATATAATCAATCCAATCATCGGTGGTATCAGTCTTCAAACCATCAAAGAGGATCATTTGGGTGCTATCTTCCACATCCCGATGAAATTTCAGCTCAAAAAGTTTGGCATCGAGAGCCCCTGTCATAACCTTTTTGAAATTCATTAAAAATAATTCTTGTGACTCCTGATCTACCATTTCAAACGGTGAAATGACTGAGTGGTAAATCTCACCGGACTCTTTCTGAACATAAACATTTAAGATTTCTCGAATTTTCATAAGATCATTGTTTAATTTAAATTGCTTTCGGATATTAGCTATGTCTTTTGCATTCATTTTATCTCAACTCCCATCCTTCGATTATACTGTTCAAAAAGAAAAATAGGAATACTTGACAATTCCCCCTCCATATCTGTACTGCACCCTTAGGACTCAAATTCGACATATTTTTTTATTAGAGAACACAGTTTTATTTGTGTTAAGCTATTGTTAAATATAGAATGTATGCGATTGCAACATGAAAAGAGGGACATATAATGCAGGTAAGAGATTTCATGATTACAAAAGTTTTTACTGTTAAACCTTCGAATACTGTCAAGGAATTGCTGGATATACTCAATTCAAATCGAATTGGTGGTGTACCTGTTGTTGATGATAAAGATCATTTGGTAGGAATGATATCTGATGGAGATGTATTACGCTACCTTGCTCCAAAACCTCTGGGTATCGCTGGTCTTGCAGGTCTTGTTTATATAATAGAGGAGGAAGAACTCGAAGATGTTATACAAGAAAAATTGGACACACCTGTAAAAGATATTATGACCAAAAGAAATCTTCTCTACGTATCACCTGATGAAGCGTTTGATAAGGCAGTCCGTTTATTATCGCAGCATCATTTCAAAAAACTCCCTGTTGTAAATGGAGCGGGCCGGGTCATCGGTTTGCTAAGCAGAGGAGACATTATCCATAATATTTCAAAAAAGATAATCTCATCATAAAAAAGAAACCATTCGAAAAGTAAACTGAATGGTTTTTTGATTAGATTTCTTTTAAATTTACAAACTGCGTACTGGTTCTGTTGTTTTCACAGCTGCTGCAGATTTTTCCGTTACTACGCTTGGTTTTTTCACAAAGAAAGAAACTATTAATCCAACTACTGAAATCCCTGTAATAAAGTAGAAAGCATATTTAATTCCAGCAGCTAATATTTCAGGCTGAGTTGCATTGGGAAAATCCATTACATAACTATTTTGACCACTTGTAAATACCGTGATTGCAATTGCAGTACCAGCTGCCCCAGCTACTTGATTCAATGTATTCATTGCTGCTGATCCATCACCATATAACTCACGTGGTAATTGATTCATTGCATTTGTTTGGGCTGGCATCATGACCATCGTTAACCCAAAGAATAAAATCATAAACGCTACTACAATTTGCCATACAGGAGTTTGGCTTGAAATAGTGGAAAGAAAAATGATATTCCCAATCAAGACAAATATGAAGCCAATAATGGTGAAACGACGCGCACCGATTTTATCAAATAGAGCCCCTACAATTGGTGAAAGAATAAAGTTGACTGCATTACCAGGAAGTAATAATAATCCAGCCATCGCAGCACTTAATAATAAAGCACCTTTTAAATATAATGGTAGTAAAATACCTGTTGATAAAATAATTAAAATACCAAGAAACATCGTTAAGGTTCCTAATGTGAACATTGGATAATTAAAGACACGTAAATTAACCATAGGCTGAGCCATATTATTTTGACGAATACCAAATGATAGTAGTGCGATAATACCTATTAGTAAAGGTGCCCATACTTTAGGAGATGAAATAGCTACTTCAGCCATCGTACTCAAGGCAAAAATTAATCCACCAAAACCAATTGTTGATAAAAGAATGGAAGAAACATCGATTTTAGGTTTTGTAATTTCCGAAACATTCTCAATTTTAACTGTTGCAACCAAGATCAGTAAAACATAAGCAATGGCACTAAACCAGAAAATATATGGCCAGCTTAATGTACTAATAATGACTCCTGAAAGTGTTGGTCCTAAGGCTGGAGCTAATGTAATAACAAGCCCCATAAGCCCCATTACCACTCCACGCTTCTGAATTGGGAAAATAAGCAGCATCACACTCAACATAACCGGTAATAAAAGACCGGTTCCAATTGCTTGTACGACACGACCAAGTAATAAAATACTAAAACTGATATTTAACGCTGCTAAAATTGCACCAAACAACGAAATAACAAGTCCCCCGATGACTAATTGTCTTGTCGTAAACCATTTCATTAATAGTGCTGAGATTGGCACTAAAATTGCTAATACTAATAAATACCCTGTTGTCAGCCACTGTGCAGTCGCAGCTGGAACTGAAAATTGTTCCATAATATTTGATAATGCCATGTTCAATGCTGTTTCACCGAATAATCCTGCAAAGGCACCTAACATTAAAATAAATGCCATTGTTTTTGGATTTTTAACTTGAATTTGTGTACTCATAACAATCTCCTTTTATATTAATCTATGTGCTGAAATGATAGTCGTAATTTCAATTATCAGCCATTATCCAATCTCCGTTGTACACCCCCACTTACGAACGAACCAGCTAAATATATCAAATTTTCTTTCTCGATGTCAACCAAGTTGACAAAATATTTATTTCACGTTATTATAAACTTAGTTGACAATTTTTTAGGAGTGAACAAATGTATAATATTGGAGATTTGGTTATCTATTCCGCTCATGGCATATGTAAAATTAGTGATATTTGCGAGAAAAACGTTTCGGGGATTACGAGAAGCTATTATGTTTTACATCCCATGGATAATAAACATCATTTAACCATTAGTATTCCTATTGATAATGATAGAGTAGCCATGCTTGATCTGCTCAATAAAGATGAAGCCCATGAAATACTTGAATCCTTTAAATATCCAGGAATAGAATGGAACGACAAACCTAACCTTCGTCTAAATTTATATTCCGATTTTATTAGCATGGTGAAAGAATAGAGATTGCTAAACTAATAAATACATTGATGAGGAAAAAAATCGATGTTGAACTCCATGATAGGAAGCTTAATGAACAAGACCGTAAACTCTTAATTAATACACAAAATATATTATTTAAAGAATTAGCTATTTCACTAAACTGTTCATACGAAGATATAAATGAGATGATTATTAGATTAATTAAGGGAATTAACTAAAAAAACCCACGCTATGCTACACAAAGCGTGGGTTTTAGATTATTAAATATTCCAATCTAGCTTTAATATTTCTTTCAGTATACTTACTTGCTCAGTACCTATTTTTTCAGCAATTTTATTCTCAAGCTGAGCCTTCAGGGCCTCGTTTTTTTCGTAGCATTCCTCACCTAATGCTGTTAATTGGATACACTTTTCTTTCTTATTGTTTTCAACATTTTCAACTTGTACTAACCCTTTTTCAGAAAGTTTATTGATAAACTTATGTATCGCCTGACGAGAGATTTCTACATTTTTTGTAATATACGAAATGTTCGGCTTTCTTTTATAAATCCTTGCCATGATATACCATTCTGAATTTGAAATATGGATCTCACTTTGATTATTCCATGACGTTTCTGAAATTTTCCGAACTAAACTATGCCGTTCACTTAATAAGTCAATCAGATCTAAATGTTGTAATTCAGAGTTTGAAATCAAATGTTTCACTCCAATCATATTCTACACCACCTACTATACAAATTCCGAAATAGGATGTCAATTTGGTTGACATCCTAACCCTTTACCTCAAGTGAGTTTTAAGCTTTGTGGTATTTCCACCAAGTATTAGATGCTGGCAGACTACCATCCAGAACAAGCGTTTCTCCAATTCTTGGTGTGATAAGAATAACTTCTTTTTCTTTTGCTGCACATATTGCACGTTCTACTGGATCTGTCCAGCTATGATACGCCAATGTAAATGCACCCCAATGAATCAGCATCATGTTTTTGCCTTTAATATCAAGATGAGCTTGAACAGATTCCTCTGGCCTCATATGTATAGCTGACCACCGCTCATCATATTGACCACCTTCTATTAAAGTAAGATCAAATGGTCCATATTTTTCACCAATTTTTTTAAAGTGAGGTCCATATCCGCCATCTCCACTGGTATAGATACTCTGATTTTCCCCAAGAATCACCCAGCCATTCCATAGTGTTGTATCTCGATTCAATACTCCCCTGCCGGAAAAATGCTGCGAAGGTACGGAAGCAATCGTTACACCTTGCCATTCAAGTTCATCCCACCAATTACATTCAGTGATTCTATCTTTATCTACTCCCCACTTGATTAGGTGAGCTCCTACACCAAGCGGAACAAAGAAGGTACCCACTTTATTCTTAAGTCTCATAATAGATGGATAGTCTAAATGATCATAATGGTCATGTGTTATCAAAACCGCGTCGATATGAGGAAGCTCCTCAATAATATACAATAAATCTTCACTGTAGCGTTTGCTTCCAATAAACGAAACCGGTGATGGCGATGGACCAAACATCGGGTCGATTAAAATCTTTTTACTCTCTATACTAATTAGGAAAGTTGAATGACCAAACCAAGTTAAACTTTCTTGATCACTTTTTATTTTTTTCCAATCAAGAGAAATTGGAATTGGATTAGAGGGTTTTCGGTCCTTTCTTCCTGTCATTGAGTCTTTCATTAACGAAAGAATGGTAGAAATGCTCATCTTCATATCCGTAGGGCTTTGATTGATAAACTTTCCATTCTTATAATGACTACAAAGACGGTACCTCTCTCGGTCCATTTTACTTGGGATTCCTCCAAACACTGGGTGCATGGTTACAAAGAGTGTAATGCCAATCACTATTGCACCAAAAAAAACAAGTAGATAAATCATAATTATTATTTTCCCCCTAAAAAAAAGACCGCTTTATTAAGAAATTGGATTTACCCCTATCTCTATCATATCTAACACGAAGTCATGTTTCAATTTAGACTTTTATAGCAATAAGAAGTTTACTCAACAGTAAAATAATAAACCTCCATCCACTCAAGGAAGGAGGTCTCTATTTCAACTCTTCTATTCTTAACCAGTCAACGTTCCTTTTACTTTACCATCCCACGTGCATCCACTTTCCACACATCTAGTACTTTTCCATTTTCATGAACCACATATTCATTAAACTGATTGACTACTGTGCAGGCATGGTTTGGTATGATTTGTACTTTATCATTTAACTTTAAGTTTGTTTCATTTAATAAAACCCCTACGCCATGCTCTTCTGATAATCGGTCGATGAGGACTTCAGGGTGTCCGATTATATGTCCGAACCCGCTGACTGTTTGATTTCCGTGAGCACCCTTGT
This sequence comes from Bacillus sp. 7884-1, assembly GCF_002272245.1. GTDB lineage: Bacteria > Bacillota > Bacilli > Bacillales > Cytobacillaceae > Neobacillus. The sequence goes on along the minus strand of NZ_NPDD01000222.1, from coordinate 28,729 downwards.
CTAAACAAAGAGACTTACTGCCTGTATCTATTATAATGCGATTTTTATAGATACCTACTACAGAGGCAAGCAGTGTTAGAGCACAATTCTCAATGCTTGTTACACCTAATCCAGCTTGGATGGCATCGAAAAACACGGCATTACCAGGTCTAATTTCGGTTACTCCAGGTACTTTGCCTGAAATTTTATATGTTGGGGTGGAACCGACACTGCGAATTGGAATTTGGATTCCAGCCTTTTCACACTCATTTGCACTATCCACCACTGAAAACCCTTCCTGATTTCCAATTGCTTCGATTTCATCATATGATTTTGCTGCATAAGAATGTCCGGCATGGGTAAATATCCCGCACAGCTTTAGCTTAGAATGAGACATAATAGCTTTTGCTAATTGGACTGCTTCCTGACCCGGTTCAACACCACAACGATAGAGCCCAGAATTTACTTTAATCCAAACCTCTAAAGTATAAGGCGTATGTTCTAGTCCTTTTTGCAGATATCCTAACGATTCCGTATTGTCTACGGACACCTTTAGTTGAACTCCTTTTTGTAAAAGCTTTATTACTTTATTAATTTTGTCTGGGCTTGAAATCGGATAGGCAATTAATATATCCTTAATCCCGCCTGCAGCCATTACTTCGGCTTCACTAATTTTAGCCGTTGTTACTCCAACAGCTCCAGCTTCTGTCTGCAGCTGTGCTATTTTCACAGATTTGTGTGTTTTGATATGTGGCCGATAAGAGACACCCTGTTCTTTTGCAAAGTCAGCGATGTCACTTATGTTCTTTAACAGCTTTTGGTGGTCCAGCAACAAGGTTGGAGTGTCTAGTATTCTAAGTATCGTCATTTTACGCATCCTCTTCTTTTATAGAAAAATGATTGATTAAAAAAAAGATTCATTCCATAATTAAGAATTGCAGCCGTTACGATTAAGACTATTAGCTAGTTCTCTTCTAGGTACTTCTCCATACGGATATCGAACCACATTTTATCAGCCCAATAGGTGAAATTTCCGATTCGGCCGATTTCCTTGTAGCCTAGCTTCTCATACAGATTTCGAGCCTGTGTATTAAATTCAAACACGCCCAATTCTACACGATTTAACCCATCCTTCTTAATCTCCTCTTCTAAGAAATGGATAGCGTGGTACCCGATCCCTTTCCCTCGTCCTTCCGGTTCTCCAATGGTAATGCCTATCCAGGCAGTTCCTTCCTCTTTCTTGTAGAGATGGTTCGGATCAACCATATAGTTCATTTCACCAATCAATAGGTCATCAAGATAAATCAGATATGTGTGATGGTGATCCAGTCTTTTTTTTAAGTCATCCAGGGTCATGGTGTCACGGCGTTCTAACGCAGCCCTGTTTTGGTTAGGTCGTGTTAGCGGGATTAATTCGGGATCGTTATCCCATCGATTAAAAACCTCTACAAGCGTTTGGTCAGGGTTTGTTAATTTGATGAATTTAGTCTCCATAATGTTCTCCTCTTCTTAAAACTTACCAGATATTTATAACTGAAATTTGTCTTTAATGACTTTCGCTACTTCTTCGGCACTCATTCCTCTTTGGTAATTTCTCCCTCTAAGGAATTTAATCTGTATTTTTCCAATGACTTCTTTAGATTATTTTCAGACCATTCAATATTTCTTTTTGTAGGTTTATGCTCAAGTCGATGTGGACTTTTATTTCGCTCAAGTCTTTCATTCAGGTCAGCCTCAAGTTCGACGAAGTAAACAGTACCGCCTCTTGACTCAAAAATCTTACAGACTTCATTGACATAGTTCCAATCAGATGGATGGTTAAACGCCCAGACATAGGTAAAAATCAAGCCTTCCAAATCGCTTTTTGCTGCGGTTTCAAATATTTCCTTCCGAAATAAGCTGACTAATCTTTGTCCTTCTTTCGTACCGAAGTCAAAAATGGGGGTAACCATTTCAATCGTCATGTGATTATGAAAAAGCTTCAATCCAGTTATTTTAGCTAATTCCTGCCCAACTGTCATTTTCCCAACAGCCTGCGGACCAAATATCAAAACAAATTTCATATATCCTCCTAAAAAAATTCAATATTACTATAATGATATTAAATTCTCTCTCTATAATACAATTCCTTCTTTTTTGATTATACAGGACTTCCATCTGTTTTTTTACATAAAAAAAGGCGCTAACCCAATGGATTTGCCCCTGATGTTGGATATTGTTTACAAACGGTGTTCACTTTGAACCATTCAATTTTAAAACATCTCATTAATTTCCCAAGATTCAACAGTTAAATATGCGGTCTGCGGATCCATACCATTACCCATTAAATAGGTTATTGCAGCCACTTCCTGTAATGCATGTGCAAATGACGTATGTTTGGCTTCATGCAATCCATATTTTACAAAAGGAGCAATACTATTTAACACATGTGTTTTCATATGAGGGTATAAAGGTTTTATATCTTCCTGTAATTGCTCTGTTATTTGACGGCACAGTTTATCTAATTCCTCTAAGCTTTCATTGTCAACAAGGATAGATAACTTTGGTTTCATACTGTTCCAATTTGAATAAAGGTTATGACTCCATTCCAACAATTCTTCTCGGTATTGTTCTCGTTCCTCCATAGCGATATTTCGTTCAGATTCAAGCTCACTCTCCTCTTGAAGAGCATCTGTTTCTAAACATTCTTCAGGTATTTGCTCTTCCCATTCCAAACGAAGGTCAGTTTCCATTTCTATCTCGTCTTGATACGCATTGGATTCACGGTAAAACAAACCTAATTGTTCATATAAATTTTTAGCTGTTTCATAATCATCGAGGTCCGCGTTTATGCTTCCCTGTAATTTGGCTTTTAATTGGCGGCAGGAGTCTTCCCAATCCTTAAAGCTTTCGTGATTAAAAAGTTCTGGATTCCTTTGATTCATACTCTCCCAATTTAACTCAGCGATTTTACACCATTCCAACAAAGCATCATGGTTTTGTTTTGGCTCATTCATTTTGATACAATCCCCCACCCTGTTTGTTTTTTATCATCCTACAAATGAAATAGAAATATCTCACACCTTTGAATAACCACAATCTCATACTATGTACCGCGTTTGTCCCAAGATTAGGCGTTAACCCATAGGCACAACGAATAACTTCAGTAATTTAAAGAACTGTAGTAATTATATATATATGAGCCGTTCCCTTTTGACTTATCACTGGTTCAATATTTCTTTTCAATCAGAAAAGTTGTTATCCCAACAGTGGTTATAGCGACACAAGAATAAAGGAAGCTGTCCGTTTCCAGTACATTAAAACCTGCTAAAACAATAATTCCATCGATTAGTATAATGACAAGTGCTAAATTTAAAGAAAACCTTCCAGAAATGATTTTTGCGAGTAAGTCCGTACCCCCTGTACTCGACTTATACCGCAGCATCAAACCAACTCCCGTTCCAATGATGACTCCTCCTATTAACGCACTACCAAGCTGAGAAATGATAAATTGATGACGAAGAGGTGAGAGTAAATCAATAAATAAAGAAGAGACCAACAATCCCTGCAAACTGCTAAGAAAATAACTTTTCTCACACAGTATTGACAATACACAGATTGGGGCACTCAAAGCGATCATGGTCATTCCTGTCTGAAAATGATAGAAATAATGAAGGATTAATGCAATTCCTAGGATTCCACCATCAATTAAATGATTAGGCACAAGAAACCCGTTTACTCCAATTCCTAATAGCAAACTGCCAATAATAGTGGCTATAAATTTCTGAAAAATAAACATCACCTTGTCCTATCTTTTTAGTCTATAATTATGTAACCAATTTGGAATTCAGAATCATAGATAAATATAAGATTTTTGGGGGAAAACAGGAGTCTAACTAATGAGTTACCCAAATAAAAGAATGTTTTTTCCCTTTTTGTGAACAATAAATTTAGCGATTATTTTTAACGCAAAATGTATTGATTGGGGTGACTGATATGAAAAAAGATTCATATTCCAAAGGAGAACCAACTCTCGCGGAGGGTATTAATACTGAGGATATATTAAATCAAGATGCCACTCAGGAGGAAATTGAGAACGGGGAATCAACGAATGTGACGGTTTTGACTTTAGATGAAAACGACCCAAGCTAAGGTAAAAAGTTAAACTATGCCTAAAAAAGCGATGCTTTAAGCATCGCTTTTACCTCAATTTTACATTTTGCACTCTTAAAACTTTCACAACCACTTCACCAATTTGTCTGCCTAAATCTAATCCTTCATCGTTATCTACTTTAAAATGGACTCCTGCATATAGACGAGATTGAGCACTTAATTCCATTCTTCCCTTTATTTCAGATACCTCTTCAGGAAAAAAATAACTTAATAGAACCTCTGCACAACCTGCCACAGTAGCGTGTGCAGAGGGATAGGACGGGAAACGAGGGGTTGACAAAACAGGAGATATGTCGTTGCGATATTGGTTTGGACGTGCCACGTCCCAAAGGTATTTAAAATACCAGGTTATAACAAAGGCATCATTTAATGAAGCATGAAGAAATCCTAACACCCTAGATATATTGGGTGATCCCAGCCTATGCTTGTCTGCTAAATCACAGGTCATAGTAGAAATTCTCTCCGTTATCTCCACTGTTCCCCAATATTTTGCAATTTGTATTTGACTTGGCGTTAATAATTTTAATGTTGCCTCTACTATTGGTAATTCTTTCTCCCAATCAATATCATTAGGATTTTTAATTCTCCAATTAATGCGCTGACGAAAAGGGTCTAAGAAAATATTGTCTTTTTCTCTAAAAATAAAAAACATTGGCCAATCTTTTGGTTCTGAGGATCCTTGAGGAGGGTTTTCTTCCCCTGGGTAAGGATATTCTGACCATCTTCTGTAATTTGCTCGCATACATCATCCCCCCTTTTTAAAGGTTTCTTAGTTATTTATGAAAAATTGATATGAAAAATGACCCATATTTCCACATATCGCAACGGAAATTTCAAACCTATCAATTCTGGACTATGCCTGCAATCAAAATGTAAATATTCTGTCACTGTAATAGAGTTGATGTTAGGAGATTGAAAGTATAAACTTTACCTACTAATTAAGGAGTGATTAAATTGAATACAATAACCGTAGATAAGCTGACATTTAAGAAAAAATTATCGATGATTGAGCAATTTGCAATCAAAGATTTCCTTTTTAAATGGGTTGGCAGACCAGCAGAAGGTATAGATGAATTTCTACCACTTGAATACACAGAATGTGTCTTTGCGAAGATGGAGGTAATACAGGAAAAAGCTTTTGTGATAAATGGGAATGAGCATTTCCGATATGCGACTATAACAGAGGCTAATCAAATGGTGATCGGATTTTTAGATTGGAATAATGAGTTAAAGCATAGAGTCCTTTCTCTAGATGAGGTTTTAATTGGTAAGCACTTTTAGTTGCTTACCTTTTTAAACACTACGCTTCCCACAACGCCCAGATACCCATATTATTTCCTCCCCCATCAGTCACTTCCATCGTATAAATTCTTGAATTGGTTTCAACAAATGAATTATTTTTTGGAAAAGTATACAATGGTAGTAGAGACCTCAATTAAAAGGATGTATCACATGGATTGGAAACCGAATAGAGATTCAAAAATGCCTATTTATAAACAACTTGCTTTATATATTGAGACCGGAATTGGTGATGGAACTTTTCCGCATGATAAACCTCTACCTTCCGAAAGAGGTTTGGCTAAGGAACTTGGTGTAAATAGAAGTACAGTGATCGCTGCTTATGATGAATTGGAATCAAATGGTCTGATTGATCGAAATAGGGGCAGCGGAACAACCATCAGTAAAGATATTTGGGGCCTTTCCAAGAAACGGATCCCAAGTTGGAACCGATATATTGAGGCAGGTTCGTTTTTACCAAATTTGCCTGTTACGCAAAGAATACACAAAGAAATGGCCGAGCATAGCCTAATAAATTTAGCTAGTGGTGAATTGTCTCAGGATCTCTTTCCGATGCATTCATTACGAGAGATTACTTCTAATCGGTCCTTTATTGGATCATTAGGATACGACCATCCCCAAGGTAATGCTATCCTGCGGGAAACCCTTTCGAACCACGTTAGGCAGTTTCGTGGAATTGAAACGAACCCATCATCGATACTAGTTACATCCGGTGCACAACAAGCGCTGCATCTGGTTGTACAATGTTTGTTAAAACCTGGGGACGCTGTCGCGATTGAAAATCCTTCCTATCATTACAATCTACCAGTGTTTAAATCAGCAGGAATCAAAACATATGATTTAATGGGAGAGCAAAATGGAATTGATCCCAATGATATAACTGCATTGTATAAAAAACATAGAATCCGAATGATTTTTTTAAACCCTATTTTTCAAAATCCAACCGGTACATTAATGTCTGAAGAAAGACGCAAAAAGGTTATTGAAATATCATCTGAATATGGAATTCCCGTTGTTGAGGATGATCCTTACAGTCTAACCTCTTTTACAGGAGAAAAAATTCATACCCTTAAATCATTAGATCATTATGGGAATGTTTTATATATTAGCTCCCTGACCAAAATCTTAGCATCAGGTTTGAGGATAGGCTGGATTATAGGTCCAAAAGCGGTAATCGAAAGGTTATCAGATGCCAAGCAGCAGGTTGATTTTGGACATGCCAGTTACACCCAATGGATTGCAAATGACTTTCTAGATTCGACGAACTTCGAATCACATATTAAGAATTTAGTTATTCATTTAGAAAGTAGAAGAAATCAAATTGTCAATAGCCTTCAAACTTATCTAAACGACCAAGTAGATTTTTATATTCCTAAAGGCGGAATTCATATCTGGTGCAGGATAAAACAAGAATTTAATGAAATTCATTTACTCGAAGAGTCCATTAAACGGGGAGTCATTTATGTGCCTGGTTTAACCATGGGTTCTGAAAAAGGATTTGTCCGTTTTACGTTTTCACGGGAAAATGAAGTAGATATTAACGAAGGAATACGAAGGTTTGCGGATGCTCTAAAGGCTGTTTCCAAGAAATGATAAGGATCAGGATTTTATTCTGATCCTTTTAACCATTGTCTAAGTCATCCAAATGTAGATTCCTAGGGAAACTAATGATATAAAAATAATCACCACATATATTAAAGTTAAATTGGTTGTATTCCTTTTTGTGGAATCGCTATAGTTTTCATCAGGCTTCCCCGTTAATGCCAGGGTTGAAACCACAGCAACAATTAAGATTAAAACGACTAAAACAGATAATATCTCCATGCTGCACCTCGTCTTTTTTATTAGTGCTATTTACTAATTAATGATAGCGCAACTTGAACTTTTCTTAACCATCCAATTCATCTAAAAATAGACCATCCACATTAAACATTTTTCAAAACTATCTCTATGTACAAAATATTACGGCTGATTACTCCTACCCATTAAAACGGTATTGTAGAAATTTCCGTCGGATAAAAGTTTGTCATACTTTAAAATCCCTTCCACTTCAAACCCATTTATTTGATACAGCTTTATCGCTTTATCATTCGTTTCGAGAACATTCAAGTTCATTTTCTTTATTCCATTGGTGTCTGCCCAAAGAACACATTCTTCTAAAAGCCTTTTTCCTATCCCATATCCCCAATATTCTTTTAATACACAAACACCAAACTCTACTTTATGGGAGGAACGTTTCAATTGGTTCCCTTCACATCTGGAAAAACCTATAATTCTATCATTAATTTCTGCTACTAAAAATAAGTTGCTGACCCGTTCTGAATCTTCTTTAATCATATTCTTAAAACCCGTTTCATTTATGTAAGCCTCGCCTAGTTCTCTATCTAAATTTTCTGTTTCGCCATCTATCTGTACTCGTACTTCAGATAAGCTCTTCGCATCTTTCTCCATTGCAGACCTGATAAAATAACGTAAACCATTGATAGTAAATTCTTTTGGTTTAACAATCATAACAGAATCCTCACTTTCTATAAAAAACTCATTCATTTATTTTATTATTCTATGTTTTGTATGTAAATTAAAAAGCGCAGTGGAATATTAACTAATCCATTGCGCTAGATTTATTTTTAGATACTGACCGATTCTGGTTGAGGCTGTAACGCCTTTTTCAACGCTTGAACATATTCATTTCTTGCTTGTTTCCCTATTTCTGAAGTTGGATTTAAAAGTTCAAAACCATGGTAAGCACCAGGATAAAGGTGGAATTCAACAGCAACTCCTGCCTGCGCCAATTTAGCTACGTATTCAATGGTTTCATCACGGAAGGGATCTAATTGACCAACACAAGTAAAGGTAGGTGGCAGGTTAGAAAGATTTTTCGCACGAGCAGGTGCTGCATATGGTGAAATTTCTCCGTTTGCATGTTCACCTAAATACATCCTCCACCCTGCTAAATTGTTTCCACGATTCCAGATCGCACGTTCGTCTGTAATTTCGTAACTAGACGGTGTCACATTACGGTCATCAATCATCGGATATAATGGCATTTGGAAAGAGATAGCTGGCCCCTTGCGATCACGAGCTAACAAACTTAAAGCCGCGGTCAATCCACCACCTGCACTTTGACCCGCGACAGCAACACTCGACACATCAATCTTTAACTCATCCGCGGCATTGGTCATCCATACCAAAGCAGCATAACAGTCCTCTAATGGCGCAGGATATGGATGCTCAGGAGCAAGGCGGTAATCCACGGATACGACAACACACTGTGCTTCTTCAGCAAAGAGTTGGCAGTCGCCATCAGAGCCATCCGCATCTCCTAATACGTAACCTCCCCCATGAATAAATAAAAGAGCTGGAAGTTTTTCCGCATTTCTCGATACAGGTTCATAAATCTTAACCTTCATATCTTGGCCATCACCGCCAGGTATAGTGCGCTTCGAAATGTTAACGCTTTCAGATTTTTCAATTGGAATGGCAGGAGCTTGTCTAGCTGCTTCCAATCCTTCGGGAAGATTAAGCGGCGGGAAAACCGTGAGTAATTCTTTCAATTCTGAAGCGACTCTACTAATAAAATCCATACAAAAACCTCCAATTCATTCATAACACTATAATACTATGAATAAACATAGCCTGCACAGTAATCATATGCTGTTACATATAATGTTATAACTTCCTACTAGACTTTTAGACCTATTAATTTCTTATTTTTTTCAAATCTATAAAATCCAAGTTTTCCACCGATTGATTCTTTTCCTTCCAAATAATAAATAAAAGCAGTTTGGACTCTTTATCATTGTAGGTACACTCATTCTTACAATCATAGATATAATATCCATTTTCATTCAATAATGGTAAACCACTTTCGTAATGAGGATGAATATTAAAATTGAGATTTTCGACCTCTTTTTTACCTTTATATTTAACTACAATTCGATAACTGCTATTTAGTCCTTCTATTTTTGCATTTATCGTAATAAGCCAATTCTCATCTTCACCCATATAGGTAACTGTTTTTCCTCTTACCATCACTTCATAGAATGAAACTAACAGAACCAATATAATAATAGAAAAAATAAGCTTCTTTCTCAAAATAACACCTCTTTATAAGAGATGTAAAATAAATTTTTTTATGACTGCTAATAGTTAGTATATTAATAGCGTTTATGTTAAACCATTATTGCTGGATATCCTTTTGCTTTCAAATCTTCTACTAAGCTCTTTGCGTTATCGATATCTGAAAATGCCCCCACTTGGACACGATAAACCACATCATCAGTTGATGAAACAGCTGGTTTCTTTTTCAGTCCATACTGCGAAACAAGCCCATTCACTACTGCTTTAGCTGCTCTTTTCTGATATTCAGGAGTCCTCATTTTCATAGCTTCGTTTTGGTTGGTCATGAAGGCGAATTCGATTAATATAGCCGTCATTTCCGTTTCTCTTACCATTTGGAAATCAGCAGCTTTCACTCCACGATTATGAAACCCTAATGCTTTTACTAGGTTAGTTTGTATTTTTTCAGCTAGGGCAGCTGCCTCTCTTGGCTTTGTCGTATAGGTATATATTTCGGTTCCACCAGCATTGTTCCAACCAGACCCGTAAGCATTTAGATGATAATCGATATGAACATTTGTACTCCATCCATTTACAAGCTCGCAGCGCTTGTTTAGCGGAATATCACTTTTCCCAGTTGGATTATCAATCCGTTTTTGAGCCACTCCTTCATAAGTTTCTAACTCCCTCATCACTAGCTTCACAATCTCACTAGTAACCTGCCATTCCTTATATCCATCGGGTGATTGCTTCCCTGGTGTAACAAGTGCATGTCCTGCGGCATGCGTTATTTTGATCATACTAATATCCTCCCTTTTTTCGGATCCTATTTCTTTCACCTTATATATATAGATGAAATGCAAAAAAGGACAGGGTCTTTGTAAAATGTTTTATTAAAATTACTTTTTTGCAAACATAATGATTTTTATACAAAATTGGGTAAATTAAGGATAATTGTATATTTTGAACTCATTAACAGGAGGTACCGGTATTGATATTAACAACCCCTTTAAGCGCTTCAGAGATTGGAACATTGTGGCTTACATATGGTGAAAAAACCCTTATTATGAGAATGTTGGAACACTTTATCGAAAAGTCCGATGACCAACAAGCCACAAATATTCTTGGTGGTTTGTGGCAGGAGTAAAATTTCTATTTACAACAAATGGAACAGATATTTAGAGATCAAGGAATGGTGAAACCAATTGGCTACACGAAGGAAGATGTTAATTTAGAAGCTCCTAAGTTATATGATAATGGGTTCGATGTAATGTTTGTCCGAATATTAAAAGAAGTAAGCATGGGCATGTACACCATTAATATGAATATGGCTTATAATGACAAAATTATGCAAATTTATGAGGGACTAACCTCAGTCACACAGAAAATTTATAAATTGTCTACCCTTTACTTACTCGAAAGAGGGATACTTACTCTACCGCCAAAAGTAACGATGCCAAAAACCAATGAATTTATAAAAAACAAAAGCTACCTGGATGGTTTAAATCCTTTTGGGGATAAACGAGCTTTAAATGACATTGAGATTGGGATTCTTCACCATGAGATTGAGACAAATAATATTGGACTACAGCTAATTACAGGTTTTGCGCAATGTGCTAAGAATAAAGAGGTTAAGGAATATTTCGTAAAAGGAAATGAGCTTGCCAAGGAACAAATCAAAGTTATGCAAGACATTCTTCTTGAGAGCGATGTTCAGTTTTCAGCTACTTCTGGAGGCACGGTAACAACATCAACTGTACCTCCATTTTCTGATAAGCTGATGATGCACTGTATTTACTTGCTTAATGGATTTGGTTTAGTAGGAAATAGTTTCGGTACGTACTTTAGTATGAGGAAGGATCTTTCCGTAAAATCAACCTTCTTAGCCAAAGATGTTTATTTCTAATGTACAGGAAGGAATTAAACTAAAGATTAAAAACGGATGGTTTGAGGAACCGCCACAAATGGAAGATCGCTCAAAATTATTAAAGGGGATTAGTCACATAAATCAAGTTTAGCACAATCATTGTGTTGAACTTTTTTCATTTCCTTAACCTTTTTGAAAAAATAAGAGAATTAGAAACTGACCTGTTATATTTATCACATCTTCTTCAATCCTACGAAGGTAAAATTATATTGAATCATCAAAAATAGGTAGGAGGATGTTCTTTTGTTAAAATTATTTATTTTCGTTCTAATTCTAATTACGTTGGTCTTGATGAGTATGTTTATTGATGGTGTGATGGAGCTACATAAGCAAGAAAAGGAAGATAAGAAAAATATCCTAAGAGACGGAATGGAAGGTTATTTGGATAGAACCTTTGGATTTGGGAATGTTACTATCTTCAAAACCATCTATGATGCACAAGGCAATACCAGATACTTAGTCTATTTACCTAGATACGAATGGTTTAAAGCTCCAAAATATGAATGGTACGAAGTGTATGCTACCCAGAGTGGATTTAAGCATGAAGCAATAAAGGGATGATAAAAAAAGCCCAATGCTCGAAATGATCTCGATTCATTGGGCTTTTATACGATTTTCCGCAAAAATTAACTTTCTCTACAACCATTCATCCGCAATCGTGCTATTGTCGGCGAGAGAGAATGCTGCATTAGTGATGGCTTCAGGTAACGTTTTACCTGCTTCACAAACCTCATTAAAGCAACCTCATAATTCCCTTTTTCCGTATATGTATAGCCTAAGCTTTTTAACCTTTCGACAATTAACAGCGCATGCTCAAGGTTTTCGTGAGGATTAAAATCATAAATAAAACCACCGTTTTCCGGATCATACCATCGATCCCATCGATTCAATTTCCATCCTAATATTCTCCGTGAAATGACCTCTTTTACTCTAGATGATTATATTTTATCATTTCAAAACGCTACAAGTATCATGAGGATATGGACAATTAAAATAAAATGACTCAGACAAAAGAACTGAGCCATTTCAATCTATTTGAGAATACACCTATTTCCGAAAGTGGAATACAATGCTTTTCTGCTATATTCTCATTTTGGTAATTCTTTAGTTTTCCTTCATAAACTAAATGAACATTAGGAACACATTGGAAATCATATGGTGCTATTAATGAAATAGGCTTTTGAAATTGAATGATAGTAGATTCCTTAAGTATAAAGGCAACAAATTGAGAACAGAAGAAAGCATTGTTTCTTTTTAATGGCTTATTAAACATAACACCGAATAATCCTAAAAAATTATAACGATAATGTTTCTTTTGTGTCTCAATTTCTTGTAAGTAGTACTTCATCTTTTGGATTTGGCTCTCTGTTACGGTAATAGAATAAAGAGCACAGTCTGCTTGTTTAAATAATCCTTCCCTAACATCTTCCTTGACAAACCCTCCAATAAATGGGTTTCGGGCTGTTTTTCTCCCAAAGCTATATACCTCTGATAAATTATGATCAAAGGCTATTGAAGCATGATTATATGGTTTTTTCGTATATAGCTTAATTAGTTTTGTTAATAAAGAACCTGTATTCGTTAAAAGAATATAAACCTCTTTTTCTATCAAAATCCTCAGCCTCCTTATAAGGTTTTCAAGAAAACTTCTCTGTTTATACTATACATATAAAAACTCAAGAAAAGTTTCATAGAATCCTTAAGATATTCTTAAGCTTTTAGAAAGAATTTATTAGATAGAGATCGAATGTAGGGCAAAAAAGCCGATTGATTTTTTACGTAAACCAATCGACAATCTATGAATTCTAAAATTTATTGTATTACGTATTTACAGCTTTACGCGCTTGTCTATGATGTAATTTTTTCATAGCAAATCCTAGCTATAGGCTGGGCGATCAACATTTCAACCCAAAAAGCTATTCCAAAATTTCTTGGCCAGATATGAAGAAAGTTTTGAAAGGGTTCCATACTTACTTCTTTCATGCCAACCCATGTTCCGATGATTGATAACAATAAAGATAACACTGTAACATTTAACAAAATATTTAACAATACTCTGGCATTAAATCCATCAGTCTATCCCACAAATTTAGGCATTACCTTACCTACATGCGGACCTGCAACGAATCTTACTAATAGGACAACTATAACCCACATAAACGGAATAAGCTTTAATGTTTCAAAATAAACTTCCTTGCTAAAACCGCGTTCTAATCCTATAATGATTGGCGCTATAATATTTACGGAAATTATCGAAATAATCAACATAAATAATATTCCCTCTTTGGCATTATGAGGAAGTCTTGTTTCTCCATGCATATTTGTCATCTCCAAAAATCTATTTCAGATGGCAGACATAGTTGTGAAACAAAAATTAATACAGTTTTACAAAGACGCATTTTAAACCCACTCTATCGCTACACACTGATTGATACATAATATCATGCTTTTTACGTGTTTTTCAATGCTTGTTTATTCCAGAATATTGATTAGATAAATTGAACCTCTTGCCATTTTCGGACACTATTGATAAACCAGATTCTTGTTGCCTTTTTCAAATCTGATTTTGTGAGTGTTTTTTCGTGAATTTCCCCTATTTGCAGTAATCTATCACGAAAAGTTCCCGGCAATAAACCGCTCATTACCGGAGGGGTCCACAAGGTACCTTCAATTTCTAAAACGATGTTGCCATTTGTAAATTCAGTTAATTCACCTTCTTGATTCCATAGCAGCACATCAAATGCTTCTTGTGACTTTTGCTTTTGATACTTTGCATAAATCTCGCGATTGGTTGTTTTATGATATAAAAATAGGTTTGTTTTATCGACAGGTTCTTCCGCTAGGCTTACCTTGAATACGGCATTCTTTTGAGTGATTATATGACCTTCTATCGTCAAATCCCCATTTTTCGCTATTAGTAATCGAACCTTTAACAACCCGGTAGGATTATTTTCTCCAAACTCCTTTAAAGAACTTTCTATTTTTTCAGTTTGATATCGAAACCCAAAATATCGAGCTGAATTTTCTAACCGTTTGAGATGCTCTTCCAGCAAAAAATAATCTCCATTTTCAAGCAGTAAACTTTCTAATAATTGGAATTCTGTCGGTTTTTCTTCTAACAGCTTTGCTTTCGCAAGAATTTCATGGTATTCCCCTTCCGATGTCGAATCCCAGGTTACTCCTCCACCTACACCATAGACGGCACTTCCGGTTTGATGATCAATAAGAACTGTTCTAATCGGTACGTTAAAAATAGCTTCCTTGTTTGGCGTAATATAACCAATTGCCCCGCAATATACTTCACGAGGTTCATTTTCTAAGTCTGAAATGATGTTCATGGTACTTATCTTTGGTGCTCCTGTAATCGATCCACATGGAAAAAGAGCTTTAAAGATATCAACAAAGCTTGTCGTTTCCGAAACCTTGGCCGAAATCGTAGAAGTCATTTGATGGACAGTTGGATACTGTTCAATTTCGAAGATTTTTTCAACGTTAACGCTGCCAGATTGAGCAATCATTCCAAGATCATTCCGCAGCAAATCGACAATCATAAGATTTTCTGCACGATTTTTCTCCGATTGATATAGCCATTCTGCGTTAGAAGCATCCTCAGCAAAAGATGCTCCTCTTTTTATAGTCCCTTTCATAGGACGAGTAGTAATTTTCCCTTGATCCAAGTGAAAAAACAATTCTGGTGAAGCACACAAAATACTATGTTCACCCGTATGTATATAAGCACAATAATTGGAGTTTTGCGCCTGACTTAACCTATTATAAAAAGCTAGCTCATCCCCTTTAAATTGTGAATGGAGACGAATGGTATAATTTGTCTGGTATGTATCACCAAACTGTATGGATTTTTTTATAGAGGTAATTCCTTGATTGTACTCGTCCATCGATATGGATGGTTTCCACTCAGATACGGTAAATACTCCTGAACTGCTAAGTTGAGAATGTTCAGGGTCTGAAAAAATGCCAAACCAGAGCAAAGGAAATGAGCCCCCACTCTTGACCTTAAATGCTGGATCAAAGGCTGGTGCACTTTCATATGATAGAAATCCGGCAGCGTAATACCCTTTATCAACAGCTTCTTGAACAAGCTGGAAACTAGGTAAAACATCTTCCACCTTGGAAGCAGTAATTACACTGACCGGGTTTTGAAATGTTAATGGTTTTATATTTCCGTTCGAGTCTGCAAATTCAAATGCTAAAAGAGGTTCATTTTGTGCCATACTTTTTGCCTTCACCCTTAAGTTTTCTGATTTTTAAAAGAAAAGAAACCTCTTTCAGTTTATTTTTCCTTGGTACTTTCGTCAACTGTTTCTATTAATTCCTCTGATAACTCTGTTGCGAAGCTTGGATGATAATCCCTTGGTGACAGACCTTCGTTTTCTGTATCCTTCACAATCGTGCGTTTCCGATAATACATCACATAATAAATGAGGGAGAACACAACAACCATACTACTACCTGTTACAAGTCCTGCCGTTTGACCTGGAATAAAAGGCATACACAATAAAATAATGATTAAGCTTATTAATGCAACCCATGAGGTTAAAGGAAACCCTGGCATCTGACAGATGCCTCCAGGTGGACATCCTTCCCTTTTACGATAACGAATATGGCTCGCCATGATAATGGCGTAGGTAAAGATTAAGGCAAAGCCTCCTGAAGTAATCAATACCAGATAAGCTCTAGGAAACAAAAGCCCAAAAAACAATCCAATTAACATAGAAAGTCCAGAAAATAAAATTCCACGATAGGGAACATCGCGTTTGTCTTTCAGCCAGGCAGGAGCATGCCCTTCATCAGAAAGTGACCTGACCATCCTTCCCAGCCCAAAAATACATGCAAGCATGGCTGAAAGGATCGCTGAAATTAACACTAAATTAAGCGCAGTCCCCGCCCAGCCAATTCCCCATCTATTTAATGAAGCCACCATCGGGCTAACATTTTCGCTAAGGTCTGCTGTAGGAATAAGTGGAAGGAGGACTGCTGCATACAAAATATACAATCCGACAAGTGAAAACACCGTATAGCGAATCGGGAATTGTTTCAGTTGGGTTTTCCGTTTCAGTTGCGGCTAAGCCAATGATTTCAAAGCCTGCATACGCAAAAACCACCAGCAGCATACTTCCGGCAATGCCCTGGATCCCGCCTGGCATTATTGGTTCTCTTGCTAACTCTCCAGTACCAATCGCAGGTGTCCCTGGCATAAATCCTAAAATTAACACCAAAGCAGTGAGGATAAAAAAGATAATCGCGAAAATTTTCACTGCCGATAGGCCGCTTGCAAGCTTACCTATCTTATCGGCCCCTAGTAAATTCAATAGTGTAACAGCGACAATTATCGAACCACCTACCCAGGCAATTGATACATTTGGGTACCATTCACGAATTAATAATGATATCGCTGTAGCTTCACTCGACATCGATAGAATGGTACCTGTCCAATATAGCCATCCTACAACAAATCCAGTTCCCTGTCCTAGTTCGCGTGCTGCAAAAGTACTAAAAGATCCGACTGTTGGATTTCCTACCGTCATCTCAGACAAGGCGAAAAGGATCAGGTATACAAGTCCCCCAGCTAAAATATACGACAGTAATATCGAGGGACCTGCTGCATTTATCGCAACTGACGATCCGAGGAAAAAAGAACCCCCTATTACGCTTCCTAACGCCATCATCGTTAGCTGCCACGCAGACAATCCTTTCCGTTTACCCTTCATTGCTTTTTCACCCATTTTACACTTTCACCCATTTTCTTAAATAATCTACCGTTATTATTTACTTCATATAGAAAAGGATTCTATGGGATATCCTGCTAGAAATTGTAATAATAAAAAAACCCATTGACATGGTCAATGGGGAAATTTACAAGGAGTTCGGTCAAATAGATCGCTAGTTTTTAAATTAATGCATGGTGATTTATCTATTATTGACAAAAAATTTACAATTCAACAACTGACTCTTAACATTTCTCTCCTATACTGAATGTAACTAGGATGAATTTGGAAGGGAGGATGTTTCATGCGCGAGTTCATGTTTAGAATCGCCATCTTGATTCCGATTTGTACTTTTATGTAATCAATCCTAAATAAATTCAACCTATTTCTAAAAGCCACATTTATACTCCTCGATATTTATTCCGACGAACTTGGCAACTGTTGGTAGGCTAATTTCAAGATTATTTCTTTATGTTGCGGATATATTTGCAAAAGCTCTTCCTGTGTAAATAGTTCAAAGTCTTGAAATTCAAAGCCAGGGGAAACCATACATCCCACCAGTGAACATGTATCCATTTCTGATACAGAGGAACCAAATATAGAATTCTTCTTCACTAAGAATTGTAGTACTTCTCCAGCATCAAGATTCATTCCCAGCTTTATTTCCTGATATTTTCCTGTTTCATCAATTATATGAATACTTAAAGAACTGCCACCGTGATAGTACCAAAGTTCATCTGATTTAAGACGGTGAAAATGGGACACATCATCTGAGGTTAAAAGAAAATAAATACTCGTATATAGCTTACGTTTACCCTCGTAATTTACGGATAATTCGTTGTCACTAATATGTTCTTCTGACTTAAAAGTTTCTTTGTAATACCCACCTTCAGGATGTGGAGAAAGTCCAAGTTTGGACACCCATTTATGTAAATCATTCATATGCATGGAACGGAACCCTTCTTTTCATAAGTATTTATATCCAAGTATGAATGAACTTTGTTATTTTTTCAAATTGATAACAAAATTTCCTTTATTCACATACAAAAAAAGCGGACTTCAAAATATGAAATCCTCTGCATTATTTATTTGACCAATACGCTAGTACTTCAGTATTATCGTACAGTTTTTAATGCTCTACTCCATTGCTCCACTTCACCAAGCATGGCATTTACATTATTAAGATGTAAATCTTGTGGTTTGAATTCAGACCCATTCACAAAGTCGGTAAATAAGCTCAATGTTGGATGCGTACGAACGTCAGCAATTTTCAATTCACCGCAGATTCCACGTAAATGCTCAGCTGCACGTGCCCCGCCGGTAGAACCGTAACTTACGATACCTGCTGCTTTGTCGTTCCAAGCTTCACGAGCAAAATCAAGAGCATTTTTTAAAGCAGCTGTAATACTGTGATTGTATTCTTGAACGATGAATACAAATCCATCTAGTTCAGCAAGTTTCCCATTCCAAGCACCAATTCCTGGTTCTGATCCATCGGTAGTTCCTAAAAAGGGTAAATTAAAATCAGCAATATCGACAATTTCATAATTGGCGTCCGTTCGTTTGTCGGCAATTCCTTTTACCCATTCCCCTACTTGAGGACTAACGCGCCCTTGACGTGTGCTGCCTAATATAATTCCAATTTTCACTTTTTCATTTGTCATCGTCTTTTCCTCCTTTGTTTGATTCCCAAATAGTTTGTCTAAAAAACCCATCATTCACACCTCCAATATTATTATAACGGTACTTTGGGCTCATTAAAATTCTTCCCTTTAGTCAATAAAATTCTCACTTTATTTTAAATGATTTACTCAACAAAAAAAAGATACATCAGGCTGACTATCACCTTTTGTATCCTTTTTATCCAAAGCTATAAGAACTTTTTCAAATCCTCTGTAAGACTATTTACCTCTGCCTCTTTTGTTGCCCACGATGTTACAATTCGAATAGCAGATGAATCAGAATCTACCTTCTCCCAAATATGAAAAGCATAGTTTTTTTGCAGCTCGGTGATGATAGAATTCGGCAGTATCGGGAAAAGTTGATTAGATAGTGAGTGGGTCAAAAACGTGACATTCGCGTTGTTGAGCTCATCTCTTATCAAGCCGGCCATCTTATTCGCATGATATGCCAATTCAAAGAACAAATTATCACGGAAAAGTTCAAGAAACTGTATGCCCATCAGCCTTCCTTTTGCTAGAAGTGCGCCTTTTTGCTTAATATGATAACGAAAATCCTCTTTTAAAGTATCACGACAAATCACTAATGCTTCACCAATCAATGCCCCATTCTTCGTTCCGCCAATATAGAACGCATCTACTAGTTTAGGAAGATCACTCAATTCTAGATCATTTTCCTCGGAACACAATGCCGAACCAAGTCTCGCACCATCCATATACAAAATTAGTTGATTATGTTGGCAGAAATCATGTAAATCCTGAAGTTCACTTTTGGAATAAATGGATCCAATCTCAGTAGAATTTGATATGTATACTAGCATAGGCTTCACCATATGCTCATCCGGGTGACCGTCAAGTACGACCTGCAAATCGGATGGTGAAAGTTTACCATTTTCCCCCTCAACAGAAAGTATTTTATGACCAGTTGCCTCAATGGCTCCTGTTTCATGCCCGAGAATATGTCCACTGCTAACCGCAATTGCGGCTTCATGTGGTCTAAGGAAAGCTGAAATCGCAATAAGATTTGTTTGGGTACCGCCTGATATGAAATGAATATCTACATTATTACTTTCAATTTTCTCCTTTATTAGTTCAATTGCTTCCTTCGAATATCGATCCTCCCCGTACCCTTCATCTTGTACAAGGTTGGTTTCTATTAATGCATTCAAGATTCTTGGATGTGCACCTTCACTGTAATCATTCTTAAAGCTGTACATTTTATTGCCTCCATTTTTACTTTTTAAATCTATTGTAAATATCATACCAAGATTTCTGAAGTGTAACCAAAATAAAGACACTTGTTTTTCACGTAAAAAGTACCTCCGAAAGTTACTATCAGCTCAGTAGTCTTTTTGGTATTATTATCAACATCAGGACTTGACTATTGATAATAGAGGGAGACCAAAAAAGTGAAATATTATAAAAGAAAAGGGAATTTGGTAAAATTGCATCCTGCGCAAATACTTGTATTGGGCTTCGGAGCTCTAATATTATTGGGTACTTTTCTATTTATGCTGCCGATTGCTACTTATGAAGAGGGTCGTGGACTAAACTTTATTGATGCTTTATTCGAGGCAACCTCAGCCGTTTGTGTAACCGGTTTGGCTGTTGTTGATACAGGAACAACCTTTACTTTGTTTGGTGAAATTGTTCTCCTCAGCTTGATTCAGATTGGCGGCTGGGGTTTTATGACGACAGGTATATTTATGTTCATTATTTTAGGAAAAAAAATTGGATTAAAGGAACGCTTATTGCTGCAAGATTCTTTAAACGTATTTTCTCTTGCGGGTGTTGTCAGCTTAGTAAAGCGGATCATTCTTATTACATTTATCGTTGAATTGCTGGGAGCTGCTGCTTTAGCGATTCGCTGGTCTTTTGAAATGCCACTTGGGAAAGCCATTTATTATGGAATCTTCCATTCGATATCCGCATTTAATAATGCTGGTTTTGGACTAGAACCTGATAATCTAAGTAAATGGGTTGGTGACCCTACGGTAAACATCGCCATCACTTCGCTTTTCATTACCGGAGGTATTGGTTTTACGGTTATTCTGGATTTATGGGCTAAGAAATCTTTTCGTAAACTATCCTTGCACTCTAAAGTGGCACTGCTTATGTCCCTCTTTTTAAACATTGTAGGATTTTTTATTATTTTAATTTCCGAATATAGTAATTCTGCAACCATTGGAAACCTTGCGTTTGAAGATAAGCTTTGGGCTTCCTATTTTCAAGGAGTCGTAACTAGGACTGCTGGTTTTAATACGATTGATATTGGGGCCATGAATCTTTCATCTCTAGTTTTTATGATGGCCCTCATGTTTATAGGAGCATCTTCTGGATCAACTGGTGGAGGAATTAAAGTAACAACCTTTGCCATAATAATTCTTGCTTTTTGGGCAGTCGTGACAAATCGAAACAACGTAAACCTGTTTAAAAGAAGAATATCATGGGAATTGGTGAATAAATCTTTATCAATCGTAGTAGCAGCTATATTTTTTATCTTTATAATCTTCTTTTTACTCACTTTTACTGAAAAAGCTGATATGAGTAAACTCCTATTTGAAACCATTTCAGCCTTTGGAACGGTGGGATTGTCGGCAAATTTCACACCAGAACTATCCCCATTCGGAAGGGTTTTGATAACCCTCATGATGTTTATAGGAAGACTTGGCCCCTTAACTATGGCATTTGCTCTATTGAATCCTCGAAAAGAAGCTAAGGTTAAATATGCAGAAGAGAAAATATTAATTGGATAATACGAAAAACACCGCTCATTTTGGACGGTGTTTTTTGTATTTTATAAATTATTTTCAAGGACTTCTTTAATCTTTTTTAAATCCTTCATATTTGCTTTCCTCATCATTGTTGTCATGAAAGGAGAGATTAACTTACTAAAACCAGTCGGATTCCCTTTATTTCTCAAGGTCATTTTCGTTTGATTTGCATCCATCTCTTCCCATGTATAGATTGTCTTCATCGGAAAAGGTCCTTGAGCTGTTTTCATCACTAGTTTCTTTCTTGGAATGAGTTCAACAATTTCATACACATAAGCAAGTTCTCGACCAAGAAACTTTGCTTTAAATGCAATTTTAGAACCTATCGAGAGTGGTTTTGGGGATCTCCACTCCGCTGAATTGATATTTACATACCATTCTGGAGCATTATTAGGGTTTGAAGCATATTCTGATACTTGTGAAATAGGACAGCTAATAATTATTTCTGTTACTACATCCACCATCTCAATTTACTCCACTTTATTTTCTACGTAATTTTTAAGCAATGTTCCAAGAAGATATTCCCAGCCTTTTGAGTGCTCTTGTTCCCATTGTTCAAGAATAACACCTGAGGCAGTATGAGAAAGCTGAAGCAGCGTTCCTCCTTCTTTTTCTAAAAGACGATAGGTATAGGCACTGTTAACTGCGCCTTGCATGCCGAGATGTCCGAAAAGGCGAATTTCTTCAGGAGCGTTTACAAAATAAACATTTCCCCAAATGGCTCCATCATTTTCGTCCCATTTTTCAATAAATTGTCCACCTGGAACGGGTTCCAATGAAAGGTGAGAGGTTACTCCTTTTGGAGCGATACGAAATTCCCACCAATCCTCCACATTATCCGTTAACGCTTTAAAAACCTCTGCACGTGGTGCATCAATGAATATTTCCTGTTCAATACGAAATTCACTCATTTTATCAATTTCTCCTTTTTGTTTAACTGCCGAACGTAAGTTTAAGAGGGAGCTCTCCGTTGATTGCATATATTTCCCTACCCAGCGTTTATGCATTTCCTGGAGAGGTACCGCGTTAAGAAAGTTACGTTTAAACTTACCTTCACGTCTTACTACCACCAAATTGCCTTCCTCTAAGATCTTTAAGTGCTTCATAATCGCATACCTAGTGACTTCTGGAAAATATTCGTCTAGTTCACCAGTGGTTCTTGGCGATTGCTTAAGGATATCGAGTATTTGCCTTCTGATTGGATGTCCCAATGCTTTAAATACGGTTGAAAGTTCTTCATCCATTCCAACAACCCTTTCATCAAGGTTAGATGATTACTAAAAACATGTGATCAAAAGGTCACATGTTTATCAAGTGACCTTATAGTAACATGTTTTTTGTATTGCGGTCAAGCAACCCTTAAAATCCTAATATATGCCCAAGATGTATTCGGCACAACAAGAAACACCGACCATTTGGGGGGTGTTTTGTTAAATCTATATTTATTCTAAGTCTAATTACAAACTTGCTTAAGATATATTCTCTTATGCAATAAAATCTTTACTAATTAAATTCACGTGAGCTTTTTGTCTTAGTAATCTTAACTTCTGCTTTTTCGTTAATCTTCTCCAAAAACTAACTTTGAAATACATAAAAAGCCCTCCTATTTATTACTACAATTGGAGCCCTCCCAAAAATACTTCTACACAATTCTACTAATTATTATCTATAAAATTCTTATTTTCTATATTTTTTGTGATTGTATTTTCATTTTAGCAAACAAATTATTTATTGAAAAATCAAAAAAGTCGACTGTTTCAAACTAATTCCTACAAAATTCACTGTAAATTGCATTTTAAAGTATACTTGGATTAGAATTTTACTAGAAAACTTCCAATTAATGTCGAAATGTATTTTGAAGATTATGAAAATATATGTCTATATTGTGAACGGTTTCTGACAAAAATAGCCCTTCAGTGTGTAACTGAGGGCTTTTTGGCGATTATATTTCAATTTTGTTACACAAGGCTTAGATCCGCAGGGCTTTCCTTAGTGGTTGCCACACCGATATAGTGATCTAACTCCCCTTTTCCCTCCATTCTCCCTTCTGAAAAATTCGTCGATGCACTAAGCAGTTCAATTGGCTCGACATTTGAAAGTTGCTTAAGCGTGTTAATTTTCTCCATATCTAAACTTTGCCACATCGCTGCAATTTCCGGATTTACGCCATTGAATATGATAGGAACTCTCTTTTGATTCCTACTAGATGAAAGGCTTCTTTTTCGATAATTCGATAATTCGATAGTTCATTTCAGTTCCCCCTTTTATGGATAATTGCAAAGGTCATCCTTGGAAACACTTTTAGAGAATAACCATTTTTCCTTGCTGTATCTAACAAGCTAGACCGCATGAACATTTATTTTTTCCGAAATACAAGGAATAGGCTGAAGGGAATTCTGAATTAACCCGCTGTACCTCTTTAGCAAATTCCTCTTCTGTTCCTGGTACTGTGGCTAATACATTTGCTTTTTCCTGTGTATCGACATTTGCGCCAGGTGGAACAAAGCTATTTGGTTTAAGTACCACTCCATTGGTAACCGCCGCACCAGAAGAAATAAAGCATCCTCCTCCAATGATTGCATTATAAACAATTGCTTTAAATCCTATAAAAACTTCGTCATCCACCCGGCAGGGACCATGTACCAAAGCACCATGAGCACAAGAAACATGGTTCCCGATATAAATGGAGTACTTCTTGTTGTCCTTTTCAAAATATTTATTTTTTATGCCATGAAGAATGACACCATCCTGAAGGTTACTATTCCTTCCAATATAAAATGGAGTCCCTTCATCAGCTCGGATACTTACAAACGGTCCAACATAAGTATTTTCCTGAATGGTAACATCCCCTACCACAAACGTAAAGGGACTTAAGAATGCTGAACTATGAATACTCGGAAACCTTGGAAATGGATTCACCGAAGTCGGGGGATTATAGCCCACATAGTAACTATATAGATTTAGCGGCCCATTCTGATACCCTTGATAATTCCACAAAAGTTACCATCTCCTTTATTTACGAAAATCGTTAATATGTATGTTAATAAATAAAACATATACGTAGAAAATTATTTTCATATACACAAAAAGTTGCATAAATAGGTGAAAATGTATAAATGGTGCCTGTCACCATAAATGTCACCGTAAAACAAAACCAGCCAGAAGCCCTTATTTACTAGGACTCTGGCTATTGTCGTTATTTTCTTCGGTGTTTATTGTTTGCTGCTGATTGGTTTTGAATATGTCTTTTGACAGTGCGTTTAGTTTGTTTACGAAGCGGTTGAATCCAAATCCAACGAAGAAAGCAAAGCTAATTTGTGCATAAGGGGTATCTTCGAAGTCGACGAATTCGATTAGTAAGATTCCACTTTGAATTAAGGTAACTGCCACTATCGCTGTTCCGGTCGCGAATATTGGATAGAAGATGTACATAATCCATAGTCGATAGTCATTCAATTCATCTTTCATATAGTGGGAACAGAACATGTACAAATGCCGCAGGGAACCCCCGATAGATCCAGCGAAGAAATAATACAAGAAAATTTTGATGTCATCAATAAAGGGGAATTTGTCGTCTAGTGTTCCTGTCCAAACTACACCAATAGCTATGAAACTCCCGAAAAACAGTAGTGAAAGATATAGTAAAATACCTGCTTTCACCCAAATATTCACCCAAATCACCCCGCATTTGTTAATGTATCCTATGAGACAATGGATGGTGACGTGAATGAATGGTTTTTTCCAAAAAAATAGTGAAAAAATGACGTAGATTCAAACGCCATTTTTTCACTATTTCATGATTGTGCCCCAAATAGTCGCCCAGCCAAGATTCGGGCACAATCAACCTTGGAATGTAATGAAACTACTTGCCTTCTACCACTTCTTTAAATATTTCATAAGAACGTTTTTGTTTTTCCGGATCATAAATGTAAGACACTGCCATGATTTCATCCACAGCATAACGGTTTTGGAAGCTAGTTAGCTGCTGACGAATTGTTTCTTTACTTCCTAACAAAGTCACGCTGGACATAGACTTCGCCATTTCCTCCTCCATTGGGTTCCAAATACCATCCATACTTTTAACTGGCGGCTGTAATGGATTACGTGAACCACGGACAACATTTAGGAAAAACTGCTGCATGGTGGTTTGTTGGTATTTCGCTTCTTCATCGCTTTCTGCTGCAATGACATTTAGACATACCATCATATATGGTTTATCCAAATACTCAGAAGGCTGGAACCTCTCCCTATAAATCGAAATGGCTTCTCCCATGAATTTAGGTGCAAAGTGTGAAGCAAATACATATGGCAGACCTAAGCTTGCCGCTAAATAAGCCGAATCTGTGGAAGAACCCAGAATATAAATTGGTACATTGGTTTCTAAACCTGGATAGGCTCTTACATATCCTTGGTGCTCTTCCGGTCCAAAATAGGTAAGTAATGCCTGAACATCCTCAGGGAAGGTATAAACTGAATCATTTTTTGAACGTCTCAATGCACTGGCAGTCATCATATCGGTTCCAGGTGCGCGTCCAAGTCCAAGTTCAACTCGATTTGGATAAATCGTTGCCATTGTACCGAATTGTTCCGCTACGACCAACGGCGAATGGTTTGGCAGCATAATTCCGCCAGAACCAACCTTGATTGTTTTGGTATGCTCCAAGGTATGTTTGATTAATATCGGTGTTGCAGAACTTACAAGTGTCGGAGTGTTGTGGTGCTCGGCAATCCAGTAGCGCTGGTAGCCCATTGCTTCCGTTGCTTGAGCAAGATTCAGCATTTCCTCAATCGCTTGTTGCGAATTCTTTCCTTCACGGATTGGGGCGAGATTTAAGACTGATACAGGTATATTAATAGTTCCCATTATTTACATTAATCCTTTCTTTTTTAAAGGGTATATTTCAATAGTAACAATAGAAATACAGGAAACAAACTTATTTGCTTTGGCCACATGATCACTAAAATTATCCTTTGTAACTTTAATATAAAAGATTCACATGGTTTTTGTTTGTTTCTTGACAACCGCTTTGCCTCTCGAGAGTTTGGCTTCGTAAACCGTTTCCCTCCCTACGATCTTGTTGAATTCCAGTCCACAATCTATCAATCTGGTATTTCCTCACATCAATAGACTTTTAATTGTCTTATCCATGTAACTTAACTGTAATACTATTCTATTTTTTCACTTCATAGTAATAGATTTATATACATTAAACCAACTTGGAGGACTAAAATTATGAAAAAGCTTATTTCGTTACTTACTTTGACTGTCTCACTATTATTTGCTTCTCCTGCTTTTGCTTATGACGTAAAGCCCGGAGACACCATGTCGAGTATAGCAAGAGATCATCAGTTAACCTTACAAGAACTAGCGGATGCGAATCCACAAATTTCAAACTTAAATCTAATTTACATAGGTCAAAAAATCAATACTCCTACTAACTCTACTAGACCCAAGGAAACCATCCAAAAAGAGCCTGTGAACACCAATCTCTCAGATGCTGAAATAGATTTACTAGCAAGATTGGTAAGAGCTGAGGCACAAACAGAACCATTAGAGGGGAAAATTGCAGTAGCTTGTGTAGTACTGAACAGAGTCGAAAGCCCTCAATTTCCCGACACTATTAAGGATGTGATATATGCCCCTGGTCAATTTCAACCTGTGAAAAATGGTCAAATAGATAAACCCGCCGATGAAGAATCGATACAAGCTGTAAAAGCTGCTCTTACTGATAAAAGACAATTAGCCACAGGAGCCGTATTTTTCTACAATCCCACTACCGCAACCAGCCGATGGCTCGATTCGAGAGCAACCACACTGGTAATTGGACAACACGTCTTTAAAAAATAAACAAAAGGACAAGCTTTGGTCCTTTTCCCATTAGACGAAGCAATCCCATAATCGATTGCGTAAGATTCCTTTTTCATTCAATATGGATGAATTACGACCATATCTCGAATAAAATATCCTACCATCGTGTCAAAATAGAATGAAAGGAAGTGTGAGAATGTCAAATGAGGTCATTATTGAGGAATTAAATACTTTATTAAGAGGAACATATATGGGCATACGGTCTTTTGAACATTATATACACAAGGTTGAGGATGAAGAATTAAAGCGAGTCTTTCAATTCATGCAGCAGGAAGTAAAGCTGAATGCACAGAAACTGGCCGTGAGAATTCAAAATTTAGGCGGCATTCCTGCGGACGGTGAAGGATTCTCAGGCTCGATGCATAGCTTTATGCACAAGGCCATGCTACCGAATGATACAAATGAAATGATTGAGGACGCTTTGAAAGGCTTAGATCATTATGGAGTTCAATATTCTGAGGAACTTGTTAGGGGCGACCTTGATCCTGAAAGCAGGCAGCTTGCGGAAGAAGTCATTGATACAAGTCGAAGACAGGTTGAGCAGTTACGGCATTATCTATAACAAAATGACGTGTGCCAAACACACGTCATTTTATATGTCACCTAAACATTTTCATTACTTAATATTCCTTATTTGGGTGAATGGCAGAAATACAAATTCAGGTTTTCCAACAATCGTTTCTTTTTGGATATAACCCAAACCATTCCGACTATCCATACTATGTAATCTGTTATCCCCCATAACAAAATAATAGTTCTTAGGTACAATTTCTGGTCCAAAGTCACCTGTTAACAGACTACCCATTTGTTCAGCTAGTTTACGATTTTGAGATAGATATGATTCCTTGAAATGTACACCATTAATCAAAAGTTGATCCTTTTTCATTTCAATCGTATCTCCTGGTATACCAATAATCCTCTTCACATAATTTTCTTCTTCACCTTTAATAATGACAATTTCTCCTCTTTTAAAATTGTCCGTTAAAGTAAATTTATTCACGAAGATTTTTTCTTTATTATGTAATGTGGGCTCCATCGAAGCACCCTCTACAATATAGGGAGCAAAAATAAACGATCTAACGACAAATGCCACTCCTAATGCAATACAAATGGACTTCGTCCAGCTTTTTATTTCATTTTTAGTATGATCATTCATTTATTTATTACCCCTTATTTAATAGATTTTATTATCCTAATTATAAGGCAGTGAATTTCTCATTTGCACTGATTTCGACTTATAAATCCAGATATTATTTGCTTTTTCC
>NZ_NPDD01000221.1 GCF_002272245.1 Bacillus sp. 7884-1 | reverse complement strand
CTTTTACTATGTTATAGACGAAATGTTGGAATGAAACGGGTGGAAATTCAAATACTACCAATAATACTGCTTAATGAAATGGGATATGTGTATGAAGAATTCCAAACGTAATAAAATACCTTTTATTATCTTGTTCCTTATCCACACAACTCTTCTAGGTGTTTCTTTTTATAAATCTAGGAATAAAAAGCATTTATTTACTCTCTTAATGTCAAATATCGGTTTTGCTTATCTACTGGAGTTTTTTGTATTAAATCTTTTTAAAGCTTATAAATATAAACCAAAAGTGATGAAATATGACTTTTTTGATAATATTTTTGGTGCTATATTATCACAAGCCATTTTTGTCCCATTTACGGCCCTATTCTTAACTGCTTCGAAATTAGGATGGGTATGGAAATTACTTGGCGGCATATATTTTACACTGGTGGAACTCTTATTTTTAAGGTTAAAAGTATATAAACATTATTGGTGGAAAACCGGATACACCTTAATTTTGATTCCAATCTACTTTAACATCAGTGATTGGTGGAATTTATTTTTAAGTAAGAAAAATCCGGTCATTCGCTTTATTTCGCTATTCTTAATGATTATGGTAACAGAAGCAAATTTGTTATTTCTCTTTGCGTCAACCCGTAAGATTCGTTTCGGATTTGGAAAGTATCATTCATGGACAGAGCATTTTATTATCGTCCCTTTGTATGCAATTTCCTTAGCTCTTTTTTCAACTATATCCTTCTTGAAAGAGAATAATTGGAGTGCAAACCTAAGGGTTTTGGTAATGAGTATTGGGTTAGATCAGTTTTTTAAAAAATTTAATCTATCAAAGGTTAAATTTAATGGTGTAGACTATTTTTCTATACGTATATTAATGATATTGCTATATGGACAATTTAGAGATTGGGTTTATGGAAAGAGAAGAACTGTTGAATTAGAGAATTTTGGGGTTGAAAAGGTAGCTGAAATAGTGAGTAATCGAGATTAGTCATAAAAAAAAACGCCTTCAGGGCGCAGGATATATATTGAAATCAATAAGTAATCGTGATAATATTAATTTTGGTCTTGAAATACAATTATATATAGAATAAAAATTCCCTAATAGTATATTAGCACATCAAGGGTATGGTTGTCAAATATATATGGGAAGAAAATTTGTCTGGAGAGTGGTCAAATGAGCGAAACCTTAAATAGGGACTTACAATTGGAGCAGGAACGAGTAAGTACAGTAATTAAGGAAATTGATAAGAAAAAGCAAAAACTCCAGCAAAATACTGGAGGAGTTAGTTCGGATGTACTAGAGCTTCGAAAGACCTTTTGGGAAGATGTAACGGTTAATATGGATGAGCCGGATGATGTTATCGAAACGGCAGCCAGTATAAAACAACAGGCAGAATTGTTATCAGAGCGGGAACGGACGTATAAACAAATGGATAAACAGCTCCGTATCCTTGAACGCTTAAGTTATTCCCCTTATTTTGGACGGATTAATTTTTTGGAGACGGGGGAGAACAACGTTGACCATGTGTATCTCGGAATTGCTTCACTTATGGATGAGAATGATGAGAATTTTTTAATTTATGATTGGCGAGCACCTATTTCCAGCCTTTATTACGATTTTGCCCCGGGCCCAGCTTCTTATCAAACAATGGACGGTAAGATTGAAGGGGAGATGAATCTAAAAAGACAATTTATCATTCGAGCTGCCAATATAAAGGCCATGTTTGATACAGGAGTAACCATTGGGGATGAAATGCTTCAAGAGGTCCTTGGAAATAACGCTAATGCACAAATGAAAAGTATTGTAGCTACGATTCAGAGAGAACAAAATTTAATCATTCGGAATGAGAAAAGTAAACTCCTTATCGTTCAAGGGGTAGCAGGAAGTGGTAAAACATCTGCTGCTCTACAACGTGTTGCCTATTTGCTCTACCGGTATCGTGAAACGTTGAAGTCTGAGAATATTATGCTGTTCTCACCGAACCCATTGTTTAACTCCTACGTATCGACAGTACTCCCTGAACTGGGTGAAGAGAACATGGAGCAGGCTACCTTTATGGAATATTTAAATAATCGAATCGGGAATCAATTCCAAGTTGAGGACCCTTTTGACCAGATGGAATTTTTACTTAACAACAAGGAGGGACATTCAGATTATCAAGCCAGGGTTAAAGGAATCCGCTATAAATCAAGCCTAGCGTTTAAACAAATTATTGATCTGTATGTAATTGATTTATCTAGAAAAGGTCTGCTTTTTAAAGATTTAATTTTCCGAGGCGAGATTGTCTTCTCTAAGGAAGCGATCTATGATTACTTTTATTCGTTAGATAATAGTTTTACCATTCCTAATCGACTGGAAATGGTAAAGGATTGGCTATTAAGAGAGTTAAAAAGAAGAGTCAAACAGGAACGTTCAAAAAGCTGGGTTGAGGAAGAAATTCAATTTCTTGAAAAAGAGGATTATTTAGAGGTATACCAGGAACTGCAGGATAAAGAGCGTTTTACTGATAAGAGTTTTGATGATTTTGAACTGGAACAAAAGATTCTTGCTGAAAAAGTCGTGAAACAAAAATTTAGACCATTATTTGCTCGAGTAAAAAGATTAAATTTTATCGATATGCAGGGATTGTATAGTCAGCTATTTAAAAGAGGGGCTGATAATAAAGAAGTCCTTTTTGATGACTGGAAACAAATATGTTTGCAGACTGTTGAACAGGTTGCAAACTTTAAAATTGCCTATGAGGATGCAACTCCTTTTGTCTACTTACAGGATTTACTGAAAGGCAGAAAATCAACAACAGGTATACGTCATATTTTCATTGATGAAGCACAGGACTATTCACCGTTTCAGTTTGCGTTAATTGAAAGGCTTTTTCCCTATAGTAAAATGACACTTCTTGGCGACTTCAATCAAGCAATCTTCTCAGGTGCGACAGGGTCACCTACAGTTATATCGGATTATGAAGAAAAGGGAGATGACATCGAGAAGATTATTTTGACAAAAACCTATCGTTCTACTAAGGAAATTGTAGATTTCACCAGTTCCTTGATTGACGGTGGAGAGAGAATCGAACCCTTTAATCGACATGGTAAAAAACCAACAATAAAAAAAGCTGATCCACACCTATTAAATGGGTTCATTCTAGATAAAATAAATGAGTTTTTTAATGAAGGGCATAGAACGATAGCGGTTATTTGCAGGACGGCTGCAGAGAGTAAAACCGTATATAATGCACTTAAGGATGAACTACCTTTACATTTAATTGAGAAGGCTACTATCGCTTATGAAAAAGGCATCTTGGTAATACCGTCGTATTTAGCAAAAGGAATCGAATTTGATGCCGTTATTCTTTATGACAGTTCTCATTATAGAAATGAAAGTGAACGGAAATTATTTTATACCGTCTGCACTCGTGCGATGCACAGGCTCCATATGTTTATAACAAATGGCATGAGCCCGTTAATGAAGGATGTAGCGGAAACATTATACAATGTAGAATAAAGAACAAAAAAACAGCGTCCAGAGTTAGGACGCTGTTTTAGTTATCTTGCCATTGCTTTTGAACCTGTTCATAAGCAAGACGGTAAATTTCTTCTTCGGAAGTGTTTGGGTTTGCTAATACATTTGTTAAATAGTTTTTTCCTTTATATGTTACTTTTACATTTACTTGGAGCATAATATCACCTTTTTCATTTAAATTTGTAAGCCATTTAAGGTCATTGTTATAATTGTTTTATCGTTTGGAACAGGAGGGAAATCATGTCAGTGCATTTTGAAGAGATAACAAAAGAAACGCTTTATATTGCGCTTGAAATTATAAATTCAAATCCATATTATAATGTTGTTGAAAATGGTCGTGACCAAAGGGAACTTGAAGAAATCGAAGAAGAGTTTTTGAACCCTGTCACTACAAGTGTTTTTATCAAGCTGGATGATACCTATATTGGGGTTATGGATTACTTAATGGAAAATCCAAAAGACCAAAGCCCGTGGCTGGGACTTCTAATGATTCATGGTGATTACCAAGGATTTGGTTTTGGTACACAGGCATATGCTCTTTATGAAAGTGATATACGTAAAAGAGGTTTAGTACGGACTCGCATTGGAGTCATCAGAGAAAATGTAAAGGCGAAACAGTTTTGGGATTCATTGGGGTTTCTTTATATTAAAACAGCTTTAAGTGAAAATGGCAAGGAAATTTTCGTTTATGAAAAAAACTTCCCGAAGGAAGCCTAGACCTCAAGTAACAAAAATTCCTCGGCAAACTTCTGTACCTGAAGTTTATTTATTGTTTTCTTCCTTAATGTAGATTCTGCCATTACTAAATGGGCATGGATAGCAGTATTTCTTTTTAATTCTCTAATAGATACATCGCCATTCAGTAATTGAATGGCTTTTTCTCGGATGTCTTGACTCTTAGAAGAATGATACAGGAGAAAAGCAATACAAGTAACTTTATCCACAATCAACACTCCTTTTAACAAGAATCGAACATTTCTTAATAAATTCGACTAAAGGTTGAAAAAATCCTGCAAATATTCTGAAAAATATCCAAAAGATTACAGGAAAATTTGTTGAATATTGCTTATTTGGCAGGAGTTTAATATAATATTGAAGGGATATAACAATGATACTGTGGAAACTTACCTTCTAGTCCCTTGTGACGGGAGGATTTTTATTTTTACATAAGAGTTGGAGGTTGTAAAAAATGAAACAAGCCTTAATTAAGGATTTGTACAGAAATACAGAGAGTTACATTGACCAGAAGGTAGAGTTATCTGGTTGGATTCGCACGATTCGTGATTCAAAAACCTTTGGTTTCATTGAATTGAATGATGGAAGCTTCTTTAAAGGAGTTCAAATCGTATTTGATGAGCAATTAGAGAACTTTAAAGAGATTGCAAAGCTCTCAATAAGTTCATCAATTAGAGTAGCAGGAGATTTCATTCATACTCCTCAAGCAAAACAGCCCTTTGAGATCAAAGCAACAAATATTTCCATTGAAGGACTTTCAAATAGTGATTATCCTTTACAAAAGAAAAAACATTCATTTGAATACTTAAGAACTATTTCTCATTTAAGACCCCGCACCAATACTTTTTCAGCTGTTTTTCGTGTTAGGTCTTTAGCTTCGTATGCGATTCACAAATTCTTCCAAGATAAAGGATTTGTATACGTTCATTCACCAATTATCACAGGAAGTGACACAGAGGGTGCAGGTGAGATGTTCCGAGTTACCACTCTTGATATCGATAACCCTCCTAAAAATGAAGAAGGTAAAACGGATTTGTCAAAGGATTTCTTTAATAAAGAAACCAACCTGACTGTTAGCGGCCAATTATCTGCGGAGGCTTTTGCCTTGGCGTTCCGCAATGTTTATACATTTGGTCCAACCTTTAGAGCGGAGAACTCCAATACTGCGAGACACGCAGCCGAGTTCTGGATGATTGAACCGGAATTGGCATTTGCAGAGCTTCCAGATATCATGGACCTTGCTGAAGATATGGTTAAGAATGTAATTGGCTATGTCCTTGAACAAGCGCCGGAGGAAATGAACTTCTTTAACAGCTTTATTGAAAAAGGTTTATTAGATCGCCTTAACAATGCTCATACTTCAAGTTTTGGACGTGTGACTTATACGGAAGCAATTAATATTTTAATGGAGTCAGGCGAAACTTTTGCCTACCCAGTCGAATGGGGACTCGACTTGCAAACAGAGCATGAGCGCTATTTATGCGAGAAAGTTTTCAAAAAACCTGTTTTTGTTACGGATTATCCGAAGGAAATCAAAGCGTTCTATATGAGATTGAATGAAGATAATAGAACAGTTGCGGCAACTGATTTACTTGTACCAGGAATCGGGGAATTAATCGGAGGAAGCCAGCGTGAAGAGCGCGAGGATATTCTTGCAGGGAAAATTAATGACCTTGGTATGAATGAAGAAGATTATTGGTGGTACCTAGAATTAAGGAAATACGGCGGTACAAAACACTCAGGCTACGGTCTAGGCTTTGAACGCTTAATTATGTACCTTACAGGTATGTCAAACATTAGAGATGTCATTCCATTCCCAAGAACCACAGGTAGTGCAGAGTTCTAAAAAGAAAAGTGGAAGCGCCTTGGCGCTGAAGCTAGACAGTAACAAATATAAAAGAAGACCAATCCCATGGATTTGGTCTTTTTTCATTCATTTATTGAGTTTGAAATTCTTCTTCGAAAAAAAATGTACCGGGATGCTCCTTAACAATGTAAGAATATCTTTTCATATTTTTCACATATTGCCATTTTAGAATGGTAACTTCTTCGCCAGTGTCCTTTAGTTTCACAGTTTGCCCGCTATTGAACCTGTTATTTGAGTTTCTCAAATCAACACCCCTTTTTTTCATCAATTTAATTATATCACACTTTTTATTTCATCGCCTGTTACTGTCTAGTGAAGCTTTTTCAGTGACATTAACCCTGTTGAAACAGTGGATGATATGAGATTCCTTTCATTTAAATTTCCATTGTGTTACACTATTTAAAAAGTGAGGTGTCATTTTGTCAACTTATAAAGCGAAAAAGAGTAACCTCAAAGCCCTATTATCAAAAAACAGCATGAATCTTGAAGGTTTGGAAAAGAACACACACATTCCTTTAGACCAGCTTAACGGCTATATGTCAAAGAAAGTGATGAACCTAAGTACAGCGATGACGATTTCCAAGGAATTAAATTGCCAAATTGAAGATTTATACGACTGGGAATTAGAAAAGAAGGCTTAAGTTCTTATTTGTGTCACTAGGGGAATTATCCTAGTGGCATTTTTAATAACTTGACCATTCTATATGGTGTTTATTCAAGTTAAAAGTGGAAGAGTCAAGGACGAGAACTTGCTTAATTTTTCATTCTCTGGTATGATTATGTAGAATTATTTTTGTTCGGTAGTAAAGGGAAGAATAAGTAACAGCTTTTCGCCTGGATCTTTAAAGAGCAAGAATAGTAATACAATGTGTGGATTACACACTAGGAGGCAACAAATATGGAAAACGGTAAAGTAAAATGGTTTAATGCAGAAAAAGGTTTCGGATTTATCGAGCGCGAAGGTGGAGAAGATGTATTCGTTCACTTTTCAGCAATCCAAGGCGAAGGCTTTAAAACTCTAGAAGAAGGTCAATCAGTAACTTTTGATGTTGAAAAAGGCGCTCGTGGACCTCAAGCAGCTAACGTAAACAAAGCTTAATCACATAGCATGTGAAAAAACAGACCCAAAAGGGTCTGTTTTTTTTATTTGGCTGTGTTAAAGTAACTGTTGATTTAAGAACTATGTTGATTTGTGCGGAAGGCGCGAGGACTCCTCGAAAATGCAATTGCATTTTCTTCGTGCGTGGGCAGATTCGAGGAAGTAAATCAATGTCCTGCAGGAGGCTTCCCGAACCGCCTGGAGCACAAATCAACAGCCCAATTTAACACAGCTTTTATTTACCTAGTTATTAATGTATTTTTCAAATACAAAGCCAAAGTCTTTTACACTATATTGCTTTTTGCTTTCCTCTAACCATTGGAATGCAGCTTGATTTAGCATTTTGAATTGTACGACTAAGTTGTTATCTGTACTATTAACTCGACCTAAAGTAGTGGAGGCAATATCAAGGCTTTCCTTGGCAAAACGAAGAGAAATTTCATTATCATGAGTCAGTTCTGATATCTTTATGAGCGCCTTGTATAAGTCTTTAACTTCTTCAATGTGTTTTTTATGGATATCAATCGAAAATGGCTGTGAGCCAATTTTAAATTTAATTTCAATATCAAGGTCGACAGTGCCAGCAGTCTCAAGCTTCACATCGGATATTTTATTTGTAGCGTAACTATAACGATGAAGCATCCTCTTTTTACTCGTAGCACTTGTTCCATCAAGATGAATAAGGGCATTATTGGTGAAGCAATATTCATCTGATTTTGATTTGATTAAGAAGTAAATCTTTTCGTTATCTTCGTGCATAACATAATCATCGGAATCAACCTTATCATAATTTTCTGGTTTAATGACAGAACCAACATCACTTAACCCTAATATATCCGCTGCTACTTTTCCAAACATACTATCAACCTCACTCACCCAAATTTTAGTTGCCATTCAACTTATACGAATAGGTTCTCAAGAAGTTTCGTGTTTTTTGAACGACGAAACAATTTATGCGTCATTTTTTCGTCTTATGCTCCCTTTAGAAATTACAAATAATTCAGATATTTGATATAATAAAAAAATGCATCCATTGGAGTGAACGATTTTCATTGGAAGGAAATGAATTTTAAAGGGGAATATAGGTAATGCGACCGATTTTATTAGGCATATTAGCTGCCTTCTTTTTTGCATTTACGTTTATCATCAACCGTTCTATGGAGTTAGATGGAGGGAGCTGGATATGGAGTGCTTCTCTTCGATATTTCTTTATGATTCCACCGCTATTGCTTCTTGTTTATGGGAGGAAAAATCTTAAGCATTTATTGGTGGAGATGAAAAATAATCCGCGTTCCTGGCTCCTATGGAGCTTTGTAGGCTTCGGTCTATTTTACGGACCAATTTGTTTTTCCGCTGCCTATGCACCTGGCTGGTTAATCGCTTCTACCTGGCAAATAACCATTATCTCTGGATCGTTATTAGCCCCGCTATTTTTTGAAACCATTATGACTAAAAAGGGCCCCATCCAGGTGAAAGGCAGAATACCTTTCAAAGGCATGGCTATGTCATTAATTATCTTGCTCGGTATTATTTTAATGCAATTGGAGCAAGCAAGTTCTCTTACGCCAATCGAAGTTTTATTAGGAGTAGTGCCTGTCATAATCGCGTCATTTGCTTACCCTCTAGGGAATAGAAAAATGATGGATGTGTGTGGGGGAAGGCTCGATGTTTTTCAACGCGTATTAGGAATGACACTTGCCAGCATGCCATTATGGATTATATTTGCGATTTATGGATTGTTTACGGTAGGTCCACCAAGTATGGGCCAATCGATTCAATCAGGGCTAGTAGCTATTACCTCGGGTGTAATTGCAACCATTTTATTTTTCCAGGCAACCGATCTCGTAAGAGGAAATATGCAGAAACTAGGAAATGTGGAAGCAACACAATCGATGGAGGTTTTATTTGCCCTAATCGGAGAGTTAATGTTACTGAAAGCGGCATTTCCATCCATGATTTCATGGACGGGAATGATACTAGTAATGGCGGGAATGATGCTGCACAGCTATGTGTCGCATAAAGGTGATATCCTTGATGGAAAAAAAGTAAGTGCATAATCAATGAGAGCCTAATCTATTCGTTGATTAGGCTCAAGAGTTATTAGCTTGTAAGATAGGGTGTTAATTTATCAATTGTCTCCTGTACGAGTTTTGCATTTTTCTTATACATAGCTTTTGATGCCTCGTCTTCTGTTTCAAGAGAAAATATTTCTAAATCAGCCTGTGCCTTTTTTAGTGAGGCTAATAAAAGAGGACGCTGAGTAGGAGAGGGGACTTGTATTTTGTCATCATAGATGTCTACGGTTAATTCACCATATGAATCCACTTGTCCGATAAATACATTGTCCAGGGTAAGTTCAAGCTTTTCCAATTCTGTTTCTAACCATCCTCTGCTTTTTCCTGCAGACCTCAATGATTCATTTAAAATGCTTCCGTCCATGATTACTGTTTGTGGTTCTTTTTCAGTGGGTACCTGCATTTGTAAATCTTTAGGTGTCAATGGACGATTTTCTTTTTTCAATAAGGCACTTAAGGTACCTCGAGGCTCCAGCACCGCAAATTCAACATCTGCTACACGATAGATATCTTTTTGCCTAAGAAGGGCAGATAATTCATCAATGGAGTATTTTTCCTTCTTTAAATTCTCCTCGAGTACCTTCCCATCCTTAATAAATACAGTACCTCTTCCTTCAATGAAGTCTCGGAAAGATTTGCTCTTTAATGCTAAAATGTCAGCGAAGAGAGTTGCAAGGCTAAAAATAACGATAGCCAACATTCCTTGATACATATTTTTTTCAAGACCTGCTATCGCTTCACCAGCAATACTACCGATTGTAATTCCAGAAACATACTCAAAGAAGGAAAGCTCAGAGATTTGTTTCTTTCCCAGTATCTTGGTCATAAAAAATAAAAGAGCTAAGAAGACAAAAGAACGAATGACAATATCAATCCAACTAGGCATATTCATTCACCTCAGAATTTTCAACCATTATATTGTGGTTCAAGTCGTTCGAGTTCCAAAACACGTGTCTGTAAATCTTTTTTAACAGAAGCTATAGTTTCCATGGTATTATGGAAGATTTCTTGAGCACCTTTATCATTAGAATTTAAGGCTAGGGAAGATAACTGTGCTTCAATTCCCTTTATATTCGCAAGGCATTGCTTTACATTTGCAGCAATGGTCATAATTATACTTCCTTTCTAATCGGATAACGAAAAGAGTTGGCAGGGATGCCAACCCTTTCGTTTTTATTGGTTATATTGAGGCTCTTCAGCTAGAATTTCTTGAAGTCTTGGTTCTAGGCTATCAAGGACAGATTGAGTTTGCTGCGCTGCATCCTGATAGAGTTTTTTTGCGTTTTGATTATCTGTTGCTAATGCAAAGGTTTCAAAGCTGGCTTGAGCACTTTTTAATCCTGCTAATGCTTGTTTAACTTGTGTTCCGACTGTCATGGTGTAAGGCCTTCTTTCTTTTTTGAAAAATATATTACAAGCAGTAGTTTGTGGATTAGCTCAGAATTTATGTAATGTGATTTTTAATAAATAAAACTTTCCATTTCTAGTGGATGTAGAGCGTGTGTATTATCTACAAAAATAAATCCATCGTAGCGACTGCTCATGACAGATGGCACATAGTTTCCATATTGCTCATGCTCTGGTCGATAAACAACACCGATAGCACGGTGACCAATTCTTTTACTGAATTCTCCCCGATTTTCATCGTTAAACATGAGGTATTGGTTAAATGCACCAGCTTTATGCATAAGGTTTTCCCAGCTTCCAATTTGTGCAGAGGGGACATTTGTAACGCGAAAATCTACTCCCCATTCCGTTGAAGCGATTACTGTGCCGCTGTTAGTCCCAAAGCCAACAATGTAAACATCCTCAGGGTAATTCTGTTCCCTAATTAACTGACCAACATTTACCATTCCAGCATCTTTCATATCGGTTGCCCGAGCATCACCAACATGCGTATTGTGTTCCCAGATGATTACTTTTTCACCGTCACCATAAAATTTCATTACTGCATTCAAAGCCTCAACCATGTGTATGTCTCTCACGTTCCAAGACTTTGAATCGCTGGTAACCATCGTCCGATAATACTCTTCAGCATTAACAGTAACGAGTGCATTAACCTCCATATTTAGGCTGCTTTCTTCATCGTCATCATATTTCCACTTGTTCTTTTGAATGGCAGAAAGAAGTGCAAGGGCTTCTTTCATGCAGTCCTCTGATAAATATCCTGCTGAGACAGCATATGATTCATTATTCCGGTTAAAAGGTTCAAAGCAATTGAACGCATTTCTAGCCTGTTTAAGTCCTGTGTGACCGGTACGTTCTAAGTATTTTATAATTTCGTCCATACTTTCCCATAAACTATAAACATCTAATCCATAAAATCCTACTTTGTTCTTTCGATTAGTTTGTTGATTGAAAATTTTTAACCACTCTAATAAATCAATGATTTCTTGGTTCGCCCACATCCACGTTGGCCAGCGATTAAAGCTTCCAAGAGCCTCTCTAACATTGTTTGGTGGTGACCCGATGTTTTTTATATATCGATTGATGGATTGGCAGGAAGGCCAGTCACCTTCCACTGCAATAACGGAGAAGCCCTTTTCATTGATTAATCTTTTAGTAAGCTCAGCCCGTATTGTATAAAATTCTGCAGTACCATGTGATGATTCACCCAGAAGGACATACTTTGAGTCACCAATAGCTTCAATTAAAGGATCAAGATCATCAATGGTTTCGAAGGGTTTAGCATATTTCTTTATGGAATCAAACATCAGCAGACATCCTTTCAATACTTGGTCATAATGCTAATCTTCCCTAATGGTATAACAGAATAACAAAAAAACTCCCAAATTTTTTAAAAATGAGAGTTCAACAATTTTAGTTATCTGTACATTGTCCATTTACCAATATCTCTAAACCCTAGACGTTTATAAATACGTCCAGCTTCCGGATTATTATAGAATAAGCAAAGTACTTTACCTTCATTTAATACATCTTTAAAAAGCTTCTGCATAATACTTGTAGCTAAACCTTTGCGTCGATATTCTTTTCTTGTACAAACCCCTACAATCATCGCGGAGATAGAATTTTCAGCAGTAGTTGATACACAAGCAGTCATTTGTCCATCTTCTTTAGTGAAATAGGTTCTAGCAGTATTGGCTTCCATTGATGTTCGTAACATTTCAGCTGCATTATCACTGAGATGAAATTCGTCAATTGTTCTACGAAGGGATAGGATTTGGTCAATTTCATCTATGCTGGCCTTTTTTATGTCCATACGTGTTTCTTCAAGAAATTCTGTGCTCTTACATTCTGCAAATAAGGTTTCTTGTTTCTTACCAAGCTGTAATTCCTTAAATGATTCGAATTTCTCGACAATTTCTGTTTTCCCGGATAAGAAAACTGGCTGTGGGTAAGAGACAATAATCGAGACAAACTCAGCAACATTAAATTCTCCTTTGGCATAAGGAATAAAGGATTGATAGTATCTGAGAAGGACGGCGATGATGTCACCTTGTTGATTGAATTCTGCCCAGATTTCTTGGAAATCGGAATCATATCCAAATACTTCTAAGTCACCAATGATAAATAAATTAATAGAAGGTTCTTCACTTAAGTAAGAAATTACTTGGTAATGGTCATTTTTGGTTAATTTCCTAATGATAATAATCGCCCCCTTGGATGCTAATATCTTATCCAAAAAGTGGGTATTGTTCAATATTAATAATGTAATAGTTTGGCTAAAAATGATTATTTTTAATAGTCTAGTAATTTAGAAAAGTTCACCAATTCGTCACAACAGTGTGTTTTAGGAGTGCATTTTCGGTGATATACTATAAGTGTAAAGAAGATATAAAAAGTTAACTTCTTAGGAGACTCAACCATCCGTGTTCGTTCCGTGTGTGAACGAGTAGTAAAGGTTTTCCCTTTGCAATGTTTGGTTGGTGGAGCGATGTAAATTGAATTGGTAAGGTGCAAGACTATCGAAACTTTCTTTTTAGTGAAAGAGAAATTCTTCTTTTCAAATGAAAGTACACCAGTTATTGTAATTTGGGAGTAAAGAGTAGTTTGTCTACCTATGTAAAAAGTACGTAGATAAAAATCTCAAACCAAATACGATCTTTCTTAAAATTATGATGGAAGCTTCCTTCGCGAAGAAACCTAAAGTAATAAGAATAGAAAGAATCTAAAAAACAATAACTAAAACAAATAGGAGCAGTCAACTATTTGGTCCTGTAATTTGATGAAGGAGCTCACCTAAAGGTAAGGAGTAGTAAGGGGATAGTAATATTCAATAAATGAAGAATCTTTATTCATATTATTATCTAAACCTTCAACCAATCCAAATGTCACATTGCCAAGAAACCAAACCAAATAAAAGGATAATGAGTCAATCGGTAGTACCGGTAATTTTGTTTCTTTTAAGGAATTTGAATTCCATTAAATCCCATGTGAATTAATTCCTTCAACGGAACAACACACATCGGCTAATTGTCCAACCTTCCATTAGATCATCAAATGACTAAAAGGAAGAGTAAAGAACACTTTGGCTGATGTCATGGTTGGGTCCCCTAAGAGGTTAATATTCCCAAGAAGCTGTC
Source organism: Bacillus sp. 7884-1 (assembly GCF_002272245.1). Classification (GTDB taxonomy): domain Bacteria; phylum Bacillota; class Bacilli; order Bacillales; family Cytobacillaceae; genus Neobacillus. The sequence continues at coordinate 113 of NZ_NPDD01000221.1, read as the reverse complement.
TCAATAGAGGTGGCTTCTTTATTTTTGTGCTTTATTAAAAAATAATGTTGATTTCAAACACTGATTGATTTTCGTTCCAGGCACGAGACTCCTCGAAAATGCTATCGCATTTT
>NZ_NPDD01000220.1 GCF_002272245.1 Bacillus sp. 7884-1 | reverse complement strand
AAGCGAGACAGGCTCGGCGGTCGCCCGCGGAAAGCGAAGTGCCAGGACCGAAAATCACCAACAAATTTTAATGGGTAAATATCTTTGAATTTCACCTAGAAATATGGGAAATAAAGTGCATAAAAATTCAAAAAACTATCAATAAACTGATATAATGGAATTACAAGTTTATACGAAAGGGGCAAGATAATGTCAGGAATCCCAAATGCTAATCTTAACGAGCAACAAAAAGAAGTACTGATGGAGAAAGTTCAACACAAAGGGTTAACAACCAGCAAGATTATACAAAGAATTATGCTCATTACAATCGGGGCAGCTTTAATGGCCGTAGGGTTGGAAATTTTTCTCGTTCCTAACCATGTTATCGATGGAGGCATTGTTGGAATTTCGATTATGCTTTCTTATTTGACTGGTTGGAAACTTGGGATTTTTATCTTTATTCTCAACATTCCTTTTTTCTTTATCGGTTACAAACAAATTGGAAAAACCTTCGCATTATCCACTCTTTATGGAATTATCATTCTTTCCATTGGCACTACACTCCTTCATCCAGTACCAGCTTTTACCCAGGATATCTTACTTGCAACCGTTTTTGGAGGAATCGTCCTCGGAATCGGAGTAGGGATGGTCATCCGCTACGGAGGATCTCTGGATGGTACGGAGATTCTCGCAATATTATTTAATAAGAAGCTTCCATTTTCTGTTGGTGAAATTATCATGTTTTTTAATTTATTTATTCTTGGAAGCGCAGGTTTTGTATTCTCATGGGATCGAGCTATGTATTCTCTAATAGCCTATTTTGTCGCCTATAAAACCATCGATATTACCATTACCGGCTTAGATGAATCCAAATCGGTTTGGATTATAAGTGACAATTCAAAAGAAATTGGCGAGGCCATTATGAATCGACTTGGACGTGGCGTTACCTATATTAATGGAGAGGGTGCCTACTCAGGAGATCACAAGAAGGTAATTTTCTGTGTCATTAACCGGCTTGAGGAAGCAAAGTTGAAGGAAATTGTTACTGAAAGTGATGAAAACGCATTCCTCGCCGTTGCAGATATCGCTGAAGTACGCGGAGGCAGGTTTAAGAAACGAGATATTCACTAGAAAAGCTGCCTTTTGGCAGTTTTTTTTATGGTCTTTTCGATATTAAAGTGATATCATAATGATAGTAGATAAAAACTCGTTTTAAGGGAGTGGTTGGTTTGAAAGAAAAAGAAATGTTTAAATTGAACGGGGTTATTGGTGTTATTCTCTTCCTTTTATTTGGTGCACTAACAGTATTTTGCTTCAGACAATTTATTTTAACAGAAAGCTTTATTATGGTAATTGTTTCATTTGTATCACTAATCATAACAGTCCTAATTATTTCAGGGTTTACCATTATTCAACCAAATCAAGCAAAGGTATTTACGCTTTTTGGAAGCTATCTTGGAGTAATAAAGCAAGAGGGATTCTGGTTATCGGTCCCGTTAACCATCAGAAAAAATGTATCACTTAGAGTGATTAATTTTAACAGTGACAAATTAAAAGTAAACGATTTGGAAGGAAATCCGATTGAAATTGCCGCAGTAGTCGTCTATAAGGTGTTTGACTCCGCAAAAGCGGTTTTCGATGTTGAAGATTACAAAGAATTCGTTCATACTCAAAGTGAAACGGGATTACGCCATATAGCAAGTCAGTACCCGTACGATAATTTTAATAACGATTATGAAATCTCTTTACGACAGCATTCAGATGAAGTTGCGGACGAATTAACAAGAGATCTGCAAGAAAGGCTGCATCTGGCTGGTGTGGAAATAATAGAAGCAAGAATTATGCATTTAGCTTATTCCAGTGAAATTGCACATGCAATGCTGCAAAGACAACAGGCGAAAGCCGTGTTAGCTGCTAGGAAAGTAATTGTTGAGGGAGCCGTTTCAATGGTTAAATCTGCAATCGACCAACTGAGCACAGAAGGAATTGTAGATCTTGATGAAGAAAAGAAAGCACAAATGGTAAATAATTTAATGGTAGCTTTAGTTTCCGATAAGGGTAGTCAGCCGATTATCAATACAGGTAGTATCTATTAAGGTTGTGACAAAAGTGGCTGAGAAGAAAAGATTTTTACTGCGCATTGATCAAGAAATCTATGATGCACTAGAGAAATGGGCAGAGGATGAATTCCGAAGTGTAAATGCACAAATAGAACTGCTCATTAAAAAAAGTTTAAAGGATTCAGGCAGACTTAAAAAAAATAGAGGTAAGGGCAGTAAAGAGGAATAATATGCCTTGGAATTAAGGGGATTGTCGGTTCAAGGCAATCCCTTTAAAATTAACTCACATTCTGTCGTTTGGTGAAGAATTGGTGCTTGATTAACCTCAATTTTTGTCGTTGTATGCGCTTACCTGGGAAATAATTAACTGCCTTTTTATTTATTTCCCAAAAGGGAGATGTTAGTTTTCAACTAACATCTCCCTTTTATGTAGCCAAAGTCTAAAATAGCAGTTCGAATACTTCATTTAATTCATGAGCCCTTTTTTTATCTTGTTCTTCCTTTGCATAATTAATTTCTTGAGGAAGCATTTCGTTTAAAAAATCAATCTCCTTTTGGCTTAACTGTCTCACAAAATCACCTTCAGAACTAAACTTTCCTTCAGATAATTTGCGATATAATTGTTTCCCTTCAGAATGTTGATCACTGTAATTTGATAATATTTCACGTAAATAGCCCAATGTTTTATCCATTTAAGTCAACCATCCTTTCACATTTATCTTTTGACGAAATGGGATTTATAATACCTGTCCTAGTCCTAGATTCACTTTATTATAAATGGTGCAGACTATAGAAGAAATGATTGGGTCGGAAGGATTGTTCTAAAAAGGGGGGATCTGCTTGTTAAACCATTTGGTTAAGGCAGTACCAAATTTATTTACCATTGGGAACTTATTATCTGGTGTTTTTTCGATTACCTTTAATATGAATGGATATTTACAAATGGCATCAATGTTTATATTCTTATCAGCAATATTTGACTTTTTTGATGGCCGCTTGGCAAGAAGGCTGAAAGTGAATAGTGAATTTGGAGTTGAATTGGATTCATTAGCTGATATTGTCAGTCTTGGAGTGGCACCAGCGCTATTATTTTACTCATTAGAACCATCATCACTTTTCACGACTATTGCATTTATGCTATTTCCAACGATGGGAGCATTACGCTTAGCGAAATTCAATGTAAAGCCAACCAGAGGTTACTTTATGGGTATGCCAATTACGGCTGCTGGGCTGTTAATGGCTTGCATGGGAATTTTTCTATACAGTAATACATTCATAACCATACTCCTATCGATTCTTATGGTGAGCCCTATAAGAATCAAGAAGATATAACGTTTTGATAACCAAAATATTTACTGTAAACAAATAACATTTCACCAGTAGTTTCCCAATCATATTCTCACCTTAAATGTAAAGATTAAGCTAATGGAAGGGTCATTTTACTTTCCATTCTTACGTTAGAAAAAGGAGTGCTTTGGATGAGAAATAGGATAATGCCGTTTTTTAATATGTTTGGTAAGAAACGAAAGAGCAGGGGGGCCTTGTGGGCATCTCTACTTGGAGTCGGAATAAGTGCCGCCGTTTTTGGTCTAAAAAGAGGAAAACGAAAAAATATTGCAGTGCCTTTTCAAGATGTGGTCCAAAGCTTCACACCCAAAACTAACTTAAATGGCATGAGTAACACTGCACTAGCTGAATTCTCAGAAGAGTTATTAGCTAGTGCACTAAGAAATGATAAAAATCGATAAAAAAAGTCCGCATACAATGCGGGCTTTTTCAAAGTGCCGGGAAGGGAACTTTCTTGGGCTTATATTCAATGACCTCTGAGGAATATAGTTTAATGACTAAAAGATTCCCAAGTGTTCTAGCTTGGATTAAGATGGGTTGATTGTACATATTCTTAAATTCAAAATCAGGACCGTACCAGCTTACGGTTGCATCACGTCCGGGTGGAATATAGGGGACATGTCTGCTGTGAGAAAAACGCTGAACGATTTTCAGCCCTGCGTTATCTACGGCATTAAATAATGTTGAAGAAACCTGACATATTCCTCCGCCGATGTCTTCGGCATATTCACCTCTGACAATCACTTTAGCTTTTTCATATCCCTTCTCAGTTGTCCGCTTGCCTACTACAGCATTAAATGAAAATGTTTCACCAGGAAAAACAACATGATTATTAATTGCTTCGACTGCCAATTGAATATTGTGTGATCGCTTTTTATTCCTAGGATTAAAAGAAGTAATGTAACGACCAATTCGAATACTGCGGATATCAGAAAGTAATTCACTATCCACTTTTGGATAAACAGGATACATAGGTATTTCTAATGTTGATTTGTTCTGTACAAAAAAAAAGGAATAGAAGCTTTCTGTAAAAGCTTGTCGATTAACGCTCAGACCAACCTGCTCAGGAATAATATTTCCATGCTGATCCAGCTTTGCATTTTTTGGTATCACAGATAACTGTTTTTCTAAATGATTTAACAATTCATTATATTTTTTTGTATCCAAAATAAATTGACTGGGATTACCTACAGCGTAATCTTCTCTATTTATTGTAGAAATAGGTTTTCCTTCTCTTGTTATTTCCAAACCCGCTTGAGGTGTTATTTGCTGAATCATAAATAAAAAAGTAAATAACCATGTAAGACTCATATAGCACAAACCTCCCTCATGATAATTTGAGGCAAAATTTGTATTTTTATGTAAGAAACTAACCTAAATAATTTTTGGCAGTGAATTTACATACAAGCGTCCCTCTTTTTTTTATGTTTGATTGAAAAAAAGTGTAGAAAAATAGTATATAATCAAGTAATAACACGAATTTCGCAAAGTGCTAGCAGTTTGCTATTTAAATGATAGGAGTGTCTCCCTTGGCTGAAAACGGAAGAATACAATTAAATGTAAGGATCTCAAAAGAAACCTCTGATAAACTGGACGAAATTGTTGAATACTATCAAGAAAACCTTAAATTAGGCAGAGTATATAAAGGTGATGTACTAACTGATATCATAGAAAAATCACATGAATTAATGAAAAAGCAAAAAATGGGTATAAAGAGATACTAAATTATTGATTTGTTAGAATATTTAGAAATAAATTTGAATATTTATTGTTTGGAGGTATAATAGTAATTGTGGCATACCAACTGGTTAGTATGTATGAAAGGGTGAAGTGAATGGAATTTTTATATTCTGCTAAAGTGAAAGAGTTACAGACAAAGCTGACAAACTTCATGGAAGAACACGTATATCCGAATGAAAAAGTGTATGAGCAGCAATTAAACGAGCTGGAAAATCGGTGGAGTGCTGTCCCTCAGGTAATGGAGGACTTAAAGGACAAAGCAAAGGCTGCTGGTCTCTGGAACTTATTTCTACCAGAAAGTGAATATGGAGCAGGTTTAACGAACTTAGAATATGCTCCGCTTTGCGAAATAATGGGGCGCTCAATGATTGGTCCTGAAGTGTTTAACTGCAGTGCACCTGATACAGGTAATATGGAAGTAATTGTTCGCTATGGTAAAGAGGACCAGAAGGAAAAATGGCTTAAACCACTACTAGCAGGGGAAATTCGTTCTTGTTTTTCCATGACTGAACCGGCGGTAGCTTCATCCGATGCAACAAATATTGAAGCAAGCATTGTAAGAGATGGTGATGAGTATATCATAAATGGACGTAAATGGTGGTCATCTGGCGCTGGAGATCCTAGATGTAAAATTGCGATTGTAATGGGGAAAACAGATTTTAATGCAAACCGTCATGAACAGCAGTCGATGATTCTTGTACCTCTTGATACTCCAGGGGTGACAATTGAAAGGATGCTGCCTGTTTTCGGTTATGATCATGCTCCGCATGGACATGCTGAAATTTCTTATGAAAATGTGAGAGTTCCGGCAGAAAATATTCTGTGGGGTGAAGGTAAAGGATTTGCGATAGCTCAAGGAAGATTAGGACCTGGAAGAATTCATCACTGTATGAGATTGATTGGTGCAGCGGAGCGTGCTCTTGAACTTTTATGTAAGCGCGTTCAAGAACGTGAAGCCTTTGGAAGACCACTTTCAAGTCAAGGGGTTATTAAGGAATGGATTGCTGATTCAAGGATTGAAATTGAACAAGCAAGGTTATTGACGCTAAAGGCAGCATATATGATGGATACTGTTGGAAACAAAGAGGCGAAAACAGAGATTGCTATGATTAAAGTGGTGGCACCTAACATGGCTTTACGTGTGATTGACAGGGCGATTCAAGCTTTTGGGGGTGCAGGTGTATCAGATGATTTTCCACTTGCAGCAATGTGGGCGAATTCTAGGACTCTGAGACTTGCAGACGGTCCAGATGAAGTGCACCGTGCTCAGATAGCGAAGCTTGAATTAAGAAAATATCAATGAAATAAATAATAAAAAGTTCGATATGTAGATGAAGGTATCTCAAGAAAGCTGTCGAAAGAAATGGTAGAAAAGATAGAGAGATTAGGAGAAAGGCAGTGAAGTACCTTGAAATTGAAAGGAAAAATTGCCATTGTAACCGGCGGGGGTTCTGGGATTGGGCGCTCTACAGCGATTCGCTTTGCGAAAGAAGGGGCAAAGGTGGCTGTTTGTGACCTGGATTCACTTAGCGGGATAGAAACCGTCAGCCTGATTCAAGAACCTGGTGGTGAGGCTATTTTTATCAAAACAGATGTGAAGGACTCCAATCAGGTAAATGATCTTATTAAGACCACAATAAATACTTTTGGCGGCTTGCATATTTTGGTTAACAATGCTGGAATCGGCCATTCAGAGGTAAGAAGTGTTGATCTTTCAGAGGAAGAATGGGATCACGTAATTGATATCAATTTAAAAGGTGTATTCCTTGGAATAAAATATGCGATACCTGAAATGAAAAAATCAGGCGGCGGTTTATTATTAATACTTCTAGTTTACTAGGATTAAAGGGTAAAAAATATCAAGCTGCTTATAATGCCTCAAAGGCAGGTGTAGTACTTCTAACACAAAATGCAGCACTTGAGTATGGCAAATACAATATCCGTGTGAATGCCATTGCTCCTGGGGTTATTGATACAAAAATTATCGATGTCTGGAAGCAAGATGAGAGAAGATGGCCATTTATATCGAAGGCTAATGCGCTGGGTAGAATTGGAACTCCTGATGAAGTGGCAAATGCTATTTTCTTCTTAGCTTCAGATGAAGCATCGTTTATTACAGGTGCAACAGTGTCCGTTGATGGTGGAGGACTTACTTTTTAACCTTAATTGATAATTTGGGAGGGAAAAGAATGGCTGAAAAGAAGATAGGAATGGCACAATATCCAGACTCGATTTCATCAACAATCTTAAATCCTGAAAAAAATCTAGTAGAAATACTTCAAGAGACAACCGCAAAATACCCTGCAAATAATGCACTATCCTTTTATGGAAGAAAAATAACCTATCAGCAATTATTAGGACTTTCTCAAGGATTTACTTCTGCACTTCAGCAAAATCAGGTTCAAAAGGGAGAACGTGTGGCACTAATGCTTCCGAACTGCCCGCAATATGTCATTTCTTATTATGGCACGTTAGGTGCTGGTGCAATTGTGACTCAAGTAAATCCTATGAGTGTCGAGCGAGAGCTTGAATATATCCTGAATGACTCTGGAGCAGAAACTATTGTAGTCATGGATGCTTTCTATCCGAGAGTAAAAAGTGTTCAGTTAAGAACTAGCTTAAAAAATATTATTGTCGTCAGCTTGCAGCCATCTGTACAAGATTTCACCTCAGATTGCAGCTTTGAACAATTCTTAGCAACTGGCAATGAGCAGGTAACTCCTGTAAATATTGAATTGGAGCATGATATTGCTGTTCTCCAATATACAGGCGGCACAACAGGGAGGTCTAAGGGAGCGATGTTGACTCATGGGAACATCGTTGCAAACGTCCTCCAATCCTATGAATTTTTCAAACATGAATTTGAATTAGGAAAAGATCGCTGTTTAACGGTCATTCCTCTATTCCATGTATTTGGAATGACAGCTTGTATGAACTTAACCATTTTTACTGGCGGGGAATCGATAATGCTTCCACGGTTTGATTTAGAGGAAGTATTAAATACAATTAAGCATGAACAGCCTACTACATTCCCAGGGGTTCCGACCATGTATGTGGCCATTACCAATCATCCTCGTGCTGAGGAGTTCGGTTTGAATAGTATAAAAACTTGTAATAGCGGAAGTGCACCTATGCCAGTAGAACTTCTTCGTGAATTTGAAAGAAAAACAGGAGCAAAGATTTTGGAAGGCTATGGACTTTCCGAAGCGTCTCCAACCACACACTGCAACCCGCCTTTTGCAGACCGTAAACCAGGAAGTGTAGGCATTGGGATGCCATCTACGGAATATAAGATTGTAGATGTGGGCAGTGGTTTAGAAGAAGTTCCAGTTGGGGAATTTGGGGAAGTGATTATTAAAGGCCCGCAAATTATGAAGGGTTACTGGAATATGCCGGAAGAAACAGCCAATACATTAAGAGATGGCTGGCTCTACACTGGGGATATAGCAAAAGTAGATGAAGATGGTTATTTATATATCGTTGACCGAAAAAAGGATTTAATTATTGCGAGCGGTTTCAATATTTATCCTCGAGATATTGAAGAAGTGCTTTATGAGCATCCAGCTGTTCAAGAAGCCGTAGTCATTGGTGTTCCTGATGTATACCGTGGAGAAGATGTAAAGGCTTTTGTCGTTTTGAAGGCTGGCCAAACACTTACAGAAGACGAAGTTATTCAATATTGTAAGCAAAATATGGCAGCTTATAAGGTTCCAAGAAGTGTTGAGTTTCGTGAGCAATTGCCTAAGACACAAGTCGGTAAAATTCTGCGTCGTGCCTTACGAGAAGAGTCAGTTAAAAAATAGGAAGACTAACAATTTTCTGCCTATTGTCCGTGATAGTTGCGAAAAAGAATATGATATAATTTCACTAGACCTATTACAGATTGCGAGGACACAAACGGTGAAAGATAAATTAACAGAGCATAGTATCCGATTGTTTGAGAAAAAGGGGTTTAAGGAAACGTCTATTCAGGACATTGTGGATTCTATAGGTGTAACCAAAGGGACCTTTTATTATTATTTTTCTAGTAAAGAAGAACTCTTAATGGACATTAATCTTGGATACATTAATTATTTACTAGAAAAACAAAAAGAAATTTTAGCGGATAACAGGAGCTGCAAAGAGAAGCTGTTCGAGATTGTTTACTTGCTGATAGGTAATATAAAAACCCAAGGATACGCCGCTAAAATCTTCTTTAGGGAAATGAAAAATCTAAATGAAGAAAGACTCGCCTTAATCGTACCTAAACGGGATGAATTCCGATTAAATGTTGAGAAAATACTGATCGATGGAATGGAGAAGGGAGAGTTCCGAGAAAACTTAAATGCGCATATCGTTACCTTTGGTATTCTAGGTGCATCTAATTGGAGCTATCAATGGTTTAATCCAAATGGAGACTCTACTGATCGAGAAGTGGCAGAGATTTTTGTTGAAATGATTTTAGAGGGAATTCAAGCAAATTAAAAATAAATGGAGGGTTTTTTCTTACAGCTAAACTCTCCTTTCGCTATTGCCCTACTATCCGGTCAGAATGTGCAAAAGAGACTGAATTTTTTGAGAAAAGGTGGGTTTCTATGCCTCATCAAATAAGTAAAGATACAATTCCAGTCCGAAAAGGGGAGGAATTAGATTTAGCTGTGTTGGAAAAATTTTTACGCAGCAATATTGAAAACCTGCCAAATAACCCCCTAGAACTTCTGCAATTTTCCGCAGGTCATTCTAATTTAACGTATCAAATAAAAGTAGGTGAATGGGAAGCTGTTTTACGACGTCCGCCATTAGGACCACTTGCACCTAAAGCACACGATATGGAAAGAGAATTTAAAATTATCTCTGAGCTTCATCCTGTCTTTTTAGCCACCCCGAAACCAATCCTGTTTTCCGAGCTGGAGGAGATTGTAGGAAGTCCATTTTTTATCATGGAACGGAAAAACGGTATGGTCATTGACACTTCTTTTCCGGAGGAAATTTCAGTAACAAAAGAGCTGTGTCAACAATTATCAGAGGTAATGGTAAATAAATTAGTGGAGCTTCACGGGATTAATTATAGAGATACTGGCCTTGGAGCTATTAGTAAACCAGAAGGTTTCACAGAAAGACAGGTTCATGGCTGGATAGGTCGCTATGAAAGAGCGAAAACGGATGAAATCGCTGCGGTTGAATCCTTGAAAAAATGGCTGGCAGGTAATATACCGGTTCAACAAACATCTGCTGTCATTCACTATGACTACAAATTTAATAATGCGATGTTTAATGAAAGCCTTTCGGAAATGGTGGGGCTATTTGATTGGGAAATGACAACAGTAGGTGATCCGCTTGCAGATCTTGGAGTGGCCATGAGCTATTGGAATCAAGCTGATGATCCGGAGGATTTAAAAAAAGGGCTAGGAAAAGCGCCTGTAACGGTAAATGAAGGATTCTATACAAGAAAGCAATTTATTGAGCTTTATGCGAAGAAAAGCGGCCGAGATGTAACCAATATGAACTTTTATTTAACCTTTGCCTACTTTAAACTAGCTGTCATTTGTCAACAAATTTACTATCGATATAAAAAAGGTCAAACCAATGATCTTCGGTTTGCTCATTTCAATTATAAAGCAAAAATGCTAATAGAACATGCTGCTAGTGTTTCTTCTGGAGAGTTGTAGGAGGTAATAACATGGGCAGGCAGCACGGATAGCGGAATTTACTGGTGGATAGCGAGATTTACTGGCGGATAGAAGGATTTACTGGCGGATAGCGGAATTTACTGGCGAATAACGAGATTTACTGGCGGATAACGGAATTTACTTGCGGATAGCAAGCCAGTAGATAAGGGAGGAAGATTTTATTGAAGAATAATGACTTATTAGTTGAAAAGCTAGGACCAGTTTTGTCCTTAACATTGAACCGTCCGGAGACTTTGAATGCATTTAGTTCGGATATGATTCTAGGATTGAAAGCCGCACTTCATGAAGCAAAAAATGATCCTGATGTACAGGTAATTGTTTTGTCCGGGTCTGGCCGCGCATTTAGTGCTGGCGGTGATGTGAAAACAATGGGACAGGCAGATGGGAATCAAACCTATGAACATATAGGTAAACTTAATGAGCTCATTCTATTAATGAAGGATGTAGAAAAACCGATTATCGCTTCTGTACATGGCTTTGCGGCAGGGGCTGGTTTCAATTTAGCGTTAGCGTGTGACATGATTGTTGCGGCTGAGGATAGTAAATTTGCCCTTAGCTTCTCGAAGGTAGGTCTCGTATCTGATGGTGGAGGGTCTTATTTCCTTCCAAAGCTAATTGGACCACACCTAGCCAAGCAGTTTTTCTTTAGTGCAGAACCCATCCCTGCAAAGCGTCTCTACCAATTAGGCGTGATTAATGCTCTATTCTCATTAGAGAGACTCCAAGAGGAAACTACGAAAATAGCGCTTAATTTAGCGCAGGGTCCTGGAAAAGCATTTGGTAAACAAAAGAAATTAATTGACCATTCCTTCAACGCAACACTCGAAGAAATCCTTGAAGAAGAGCGGCTTACACAAGTATTAATGGTTCAAACAGAAGACCATAAGGAAGGCGTCGCTGCCTTTAAGGAAAAAAGAAATCCAGTATATAAAGGCAGGTAGAAAGGGAGTTTTTACATGAAAGCAGTTCAATTACAAAAATTTGGCGGACCTGAAGTATTAGAGATTATTGAGATTGATAGACCCGTTCCAACAGGACGTGAGGTACTAATTGAAATAAAAGCAATAGGCGTCAATTATGCAGACACAGCAAGAAGAGAGGGACAATATGTCGTTAAAACCCCTCTTCCATTTATTCCAGGAGCAGAAATTGCTGGAGTGGTTACAGCTGTCGGCGAAAAAGTAACCGGTGTTAAGCCGGGGATGAGGGTTGTTACGCTAATCGAATCAGGAGGATATTCAGAATTTGCGCTTGCTGACGAGCGCTCACTGATTCCAATTCCTGAGCAATTAGACTTTCAGAATGCTGCAGCATTACCGCTCCAAGGGTTAAGTGCCTATCATGTTTTAAAAACGATGGGACGTTTGGAGAAAGGGGAAACTGTTCTTGTTCACGCAGCCGCTGGTGGTGTTGGAACTCTTTCTGTCCAATTAGCTAAGCTGTTTGGTGCTGGGAAAATCATTGCAACCGCAAGCTCTCCTGAAAAATTAGAACTTGCCCGCAAAATGGGTGCAGATGTCCTAATTAACTACAGTGAATCAAACTGGGTAGAACAGGTTCTTGAAGCAACTGGCGGCAAAGGAGTAGATGTTGCACTTGAGATGGTTGGCGGTGATGTATTCAATAAAACATTAAAATGTCTAGCCACCTTTGGCCGACTTGTTGTATTTGGTGCAGCAAGCGGAGAGCAGAGCAGAATGTATCCGTCTTCACTGATGGCTCGAAATCAGTCTGTTATCGGATTTTTCCTGCCGCAGATTATGAGAAAACCTGAGTTGCTTCAGACTAGTTTAGTAGAATTACTTACCTATCTTGGGGAAGGAAAACTGAAGCTTACGATTGGCGGTGTGTTCCCGTTAGTGGAAGCGGCAAATGTACATGTGTTAATACAATCAAGAAAAACGACAGGTAAGTTAATATTAGAACCATAAATCTTTCACAGTTAAGTGTTTTAAGGTCTGGACATGTTTCCAGGCCTCTTTTTCGCGGGTATATTAACAAACTATGAACAAATTATTAAATAGCCGGGAAGTTTTTGCGATATAGTTGATATGAAACAAAAATCGTATAAACTGAAGAAAAGAAGTGATTTTGGTAGGAGTTGACGGATTTTGAAAATACTCGTGATTGAAGATAATACAAGTGTGTGCTCGATGATAGAAATGTTTTTTGCAAAGGAAGGAATTGAAGGTACCTTTGTCAATGATGGACTTGAAGGATACAATACATTCAAAACAGGAACATGGGATGCTTTGATTGTCGATTGGATGCTGCCAGGAATGGAGGGAGTAACCATTTGCCGGAAAATTAGAGAGGAAAAATATACGGTGCCAATTATTATGCTGACTGCGAAGGATACAGAGTCAGATCAAGTCCTCGGTCTTGAAATGGGAGCAGATGACTATGTGACCAAGCCTTTTAGCCCGCTTACTCTTATGGCAAGAATCAAAGCGGTCACACGCAGATATCAAACGCAAGTGAGTGCTCAGACAGAGGATTTCCTACAGACGGAACATTTTAAAATTAGTAAAAATACCCGTGAAGTGCTTGTTAATGGGGTACCAATTACAAATCTTACGCCAAAAGAGTTTGATCTCTTATATTATATGGTGGAACATCCACGGCAGGTTTTTTCGAGAGAACAGCTGCTTGAACGGGTTTGGGGATATCAATTTTACGGTGATGAACGGACAGTAGATGTTCATATTAAGCGACTGCGAAAAAAAGTAGAAACTGCATCCCAGCCATTCTTTCACACTGTATGGGGGGTAGGTTATAAGTTTGATGAGTCGATTCAAACAGATAAGAATTAAATATTTTTCTCAACAGTTTATCAGCCACATTAGTATCATTATTGTCGCATTTCTTGTCTTAAGTCTATTGTTTGCTCACTATGTAGGTAACTTGGTTTATGAGAATAAAGCAGACGAATTGATTTCTTATGGTGAAGCCATCATTTCTGATATTGAACGGAATCCAATCGCAACGGATCAAATAATCAACCAATACAGCAATGTATTACGTTCGAGAAAAATTAGTTTTAGTATGTTTGATCAAGAGGCCAATCTTTATGCTGTCGGTAGAAACGGGCCTGCCATCGAGTTGAAACCTTCAGAGTGGGAGAAGATTACAGATGGTAAAACCATCATTGTTCAGAGCGATTATAAACGATTTGATCAAGACGGTGTGACCTTTGTTGTTTTACCCTATATAGATAATCGCGACAGGTTTGTGGGTGGGATATTGTTAACCTCGCCCATCAGTGGGTCAAGTGTAATGATCCGTCAAGTGAATCAATTTTTAATTTATACCATCTTAATTGCATTAGGTGTTTCATTTTTACTCAGCTGGCTTCTTTCAAAAATTCATGTGAACCGGATTAAACGGCTCCGAGAAGCGACTTCGCTTGTATCAGCTGGAGACTATCATGTACACGTACCGTCCTCTAATTTTGATGAAATTGGTGAGTTAGCAAATGACTTTAACCATATGGTAAAAAAATTAAACCATTCGATGGAGGAAATTGACGCACTGGAGAATCGCAGACGTCAATTCATGGCCGATGTTTCTCATGAAATGCGGACGCCGTTAACCACCATAAGCGGGGTTATTGAAGGCTTGAAAAATGACATGATTCCTGAAGAGGATCGGGATCGTGGTATCAATTTAGTGAGTCATGAAGCAAAACGACTCATGCGACTTGTCAATGAAAACCTTGATTATGAAAAAATCCGCTCGAATCAAATTCAGTTATTTAGGGAAGATATACAGTTGTTTGAACTATTAGAAATTATCCAAGAGCAGTTAACCGTACAGGCTGCAGAGAAAAATGTACAAATCATCGTTGATGCGGACGAAGAGGTGATGGTCAATGCTGACTATGACCGTCTTGTTCAAATATTAATTAATATTACCAAGAACAGCATCCAATTTACTTCAGATGGTACGATTTGGCTTAGAGGAAGAAAAGAAAAGCAAAATACAATTATTGAAGTTGAAGACACTGGTATTGGCATAGACCCAAGTGAAGTCGAAAATATATGGCGTCGTTTTTACAAAGCAGATATTTCTAGAACGAGTAATCCTTATGGGGCATTTGGTCTAGGTCTATCGATTGTAAAGCAGTTGGTGCTTCTTCATAATGGAGAGATTGATGTACAAAGTGAAAAAGGAAAAGGTACAAAATTTACTATTACCTTCAAACAGTAAGCAGCAGGGAAATTCCTGCTGTTTTTATTTTTTTAAATATCCGACTTTTTTCTTAATAATTTCCAATTCCCGTTATAGTTTGTTAACAATTTTTTCATAATTATGGGCTAAATTATAAATAAGATAATTAATTACACAAATTTTAGTGTAAAGGAGAAGAATGAGTATGAATTACAAAGATGAATTCGAAAAAGAGAATGAGAAAAATCTTCAAAATACATCAGACGAAATTTCAGATGTTTATGATAACAATAACAAACCAGAAGAAAAAGAACCAGAGACACAGTATGTAGAAGAAACCGTACTTACAGATAACGAGCCAGTAGGAAGAGCGGAGGAATTGGAAGCAGAGAAAAACAAAGAAGAAAAAGGGACTGAACAACCTACAAAACGTGTAGAGTTAAAAAACAATACAAAGAAAAAGAGAAAGAAGGTAAAAGGTTTTGCCTCAATGGTAGCAGCAGGTGTGGTGGGATCTGTGTTGACATTGACCGTTCTCCCATACACCAATTACTTGGATAATTTCCAACAAGCTAATGAAAAACAAACCTTAGGTATTACCCAGCAAAATGCAAATTCAGATGTGAATAGCGTAACTGCACAGCCAACATCTGCAAAGTCTTCCTCTTCCATTGCAGATACTGTAGAGCAGCTGTCCAAAACGATAGTTGGAATTGTCAATTACCAACAGAGTCAAAGCCGAGGATTTTATGGGAGCAGTTCATCTCAAAATGTTGAGAGTGGTACAGGCTCAGGGGTTATTTTTCAAAAGAATAATGATATTGCCTACATTGTAACCAATAACCATGTTGTGGAGGGTGCTACTAAACTAGAAGTATCGTTATATAACGGAGAAAAGGTAAGTGCAGAAATTGTTGGAACGGATGCCTTAACGGATTTAGCAGTTTTGAAAATTGATAGTAAACACGTTGAGGCCATTGCACAGTTTGGTGATTCTTCCACACTAAGGCCAGGTGACCAAGTATATGCAATTGGAAACCCGCTTGGACTTGATTTTGCTAGAACGGTAACCGAAGGAATTGTGAGTGCAATCAATAGGAGTATCGCGGTTTCTACCTCTGCAGGAAATTGGGAAACAAATGTCATTCAAACAGATGCTGCGATTAATCCAGGAAATAGTGGCGGTGCGTTAATTAACCCGGAAGGTTTAGTGATTGGAATCAATAGCTTGAAAATTTCTGAAAGCGGAGTAGAAGGGTTGGGCTTCGCGATTCCAAGTAATGACCTTCTTCCAATTGTGAATGAATTAATTGAGGACGGAAAGGTAGAGAGACCGTATCTTGGTGTGGGACTTGCTGATTTAACAGAAGTGCCGCAATTATATTGGGAGAACCTTCCTGAAAGTGTCAAAGAAGGGGTAATGATTACAGCGGTTGAACCGAACTCCGCAGCAGCTAATGAAGGTTTAGAAGCACAGGATGTGATTGTTACCATGAATGGTACAAAAATCGCCAACTCCTCAGAATTAAGAAAATTTTTGTATTCTGATGTAAAAATTGGCGATGTAGTTAAATTTGAAGTATATCGTGATGGAAAGCTTACCACAGTGAACGTTAAGCTAGCGAAATAACCTAAGGGAGCAAACAATAGAATGGTTTTTATCAAGCAAAATAAGAAATTAGTTTTCGTTATAGGAGTACTCATACTAGCAATAGGTGTTTTTCTAAGCTTAGCGTTATCAAAGGATAAAGCAATTGCAAAAATTAATGGTGATGCTATCAGTAAAGATGAATTGTATAATGTGATGGTGAAGCAATATGGAGCTGCAACGGTGGAACAATTGATAGCTGATAAAATTGTTGCCTCTGAAGCTAAAAAACAAAAAATAACGATTTCAGATGAAGAATTGAATAAAGAAGTGGACAAATTAAAGGAGTCTTATGGCGGAGAGGAAGATTTTGAACAGGTATTGGCTTCAAATAATACCACAGTCGATGTTCTAAAAGAAGATCTTAAAAACTATTTGACCATGCGTAAATTAATTGAACCACAAATAAAAATTACTGATGAAGAGTTAAAGACTTACTTTGATGAAAATAAAGATTCTCTTGGTGAAGCAGAACAAGTAAAAGCAAGCCATATTCTAATTGAAGATGAATCAACTGCTAAAGAAATTAAACAAAAGCTAGCGGATGGAGCCGATTTTGCAGAATTAGCAAAGGAATACTCAACGGATGAAGGTTCCAAGGAAAATGGTGGAGAGCTTGGATTTTTCCCTAGAGGTACAATGGTAACAGAATTTGAAGATGTAGCTTTTTCGCTTCCAATAAATGAAATCAGTGAGCCAGTAAAATCTGATTATGGGTATCATATTATTAAGGTTGAAGAGAAAAAGGAAGCAAAAGAGGCAAATTTTGATGAAAGTAAGGCTGCAATAAAAGAAACATTAATAGATGAAAAAATGGAATCAGAGTACACTACTTGGCTTGAAGGAATGAAAAAAGATTATGATATTGAGAATAGCCTTGAAAGTGTTGTAGGATAACTCTTCATTAAGAGGTGAGAATGATGAATCAGGTCGGAAGATATGCAGCTAGTGAAGAAGTAGATGGCCTCGAACTGATGAAAATGGTCATGGAACTACCTGAAAAAGACAAAATGCTCATGTGGTCTCAAGGGTATATCGATCTCGTAGTTGAAAAAATGCCTGAATACGCTCGTGATATTTTGGAGAATCGAAAGGAAAAATGGGAGGATACAAAGGCATTTTATCTCGATCAGATTGAAGAAATACTAAATGATGAGGAATTTAAAAGACAAGCAAAGGGCAAACGGAAGGAGTTTGCCCTTTTTGTCATGGAGCACTATCGTGATCTCCAGTCCCTATTGTTTGCTGCTTATGATGGAAAAATAACCGAAGAAGACGTAAGGAAATTTGTCTATAGGAGACGGTTTGGCGGAAGGAAAAAGTATCTTCATTAGTTAAAACCTTTCTAATTGTCTGAATAAATAGGCTTGCAATGATGGCTAGAACTATTTACAATAGAATTATCTTTAAGTTGAAACGGAGGTGTAAAGAGATGGTTCGTTCTATTTTTGTACGTGTACAGTGGCTTGAAGCGTTATATTTGTGCCGTGCAATTTTTCATGAAGTAGTTTTCAAAGGGGGAAGTCTGTCCTTTTTTCAAAATTACAAAATGAATATAGAACGATAAACACATCTCTTTACCCATTATTAAAATAGGTGAAAAGAGGGTGCCTTTTTAGCACTCTTTTTTCATGCCAATTTTTCGGTGCGGGTATCTATGGATGCCTGCATTTTTTTGTAAAGAGAGTGTTCAATTAAAGGAGAATGAACATGATTGTATGTAGTGTTAATCATATAGCAAAATCATATGGCGGAAATATTATTTTTGAAAATTTATCCTTTGAAGTCCATGAAGGAAATCGTGTGGGTTTGGTTGGACGGAACGGCAGCGGGAAAACCACATTGTTAAAGATGCTTGCTAATCAAGAATCAGTTGATGGTGGAGCGATTCATTGGAAAAAGGGATTGAAAATCGGCTACCTTGCCCAAATTCCGGATTATAAGGACTTAACCGTAAAAGAAGTATTAAAAACTGCCTTTGTGCAATTAGTAGAAACAGAAACAAAACTTCAGCAATTAGAATTTGAAATGGGGCAAGAGCTGACCCCTGCCTATTTACAAAGGCTTATGGATCAATACGGAAAACTTCAGGATGATTTCATTCTAAACGGCGGCTATGAAATGGATGCACAAATGGACATGGTTTCCCATGGTTTAAATATCACCGACCTGATTAATAAACCTTTTTCACTCTTAAGTGGTGGTGAAAAGACGAAGGTTGGACTCGCGTTAAGCTTATTAATGAAACCTGAACTACTGTTATTAGATGAGCCGACAAACCATTTAGACTTAATGGCAATTGAGTGGCTTGGCACATTTCTAAAGGAATATTCAGGGACGATTATTCTTATTTCGCATGACCGCTACTTTTTAGATGAGGTCGTAACAAAAGTTCTTGATATGGAGGATGGCGAAATTGAGCTTTACCATACAAATTTTAGCGGGTTTGTAAAAGAGAAGGAAGAGCGATTGCTAAGGGAGTTTCAGGAATATCAGGAGCAGCAGCGAAAAATCAAAAAAATGAAGGAGGCAATTAAACGCCTTCGTGAATGGGCCAATCGGGCCAATCCGCCAAGCGCTGCCCTTCATAAGAGGGCTACGAATATGCAGAGGGCACTGGATCGGATGGAGAAACTCGACCGTCCAAAGCTTGATGTGAAAAAAATGGCGATTGATTTTGAAGCCAATGACCGGAGCGGAAAGGATGTCATTAAATTAGAGGATGTCTCGAAAAACTTTG
The DNA here is from genome assembly GCF_002272245.1 of Bacillus sp. 7884-1. GTDB lineage: Bacteria > Bacillota > Bacilli > Bacillales > Cytobacillaceae > Neobacillus. The sequence goes on along the minus strand of NZ_NPDD01000220.1, from coordinate 12,659 downwards.
GCAGCAGGAAACTTTTTGAAAATGTAAATATGCTTGTTCAATACAAGGATCGGACTGCGATTGTTGGTGAAAACGGAACGGGAAAATCAACGTTGTTAAAAATGATTCTAGGTGATTGTGATAGCGATAAGGGAACTGTAAAGGTAGGGAGTAACGTAAAAATCGGCTATTTATCTCAGCATGTGTTTCAGACCATTGGAGAGGAACGGGTAATTGATGTATTCCGGTCTGAAGTAATCGTTAACGAGGGGGAAGCAAGACATATTCTAGCGCGATTTTTATTTTACGGACCAGTGGTATTTCGAAAGGTCAATCAATTGAGCGGCGGAGAAAGAATGCGATTGCGCCTTGCTCAGCTTATGTATCAGGATATTAATCTCCTAGTGCTAGATGAACCGACAAACCACCTTGATATTGATTCATGTGATGTTTTAGAAGAGGCATTAGAACAATTTAACGGCACCATTTTGGCCGTTTCTCATGACCGTTATTTTCTCAATAAATTGTTTAATAAAGTATATTGGCTCAAGGACCAAACTGTTTACTTCTTTGATGGAAACTATGATTGGGCTAAAGGAAAATTAGACAATGTAAAAGTGTCTCAGCCAGCAACACCTGAAAAAATAGCACCAATAAAGAATGCTAAGCCTTTAAAAGCAGCAGCGGTCCCTAACAAGGCTATCGAGATTGAACAAATGCTTGAGGAGTTAGAAGGCCTAATTCACAAATTGAAGCAGAAGATGGAATCAGGGATAGATTTGGAAATGCTTCAAAAACAATACACCGAATTAGAGCAGCTGGAAATAGAACGAGAGCATTTATATAAACAACTGGATGATGTCGTTTAAGTTTACTGTCAATCCTCAAGAGAAGTTCTCTCTTGGGGAATTTTTTGTTAGCGTTTATAATGGAAATGAGAGCAAAAAAGGAGGAATAAAATGGTTTATTTAGCGGATGAGTCTCGATATGGAACAATGCAATACAATAGAAGCGGTAGGTCGGGCTTACAATTGCCAGCAATATCATTAGGGCTATGGCATAACTTTGGCGGTGTTGATACATATGAGAATGGCCGTTCAATGCTTAGAAGAGCATTTGATTTAGGGATTACTCACTTTGACCTTGCAAACAATTACGGGCCGCCGCCTGGGTCCGCAGAAGAAATGTTCGGCAAAATGATAAAAAGTGATTTTGCACCTTACCGAGATGAGATGATTGTTTCTACGAAAGCTGGTTATACAATGTGGCCCGGACCGTATGGGGACTGGGGTTCAAGAAAATATCTTGTTTCCAGTTTAGATCAAAGCTTAAATCGAATGGGTTTAGACTATGTTGATATATTTTATTCTCACCGTCCAGACCCGAATACTCCACTTGAAGAAACGATGGGCGCACTAGATTCAATTGTCCGCCAAGGTAAAGCCCTGTATGTTGGTATTTCAAACTATAGTGCAGAACAAACCGAGGAAGCGGTGAAAATCTTAAATAGATTAGGAACTCCACTTGTTATCCATCAACCAAGCTATTCAATGCTAAATCGCTGGATAGAGGATGGATTGCAGGATGTACTGCAAGAAAATGGAGTAGGTTCGATTGCATTTTGTCCACTAGCGCAGGGCTTGTTAACGAATAAATATTTAAACGGAATCCCAACCGATTCTCGAGCGGCAAAAACACAAAGCTTTTTAAGTAAAGATCAAGTGACAGAAGATATAGTAAAACGAGTGAAAAAGCTGAATGAAGTTGCGGTTGAACGCGGACAAAACCTAGCACAGATGTCTCTTGCGTGGGTTCTTAGGGGAGGAAGGGTAACATCCGCATTAATCGGTGCTAGCAGGGTTAGTCAGATAGAAGAGAATATGGCTGCTTTGAAAAACCTTTCCTTCACTGAGGAAGAATTAAATAGGATTGAGGATATCTTAAAAAGTTAAAACGGCGAAGTTCTGTCCCCATGATTAGCCTCTTGTTGGACGATTCAAACTGCATTGTTTCTATCAGCCAACAGGTGAAGAATGCGAAAATATTTATAACACCTATTAATTCGAATGGAGCCGTATTTCTCGGCTCTAATTTTTTTGCTTTTCGAAAGATAAAGCAATCATTTAATTAGATTTATTAAAAAATTAAGGTTGGTCCTTCAAAATGAAAAGATTCTCAATGAAACAATTAATTCTTCTACTTACCGTTACATTAACGGGTGTTATATGGTCCGTTATATTTCATCAGCCACTTGTCATAGGGTTTTTGCCAGGTTTTATTATTTTAGTCTATCTTTCAAAACAGAATAAGCAGGGTGTCAAACAAATCCTCCTGATAAGTATAAGAGGAGTTTATAAGACTAGGGTTGTAATTATAATTCTATTCCTAGTTAGTTTTTTACTCCCTTCCTGGTATCTTTCAGGGACGATTGAACAAATGGTGAAAATCGCACTTCATTTCATTAATCCGCATTATTTCTATGTTTTAACATTTGTCGCTGCGTTGGTCTTTTCTATGCTGCTTGGAACAACGGTTGGGACTCTTAGCGCGATTGGTATTCCGATATTGGGGACAGCCGTGGTATTAAATTTGCAGCCCGAGATTGTTGCAGGAGCATTGGTCTCAGGGGCGTTTGTCGGGGACAGAACCTCACCATTTTCGAGTGCTCATCAGCTGCTAGCACATACAATCGAACTACCAGTTAAAAAACAATGGAATGCGATGTTATTTACTACATTTATCGCTGTAGGAGTGTCTATTCTTTTTTACGGAAGTTTCGATTTCTTTTCTGAAGTAACAGTCCGTGCTTCAGAACATTTACGATGGAGTGATCTATCGTTGACAAAGTTTATACCGCCCATCATTTTACTTCTCTTAGTTCTGTTCCGAGTTAGTATTATTTATGCTTTTCTAACAAGTATTATTTCCGCTGGTATCCTATCGTTGTTTGAAGGAGTTTCGTTCGTGGAAATTGCTTACGCTTTTTGGAATGGAATTGAAGGTCTAGGCGGGGGTTTTCTTCATATGTACGAACTATTGCTGTTTCTTGCCTTAGCGGGTGCCTATAATGGTCTATTGGAAGAATTGAACGTCATTCAACCTTATCTTGATAAATGGCTGCAGAGTTCAACTTCTTTAACAGGAGACACGATTAAAACCTTGCTAGCCACTCTAGTAATAAGTTTTATTGCCGCTAATCAAACACTGCCGATTATCCTAACGGGAAGGTCCTTCTTACCTCATTGGTCAAGTAAATATGGGAAAGTAGAATTGGCAAGAGTGATGGGGGATACGACCATGCTCTTCCCGGGGATGGTGCCTTGGAGTGTGTTGGCGATTATGTGCAGTACCATCGTCGGAATTCCAATCTTGGAGTATTTGCCCTATGCATTATTTTTATGGCTTTTACCTATTTTGACGGTTATGGTTTCCTTGTTCAAACATGTCCGAAAATCAAAAAGTATAGCAACTGCTTAACGTAAGGTGCCTTTTTGTTAAGAATGAACTCCCTTGTAACCACATATAAGTGGTTATATAGAACTTTGGACAAGGGATGGGAATCATGCTTAAAAAATTAGCGGTTATCGGATTTGGAAGTACGATGATTGGAGTTGGGGTGAACGGATTTATATTGCCCTTCCATCTTATTAATGGCGGGATGTTTGGAATCAGTATTTTATTCAACTATATATGGCATTTTAGTATTGGATTGACGTTTGTTTTATTGAATATTCCTGTTTACTTACTAGCGTATAAGTCAGATATTAACTATTTTACTTATGGATTGATTGGGGCATTTTTCTCAGGCTTCATGATTGAAATCTTAGTGCCTTTAAAAAATGTATTTCATTTACCCATTATCTCATCTGTGATTATCGGCGGTACTATCGTCGGTATTGGGGTAGGGACGATGTTGAGAAATCAGATAAGTCCAGGCGGAATGGATTTACTGGCTTTACTGTTCGCAAAATGGACAAAGGTTAACGTAGGAATCATTGCTTATGCGATCGATACAGTGATTATTATGTCGAGTCTACTTCTGCTTCAGGAGCCTAGATTACTATATTCGTTATTAATTGTTTCGATTGTTGGATTACTAGCAACAGCCTTCACCTCGGTGGGGCATTATGAAAAGTGAAGATGGTTTAGTAAAATAGGGTCATTAATGTTTTTTGAATAGAGGTTACTATGTTGAAGTTAGTAAATGATCATATAAAAGAGAATTTGAAGATTTTATTCGTGGGATTTAATCCTAGTATTCGTTCAAGTGAAACGGGGCATCACTTTGCCAATCCTAACAACCGGTTTTGGCGCATCCTACATGATGCTGGTTTGACTCCTCGGAAATTCGATGCGTCTGAAGATGCCAAACTATTAGATTTGGGAATGGGGATTACGAATATTGTCGCTAGACCCACGAAAGCTGCAGATGAAATTACAAAGGAAGAATATAATGAGGGTAAAGAAATACTCAGGAATAAAATTGAGCTGCTAAAGCCGAGGGTGGTCTGTTTTGTTGGGAAGGGAGTGTATCAGGAATACAGCGGCATGAAAAGTGTTCCGTGGGGGAGGCAGGAAAAGGCAGTCGTCCCCGGAACAATTGATTTTGTCGCACCATCGTCCAGCGGCCTAGTAAGAATGAAAGTGGAAGAAATCGTAGAAATTTATCTTGGACTTAAGGAAATAATAGAGTAATTTATAAAAATTGATATATTTTATATCTCAATCTGACTAATTCAGATACTAAATTTTTAATTATTTTTCCATATATCTGAGATAAATTAATTATATCTGCGTTAATTAGAAATATATCTGCGATAAATCAAATATATCTGCGATAATCCAAATTTATCAGCGATGAACAAAAACTCGACGGAGCAGATGAGTCCCGTCGAGTTATTTTTCGAACTTTTTACGATAATGTGCTAAGGCAAGCAACGGGAAAATATTGCGGTAGCTATGATAGTGTATATAAAAAGCCCCGGCCATTCCTTGTCCTTTCGGATAGGAGGTGGTCCAATCTTCTTTGTCTAGGTTCTTCAATAAAAAAGAAATACCTTTGCGGATTTCATTGGTGGGTTTTTCTGAAACGCTTATTAATGTATCCAGTGCCCAGGCGGTATGAGTTAAGGTGCTGGCTCCCAGTGGTTTATAGGTTTCGTTATTGTCACTATAACAAGACTCACCCCAGCCTCCATCGACGTTTTGAATATGATGCAGCCAATGGATCGCTTTTTGAATCGAAGCATCACTACTAGGAACTCCTACTGCTGTTAAACCTGTCACCGCCCCCCAGGTACCGTAAATATAACAAATGCCCCATCTTCCATACCAAGAACCATCCCACTCTTGGTGATCTAACAGCCAATTAACTCCCTTTTTAATACTTTGATGATCTCTCGATAAATTGGTATAGTTGCCAAAAAACTCAAGAGTACGGCCGGTGATATCTGCACACGATGGATCAGTTAGGATAAATTGAGCCTTCTCAATAGGGAGAAACTCAAAAAGCTTGGTATCGGTATTTTTTTCAAAAGCAGCCCAGCCACCGTCATTGTTTTGCATTGATAGTAACCAGTTAATCCCCCTACTCCACGCGCCTGTAGAATTCATTCTAGAAATTGACCTCAAAGATGCGGTTGTATCATCGACATCTGGATTGATTGTATTAATATCTGAAAAGCCCCAGCCTCCTGGTAAACTGTTAGGATTATGAATCACCCAATCTCCGAATTTGTCGTGCTGCCGGGCTAGTAAATACTGATTCGCTTTCAAAACCATTGAATCTTCTGGTGAGATTCCTGCTTCTTGCAGTGCGTAGCCAATTAACGAGGTATTCCACACATTTGCCGTTGTGTATTGCATATGTGGAAGTCCTTTAATGGTAGTTCTCATCGCTTTAATACCGTCAATAGCAACTGTAATAACAGGGTCGTTTTTCTTATATCCCAGTGCGAGGAGGGCGAAAATCATTAAGAAGGTAGAGCTGTAGTAGCTATAAAACGTACCATCTGCTTCTATGTGGTTGAGCATATATTTTTTTGCCCGCTGCAGTGCCAGCTCATGAAGCTGTTGTGGCAGCCCCATTAGATTCTTAACCCCTTTTTCCATAAAAGAGAAAAGGGAACGTATTTCCTCCGAACGAATCCAGGTATCAGAATCAGCACGTCCTCCACGTAAATCGGAAAGGTCAGGACTCTTTTTGGTCGTTAAGGTAAATTTCTTATCAGTAAGAATAAGCAAGGGGGTCAGATTTGCCCTGCCATATACAGAAAAGGAATAGAAATTGATTGGAAAATTGAGTGGCAATAAGATTAACTCTATCGGAAGGGGGGAGAAGGAGGGCCATTTCATTTGCCCTGTTATTGATAACATCACTTTTGTAAACATACTAACTTCTTCCAAACCACCCTTGGATAAAATATATTTTTTTGCTGCACGAAGCCGTTTATCCTGCTTTTCAAAGTAACCAGAATAGAGGAGTGCATAATAGGATTCTACGGTGGCAGTGAGATTACCAGACACTTCATCATAAAAAAGCTTCCAGGTACCATTCTTTTCTTGTCTCTGTAAAATCCTCTCAGCCAGCCCTTTAATTAATTCTTCATCATTTATTTCCAATGTCCGTAATAAAATGATCATATAGGCATCTGTCGATAATCCAGTTTCAAATGGATAATGCCAGGAGCCATCGGGAGATTGATCCCTTCTAAGTGACTCAACCAGCCAGTCAATGCCTTTACTTGTATTGACCATCGCAAGCGTTCATCCTCTCCCAATTGAATATTCTCATCTATACATATTCAGCAAGTAGACAGAGAATTCTCGAGGGAGGTTATGCTTATTTTTTTTATCAGAAGCAGGGAAAAAACTCCGATTGAAAACATTAAGGATGAATTAAAGGTAAAGGCGAAAAAGAATGTAGTTATTGACCCCAATATATTAACAAAAGAGGAACAGGGTCTTCTAGAAAAGATAAGAAAGAATACAAGCGAACTGAACCTTAATAATGTGACAAGAACTAAAGCGTATTTTGATGTTTACCAAAAACATCCTGAAATCCATTGGGCATTTTTAGGGCATATGGTATCTAGAAATGGCGGCTGGAATATGACCGATTTAAAAGGTGATCTCCTCACACGCTTGCTTACGAAAAAAGAAAGGAATGACTTTTTTACCTTTTTAGAACGCGGAAATTGGCTGATTTTTCAAGACGCTTATCCACAATTTTTACTATACAGTGAAAGCATAAAAAGAAAGAAACCTTTATTTTATTTGTTGCCTTATTTGAACATATCCATCTTCATGGAGACGATTTGGAATTACTTTTGGAGTGTACCTGACACCTATCTCCTCACAATGGCTCTTATCATTAATGAACAAAATTATTTGGAAAAAAGGGTAATCCAAAATCCCATCTATCAGAAGGGCGTACTTAACACGTTGGAGTTTAAGCTTCAGGATGTGCTCTCATTTAATCATATTTTGTTTCCCTATCGAAAAAAGAGCCTTGCCGGGCAAACACTCCATCAGTTTCAATCCTTACATGAGCGTATTCTTTTAGGTAAAAGATTGTATGCTGTTCTTTTTCAAAAAAAGGAATTAGTAAATCAATTTGTACAATGGGCAAAAGTACACCCCCATACAGGGTCTAGAAAAGATTATTGGCCGTATATTTTTAATAATGTGAATGAAGGTGTTCCAGGAATTCCCTATCAGCTTCGCTTAAATGCCTGCAAGCTTAGATGGGGAGCAAGAAAAATCTATAGTCCGGATTTAACGTCTGCGTGGAAAAATGTTCATCACCTAGAAGCGGAAAAGGGAGATTGGTTTAGTGAGTGGCAAATAGCTGACTATCTCTCGGAGCTTAATGAAACACAAATTAACGGGGAGATTGAATATGAATACTGTAAAACGCTTGAAAGGCTTGAACTTGCCGCCTTGGCAAAAAAAGTCATTACCATTTTTGATTAAAGAATATGGCCCTGTAATCATATTGACTATATTGCTGGGTACTTCCTTGGATCTTTTCTTTGTTGACAAGAAAATGTACATGTTCCCAATTCGACCATTTCCTGAGGTGTTGTCGTTTAATATTGCCTTCACCTTTGTAGGATTGCCAATTCTCGTTCTGGTTTACTTAATGATGATGAAAAAGGTTACGAAATGGGGGAAGGTTGGAATTATTATTTTTCTAAGCTTACTGATGCCTATTTTTGAAAGGTTTTCTGAACTCTTTGGTTTATTCGAGCATTCTGTTGATTGGAAGCATATCTATAGCTTTTATGGGTATCTGGTTTTCTTTTCGTTTATTTTCTTATTTTATCAATTGACTAATAAAGAGCATTAAAAAAGCCAAGACCTCAGGTCTTGGCTTCTCGTAATGCCGCTACCAACGACACTACGTACCCCTTCCGTCCGTACAGTGGTTAAGTGTCCCGCAACAAGCGAATGTTCGGAAGGGGTACTATTATAATACCACAATATTGAGGATTTAATCCATGAAACTTTCTTTTCTGTCAGGAAAAGTGTATGATAAAAATGATTTTTTACATAAAGGAGATGTTCATTGTGGCTAAAAAAGGACACATTCAAATGCAAAACGGAGAAAAAATTGAATTTGAATTATATCCAAACGAAGCACCTGGTACTGTTGCAAACTTTGAAAAGTTAGCAAAAGAAGGTTTTTACAATGGGTTGAATTTTCACCGCGTTATTCCTGGATTTGTAAGCCAAGGTGGGTGCCCAACTGGAACTGGTACGGGTGGCCCTGGTTACACAATTAAATGTGAAACACAAGGAAACCCCCACACACATGTCCCTGGTTCTCTTTCTATGGCGCATGCTGGTAAAGATACAGGCGGTAGCCAATTCTTTATCGTTCACGAGTCCCAGCCGCATCTAAATGGTGTTCACACTGTTTTCGGTAAAGTGACTTCTGGTCTTGAAGCAGCAAAAGCTATGCGCAATGGCGATGTTATGGAAAAAGTGGAAGTATACGACGAAGAATAGGATGTACGAAAGGAGCCGAGCAATTGGGCTCTTTTTTCGTATATTCAAAACGCGAGAATGAATCAAATCTCTCAGGGCAAATTAACGTAAAAACATCAATATGGGAGGTTTTTATGAAAAGATTTGCTCTTTTACTCATCCCGTTTTTGTTGCTCTCCATGCAAAATCCAGCTTTAGCTAAAAAGAATGAAAAGCAGCTTAAGGCTGCTATTATTATTGATGACTTCGGGGGAGGGACGGGTGGAGTTAGAGATTTTCTTGAAGGAAACATTCCAATTACTGCCGCAGTCATGCCTTTTACCGAACACTCGAAGGAACACGCCGAATGGGCCCATGAAAATGGATTTGAAGTCATCGTTCATTTACCGATGCAGCCAAAAAGAGGAAAGCGCTCGTGGCTCGGTCCGAAACCGATTACGGTAGATCTTTCATCAAAAGAGGTAAAGCAAAGGGTGGAGGATGCATTAAAGTCCGTTCCCTATGCAGTTGGGATGAACAACCATATGGGTTCGCTAGCGGTCGAGGATGAGGAAATCGTAAGAGCGATTGTAGCAGTTGCCAAGGAGAAAAAGTTGTATATTATCGATAGCGGTACAAGCCCTAAATCAAAGTTTCCAAAAGTTACAGAGGAAATGAACGTCCCGCTTTTAAAAAGAGATGTCTTCCTAGATGATATTTCCTCCTCAAGCCATGTCAGAAAACAGATGAAGAGATTAGCTAAAATAACCGAATTTACAGGCAAGGGAATTGCGATTGGACATGTTGGAGTCACAGGAAAGGTATGTTCAGTAGGGATTTTTCAATCAATGGATGAATTTAAAAGACGAAACATCAAAATAGTTCCAGTTTCACAGCTATTTGCAACAAAATTAACAGAACAATATCTTATCCCATAAAAAAAGACAACTTAAAGTTGTCTTTTTTTGAGGTTTAGCTTAGTTTATTCTTCTTCTCATAAAAGAATTGGAAAATATATAGTAGACCTGCTTTGAATAAGAAGATGAGGAAAAAGCGGAATTTACTTAATCTAATTAAAGAGGCATATCCGAGTTTTTTTAATATAGGAACTTGGATATAAACAAAAAAAGCATTAACACTGAAATTTGTAATAAAGTATCTTTTCAAATTACCATATGTAAATTTCATGATCCATAGGGTTCCAATGAAGAATGGTCCAATTATGAGTGGGAGTTCTCCAATAACTTTTGGAAACAGTTTTTTATGAAAATAACCACCAAGTTTCTTGTGCGCAAACATGCCCTCAACTAGAACAAACATACAAATAAACAATGCGCCTGGGGTAAATCGCTTAAATATTCTTTTTCCTAAAAAAGGTGCAGTTAGCCAGGGGATAATCATCATGACTGTATAGACAAGCTTTTCATATCTTGTTAAGAATTTAATTAAGTATTTCATAGGGGACTTCCTTTTTTAGTTTATTTTTCCTGTTTTTTGGAAATTTATTTCGTTATTTTTGAAAAACATAAGACAGCAAAATCGCAGTGCTTTCCATCATTAGCTAAAGCTGATAAAATGACTCCTATCAATCTATAAAAGATAGTAACAGGAGAGGGATAGCATAATGAAATTAGTTTCTTGGAACGTTAATGGGCTAAGAGCCTGTGTTAATAAAGGATTTTTAGATTATTTTAAAGAAGTTAATGCAGATATTTTCTGCGTACAGGAGACAAAATTACAGGAAGGTCAAATCTCACTTGATCTCGAAGGGTATCATCAATACTGGAACTACGCAGTCAAAAAGGGCTATTCTGGTACAGCTGTTTTTACAAAAAAGGAACCAATTTCAGTCTCTTTTGGTTTAGGGAATGAAGATTCACAAGATGAAGGCCGAATTCTTACGTTAGAATTTGAGGGTTTTTATCTTGTAAATGTTTATACTCCGAATTCTCAAAGAGATTTAGCAAGAATAGATTTCAGATTAGCTTGGGAAGACAGGATTTTCTCACATTTAAAAGATTTAGATCAAATTAAGCCTGTAGTTTTATGCGGAGATTTAAATGTGGCTCATCAGGAAATTGACTTGAGAAATCCAAAATCAAATTTAGGTAATTCTGGTTTTACAGTGGAGGAACGCGGAAAAATGACTTCCCTCCTGGAGTCAGGATTTGTAGATAGCTACCGCCATTTTTATCCAGATAAAGAAGGGTCTTACACATGGTGGAGCTACATGGCTAAGGTTCGTGAGCGGAATATTGGCTGGCGGATTGATTATTTTATTGTCTCAGAAAAACTTCGTGACTCTTTAATTTCTGCAGATATTCATTGTGAAATAATGGGCAGCGATCATTGCCCGGTTGTTCTAGAATTTGAAATGTAAAATCCTATAAGTTTTTCTTATGATGAATCATAAAAACCTTGTAATTTTAATTAGTAATTGAATAATATAAATTAGAATTAAGAGGTGATTCTCATGGATATAAAAAAAGTTGTTCAACAGCAATTTGGAAAAAATGCAAGCTCTTACGTTTCAAGTCCCATTCATAAGGATGGAAAAGACTTAACGAAAATGGTGGAAATGGCTAAACTAAATGGACAGGAAGTCCTGCTTGATATTGCAACAGGCGGCGGGCATACAGCCAATGCATTTGCACCATTGGTTAGTAGGGTAACGGCAGTTGATCTTACTGCAGAAATGCTGGCAGCTGCTGAGAATTTCATTAAAAATAATGGCCATCAAAATGTTGAATTTATACATGGAGATGCTGAGCAGCTGCCATTTCCGGATGAGTCATTTGATATTGTTACCTGTAGAATTGCGCCACATCATTTTCCTCATGTGGATTTATTCATAAAGGAAGTACATCGAGTATTAAAGCCCAAAGGACAATTTCTACTGGATGATAATGTAGTCCCAGAGCATAATGAATACGATCAATTCTATAATACGATTGAAAAGTTACGGGATTATAGTCATTTTCGTGCTTGGAAAAAGTCCGAATGGATTCAAAAGCTTGAGGATAGTGGTTTGGAAATATTTGAATGGTACCGATTTGAAAAGACTTTTCGTTTTGAATCATGGTGTGCGAACATGAAGCTGCCAGAACCTGAAAAGAATCAGTTAACTCAATTGGTTATTAAAGCATCCAAAGAAATCCAAAAAAAATTTAGAATTCAGATTGAGAATGATATAATTATTTCTTTTGTTGGAGAAGCCATAGTTTTAAAAGCGATAAAAAGGTAAGTAAAAACCCATAGTATAAAAGAGGATAACCTCTTTTATACTATGGGTTTTTAAAATTCAAAAGGACTGTGCAGGTCATTTAGCGCTGTTCCAAAAACATCAAATTCAGGTGATTTCTCACCGTTACTTGAGTTTTCATCCTGATTTTCCTGACTCGTAAGAACTTTGTCAGCATCTTTTTTCTGGATATAACTCAAGGTTACATCATCTCCTTTTTTGGGAATGAATTATATTGTATTTTTTCCCATAAAAATAGTTCTAAACCAATTTTTTTTTTTCGATACAAAATCTTTGTGATCTTTTAAGATTTTAAATATTTTTGGATAATTTATTTGTGTTTTTCACTTCCAAAAAAATCCTTAAAATTTGGTGTTGATTTTTGTCGTAATTCGTTGTAAGATTATCAATGTCGCCGATACGATGTGGCGAAGTTAGCAACATACTTTTCTAGTTAGTTTTAATTACA
>NZ_NPDD01000219.1 GCF_002272245.1 Bacillus sp. 7884-1 | reverse complement strand
ATTACCCAAAATCTATGTCAATCATTTAACCTATAAACTCTGTATTTTAGAAATAAACAGTATTTCCAATGCCGCCAGTTACCGGAATAACATCGCCAGTAATCGATGCCGCCAAAGGCGAAGCCAGGAAGGTAACGACATAAGCAATTTCCTCTGCAGTTATCAAGCGGCCGAGGGAATTCAGTGATTCTACATGGCGTATAGCTTCCTCATTCGTGACCCGGCCTCTAAACGTTTCTGTATCGACTATCCCTGGATAAACAGCATTAACGTTAATTCCGTGCTTTCCTAATTCCAATGAGGCGGATTTCGTCATATGGACAACAGATGCATTACGCGGACCGGAACTAAAATAATTGCCGCCAATTCTGGCTGCCAGACCACTTATATTTATTATACGGCCCCATTTATTTTCTATCATATAAGGTGCAACTGCTCGGATACAGCGAAAATAGCCCATGTACTTTTCTTCAAAATCTTTCAAAATAAGTTCATCTTTAATACTATAAAAATCCTCTGGCTCCTGGCCGCCAACACGGGCTCCGCTGTTGATTAATATATCAATACTTCCCATTGCTGCTGCTGATTGTTCAACTAGATTTAAGATAGAGTTAGGATCAGTGGTATCTGCCACGATCGGATAGATATTTCGCTTCGTTTCTTGTGCCAATTCCTCTGCTGCGGTCTTTAGAGTGGATTCGGTTCTTGAACAAATCGTACAATCTACACCTTCTAGAGCCAGCTGGCGGGCAATAGCTTTACCAATACCACGACTTCCTCCAACAATAAGTGCCTTTTTTCCGGATAACTTTAAGTCCATAGTTGACCTCCTGTTTTGATTCGCTAGTAATAGTCGAAAGTAATTTTTTTGAATATTGACTCATTTTGATTCTACCTTTTAATAATAATTATATAAAATTAAAGATTTTAATTTGTAATTAAGTTTTACTAATATAATATGATGTTGAAATTTTCCATTGTACATGGCGGCAATATTTTTATATATTAGTAATATTTACATGTAAGTTAAAATCTTTAATTTTTTTTTACTGAAAATTATGAATATAATTAATGTAATGACTATTAACACAGTCACAATGCTATTAAAGCGATTCTTGTAAATAAAGGGGGGAACATCGTTCAATAGTATTAATTGTATTAAGAAGATTTGTAAAAGCGAGGGAGTCACTCTTTTAGTAGGAAACAGCCCGAACATTGTCTACTAAAGATAAGATTGCATTAGAAAACGAAGGAGGAGTATAGGTGCCGTCCATTTTAAAGGAGAAAATTCAAGGACCAGCAGCATGGAAAGGTATTGATCTAGTAAAAGATAGTTCATGGATTTATTATTTATCTGAGAAAACGATTGCTTCTCTTGAAAGCGCTTTATATTTTGTAAAACAAAAGGGTTTGAAAGCACCAGATTTTAACAAGGAGGACTTCCCAATTCCTGATCTCTCTGACGAAATCGCTTACTTAATCGATGAGCTGGAAAATGGGAGAGGATTTCTGTTAATTCGTGGATTACCAATGGAAAGATATACGGATGAAGAAGCAAGCATTATTTACTGGGGTCTAGGAGTACATATGGGCATTCCGGTTGCGCAAAACGCAAAAGGTGATCTTTTAGGGCATGTTGTTGATCAAGGTCTCAACATTAATGATTCCAATGTACGCGGTTACCAAACGAATGCACATCTTCCCTTTCACCCAGATGGATCTGACGTAGTCGGCTTACTAAGTCTTCGAAAGGCTAAATCGGGGGGATTTAGTAGTGTTGTAAGTTCAATGGCTGTTTATAATGAAATTCTGGAGAAGTACCCAGAATATCTTGAAATTCTCTATCGTCCATACTCCTTGGATCGTCGTGGTGAAGAAGCACCAGGAGAATCTCCAGTATATTCATCACCAGTTTTTAGCTATTACAAAGGTAAATTGAGCTGCAGATTTAATCGCGGATATGTCGAATCAGCACAAGCGAAAACAGGTATCCATTTGTCAAAGGAAGAAATGGAAGCATATGACTTAATGGATTCTCTCCTTCATGATGAAAACATGCATATCGATATGATGATGGAACCTGGTGATATGCAATTCGTAAATAATTATACCGTTCTTCATTCACGTACTATATATGAAGATTATGAAGAACCCGAACGCAAACGACATTTATTAAGATTGTGGCTCACGATGCCAAATGGGCGAGAAGTTGCGCCTGATTTCGCTATGTTTATTGATGAGAAAACAGGTAAAGCGGGTCGCGGCGGTATTCCTGTCCGTGAAAAAACTGCTGGCGGTATTGCAGAAAACATGAGGTAATGATTTTAATAAATATCAGGAGTTTAAACAAAGTAGATTTACCTTTAAAAACCTTTTCATAAGAAAACGAATTGCTTCATGTAATGGGAGTGCCTCTTAGATTTTACGAAAAAGATTTACCTATATATAGTAGAAGAGAAGGGGAGATTATTACATTGAAAACACCAAAATATTCTTGGATTATATTATTAATTCTAGTTGCTTCCGGAATGGTCAACCAAGTTGATAAAATTATCATCGGTTTAGTTTCCGTTCCCTTAATGAAAGAGTTACACTTAAGTCCTTCACAATGGGGAGTTATTGGAAGCTCATTCTTTTGGTTCTTTACCATATCCTCTTTAATTATTGGTGGCATGGCCGATTCCAAAAACACGAAAAAAATGTTTACTTGGATCATGTTAATATGGTTGGCTGTTCAATTTACCACACCTTTTGTTTCCAGTCTGTCTTTATTAATGTTTTCAAGAATGATCTTGGGAGCAGGAGAAGGTCCAGCGATTGCTATATCAACTTCTCTAATAGGAAAATGGTTCCCTAAACACAGACATGGTATAGGATTTGGCGCTGTTCTCTTTGGAGCAGCAATCGGACCAGCGATTGCTTCTCCATTATTAATCTCCTTGATCTCTCAAAATGGATGGAGATCTGCTTTTATTGCAATGGGGATTGTTGGACTTATTGTTCTAGTTTTATGGATGATTTTCGGAAAAGAAAGCCCAAAAGAAATCGGGTTGCCTACAATTGAACATGAGGAAAAGAACTCATTCATCTCTTCTAAGGTTTCTTGGCGTCAATTTCTTCCGCATCTTTTTTCAAAAAATTTTATGTTTACCGTTTTGTGTGCAGGTTGTGCCTATTGGTTATTGTCTGTTCAAGCGGTTTGGTTTCCAGCATACTTTACCAATGTTCAACATTTTGATGGAAAAACATTAAAAATGGCAGTGTCATTGCCTTTTCTCTTCGCTGCCATTTGCCAAATTGTCTTTGCCTTGATATCAGATCGGATATATCGCAAAACAGGAGATATTCGAAAAGCACGAGTAAATCTTGCAGGTATTACAATGGTGCTATCCGCTATTTGTTTATATCTTGGAAGTGTCGTGAATTCAAGTGCTATATCCATCTTGTTCTTCATTCTTGCTCCAGGTTTTGCCATTGTTATTCTATCACTCGCTCCCGCTATGTTGATGGAATTCTTTTCTACCAAAAACATTGGAAAAGCACAAGGGACATATGTTGCTCTATCAAGTTCAGCAAGTATTATTGCTCCAGTTATATTCGGGAACTTTATCCAAAATTCAGGAACTGAGGCAATTGGATATGGTTATGGGTTCCTAGTAACTTCATTGGTTATGTTTGTTTTCGGATTATTGTTTTTGACCATTGTACGTCCTGCGAAGCAAACGGACACAACGATAAAAACAGAGGAAACTGTGATTATTTAAAAATTATGATTTAATCGAGGAGGAAACGAAATATGTGTAAAAATAACATGGCTGTTGATGGAATGGATTGTTGTGTAGATTGTCATGAAGAATTAGCCATTATGGAGCGAAATCGCAGTAAGTGCTGGAATTGTCTGGATAAGATTTCCGAGACTTACGCTGATGATCATATTGATGAGGAAGATGGAGTAATGTAACAAAATATGAATTTATGATATTTAGCAGCCAATCTATGCATAAGTACCGACTAATTACATAATGTTGGTGTGTGCAGAAATGGAATAATAATATGGATTAAGCCTCGGCGAATGGCTGCATGATTTAAAGGGCCTCCAATAATGGAGGTCCTTGATTATTTTTAGGTCCTAGGGTTTAATTATAAGTAAAACTTACATACAAATTAAAATTTTTAATTTTATTTAATTATTACTTATGAGTATAATCGTTATCATACTATTAAAATTATCACAAACTTTCAGAATTTTAATCATGTAGGGAGTGAAAAGAATGGCTGGTCAAGGTAAGATAATCACAGAATTTAATGAAGCGATTCAAGATATTCAAGATGGTGCAACCATCATTGTTGGCGGGTTCGGACTATCGGGAATTCCCGAGAATCTGATCCTGGCGTTGGTGGAAAAGGGAACAAAGGACTTAACGATTGTGAGTAACAATTGTGGGGTCGATGATTGGGGACTGGGTCTTCTCCTTGCAAATAAGCAGATTAAGAAAATGGTAGCAAGCTATGTGGGGGAGAACAAGATCTTTGAAAAGCAATTTTTAAGTGGAGAATTGGAAGTAGAGCTTGTTCCACAAGGGACTCTCGCTGAAAGAATTCGGGCAGGAGGAGCTGGCATCCCTGGATTCTATACACCGACTGGCGTTGGTACCCAGATTGCAGAGGGCAAAGAACTTCGACATTTTAATGGGAGAACGCATATTCTTGAAAAAGGGATAGTTGGTGATTTTGCCTTTGTGAAGGCATGGAAAGGCGACTTGTTAGGAAATCTTGTTTACCGGAAAACAGCGCGCAATTTTAACCCACTCGCTGCAACCGCAGGGAGGGTTACAATTGCCGAGGTGGAGCAAATGGTTGAAGTGGGTGCTCTTGATCCGGATGAGATTCATACACCTGGGATCTATATCCAAAGGATATTAGAAGGAAAGAATTATGTGAAAAGAATAGAACGCCGTACCGTCATACCTACTAAAATCACCATTGAAGGGTAAATACCTGTTAAAATTACAAAGCAGTTTTTCTAGGGGGAATATATAGTGATGGATACCAGGACAAAAATCATTAAGCGTGCAGTTCAAGAGATTCAAAATGGAATGAACGTAAATCTGGGAATTGGAATACCTACTTTACTCGCGAACGAAATCCCGAATGATGTTCATGTATTATTACAGTCAGAAAATGGCTTGCTTGGGATTGGACCATATCCATTTGAAGGGATGGAGGATCCTGATCTTATAAACGCAGGGAAGGAAACGGTTACAGCAGTTAGCGGAGGATCGTTCTTTGATAGTGCTGAGTCTTTTGCCATGATTCGAGGAGGACATATTGATTTGGCCATCCTAGGTGGTATGGAGGTATCTGAACAAGGAGACCTGGCAAATTGGATGATCCCTGGAAAAATGATCAAGGGTATGGGAGGAGCGATGGATCTTGTCCATGGTGCCAAAAGAATCGTGGTCATTATGGAACACACCAATAAGTACAATGAATCCAAGATTAAAAAAAGCTGTACCCTTCCATTGACCGGTCAAAAAGTTGTACATCGATTAATTACGGATTTGGCTGTGTTTGATTTTACACCTGAGGGCATGATTCTTATGGAAACTCAAGAAGGTGCTACAGTTCATGAAGTAATGGAGAAGACGGAGGCTTCCTTTACGATCAGTCCCAATCTGAATTGTGGTAATGGCGAGCTGCAAAAGGCTTCGATAACAATATAAAAGAAATAATACTAATAGATTCCTATAAAAAGAGAAGCACTAAGTCCATTTTGGACGAAGTTGCTTCTTTTTTTTCTGTCTTAACTTTTAATAATTTCAGATTTCAGATATTGAATATATTTGTTGGCAAAAGTGGATAAATGTTTATCTTCTGATCGAACCAACCCTAAAGAAATATTTACAGTGCTATGATTCACCAAATCTACCGGAATTATATCTCCATTGATGACAGAGGGATAATTTTTCATTACGAAATCAGGAGCAAATGAAATGGCCAAATTTTCATTGATCGCTTGGAGAAGACCATCCATATTATTGGATGTAAATAGGATTTTCAAGGGCTTATATCTGTTAAAAAAATCTTGTACAAAATGTTGCATTAATTCGCCTTTATATGTGACGAGAGTTTGATCAAGTATATCATTTGGTGTTACGGTACCTAGAAACGCTAAGGGAGAATGCTTAGAAACATATACTTTCTGTTTCCCCTCAATGAGTGCTTCAAAAGCTATTCCTTCCATGTTTACGCTCAAATCACTAGAATATGTAATCAATCCGAAATCAGTCTTATGCTGCCTGACATCTTCAATCACAGCAGTTCCACTTTTTTCGGTTACCTCCAGATTTACGTGAGGATAATCATGTCTAAAAGCAGATATTGCTTTTACTAGAAAGGTCATTAAACCTGGTAGAGAAGAAATTTTTAGTTCCCCCACTTCTGTGGAATTCATTAAGTTGGCTGTCTCTTTTATTTCTTCAATTTTTTTTTGTACTTCATAGGCAAGTTTTAGTATGACTCTGCCTTCATCGGTTGGGACAGCACCATGTCCCCGTGACCGTTTAAGAATTTTAATCCCTAGCTCCTTTTCAAAGTTGGTTATCGACTGGCTGATTGTGGATTGAGTCACATGTAGATTCTGTGCGGCTATAGAGAGCGAACTATATTTAGCAACTTCAACGATATATAGTAATTGTTCAATATTCATTGCTGTACCCCTTTTTAATATTAGTAAAACTTACTTACACATTAAAATCTTTAATTTTATTTCATTATAATTTATTAGTACAATCAATATCAATAAGATTTTTAAAATCTTTGAATATTCTTAATTAGGGGGAAACGTAAAATGTCATTAAAACAATTGTTTGATTTAACCGGACAGACAGCAATCGTTACCGGAGGCGGCAGCGGTCTAGGGCGTGTAATGGCACTGGCTTTAGCAGAGGCAGGTGCAAATGTTGTAGTATGTTCTCGTCGACTAGAGGTTTGCGAAGAAGTTGTAAAAGAAATTGAGGAATTAGGAAAACAAGCACTTGCTCTAGTGGTTGATGTCACAAATCCTGAATCAGTCGTTCAAGGTTTGGAGAAAGCGGTTTCTCATTTTGGAAAAATAGAAATTTTAGTCAACAGCAGTGGAACGGTTTTTGAAACGCCTGCTACTGAAATGCCTTTAAAACAGTGGCAAGCTATGCTTGATACAAATGTGACTGGTACCTTCTTGATGTGTCAAGCTGTAGGAAAACAAATGATTGAAAACGCATACGGAAAAATCATTAATATTTCTTCTAGTATTGGTTTTAAAGGCGTTGACCCAGAAGCAGTTGATTCTGTAGGGTATACAACTAGTAAGGGTGCCGTTATGACTTTAACGAAGGATCTTGCAGTTAAGTGGGGTCGCCATGGAGTGTTTGTAAATTCCATTGCTCCTGGAGTGTTCACTACTGGAATGAATAACCCAGAAATACCGGGAACACTTGTACACAAAGCAGGTCCTTTCATTGCTTCCCAAGTTCCAGTTAGAAGGTTAGGCAATGACAATGATTTAGTAGGTGCTCTCCTTTACTTTGCTTCAGCAGCTTCTAATTATTGTACGGGACAAATATTGGTTCTTGATGGAGGACTTGGGGCTAAGTAATTTCATCCAACTAACTTAGTGGTGCAAATTAATCAAACTTAATTGCAAATTAAAAATAATAATTTTACTAAGCTGAAAATTAAAAATATACTGAGATTAATAAATTCGAAAAAGTTAATTAGCTGACTGATGTAAGCGTTAACAGCATGCGAATTTAAAAATATACATTGGAAGAGGGAATTTTAGTGAGTAATGTAAAAAGTGTTCAAGCAGCAGTAGCACTTCATGCCGGTAATGTTAATGTAGATGAATTGCCTTGGGTTCCATATTTCGGAGATTCGAAATTTAAATTGCTTAAAGTCAATCCTGTGACAGGACAGAATATTACCTTATTATATGCACCCGCGAAAATGCAGCTTCCGGCCCATTTTCATCCTGGACAAGTCATTGTTTATACCGTACAAGGGTCTTGGAAATATATCGAGGAGCCTTGGATCTCCAAACCTGGCGACATGGTTTTTGAACCTGCCGGCTCCACACATACACCTACAGCTGTAGGGGATGAAGACGTTATTACCTTCAATATTGTGGAAGGATCATTAGACTATTTGGGTGAGAATGGAGAAATTATTGCACGAGATAATTGGGAATCATTCCTGAAAAGATACCTTGACTATTGCGAGGCTGAAGGAATTGAACCAGTTGATGTGACTGCGTTTTAATAAATAAATCTGTAATAAAAAGAGAAGCCCTGTGTCTAAGTGACGAAGAGGCTTCTCTTTTTTTATGCGTAACTTCTATTAATTCCAGGAATTTAGAAAAATTGATAGTTTTCACTATCTCTATATTAGAAATACTTACTTATATATTAAAATGTTTAATTTTATTTAATTTATACTAATGAGTATAATCAATAATATAATAATATTTATAAATTTTAGAATTTTCCAAACGCAAAGGGGCTAAAAACATATGCCAACAGAAACAGTTTTGATTACAGGCGCTACTAAAGGGATCGGTTTGGAATTCGCAAAAGTTTTCGCAGACCATCGCTATAACTTGGTATTAGTTTCCAGGGACGCAACGTTGTTGGAACAACAAGCTGAGATTTTACAAAAGGATTATGGAGTGAAAGTAAATACTTTTGCCGGTGACTTAAGCAGCCATGTAACAGTAGAGAACTTGCATCGGTACTTGAAAAACGAAGGAATCAACATAGATATTTTGATTAATAATGCCGGGGCTGGCGGATTAGGGTTAATGACGGAATTGGATATTAAGAAAGAATTGGAATGCCTGCAGCTCAACATGATATCGCTTACATATTTAACCAGACTTATAGCGGATGAAATGGTAAAACGAAAGCAAGGTAAAATTTTAAACGTGGCTTCAACAGCGGCCTTTCAGCCAACTCCAGGGATGTCGATGTATGGGGCAAGCAAATCGTACGTCTTAACCTTTTCAGAAGCGATTGCGGAAGAACTAAAAGGAACTGGAGTTCAAGTTAGTGTATTATGTCCCCCTTCAACCAAAACGCCGCTCACGGAAGGATTGGCCGCAACGGGAACAAAAATTTTCATTAAGAACTTGATGGAACCAGAAGCAGTTGCCAAGTGCGGCTTTGATGGGTTAATGAAGAATAAAACAGTGATCATCCCAGGCTTTAAAAATAAACTTATGGCTAAATCTGTGGGACTGCTGCCAAGGAAATGGGTAACCATCTATACCCGAAAGATGATCGAGCAAAAAGTGTAAATAGCGATTTAATTCCCATCCTTGAAAAGGTGGGAGTTTTTACAGCTATCTTCGAAATGAGCAATCGCTCGCTCAACTAACTCAGGACGGAATAGAAAGTACAAAATATATTAAAGAGGGGTCTAACAATGAACTTTTTATTATCAGAAGAACATCAGATGATGCAAAAAATGGTGCGCGAGTTTGCACTGAATGAATGTGAGCCTACTGCAGCACAGCGCGATGAAGAAGAATACTTTGACATCAAGATTTGGAGAAAGATGGCAGAACTTGGCTTATGCGGAATCCCTTGGCCGGAGGAATACGGTGGTGCAGGTGCCGATTATTTAAGTTATGTGATTGCGGTGGAAGAACTTTCCCGGGTGGATGCTTCCATAGGTACCACTCTTTCCGCCCATACATCGTTAGCCGGATGGCCGGTTTTCAAGTTCGGAACGGAGGAACAAAAACAAAAATATTTGCGTGCCATGGCAGAGGGAAAAAGCATGGGTGCGTATTGTTTGACAGAAGCTGGATCGGGATCAGATTCCAGTGGAATGAAGACAACAGCGGTACTAAAGGGCGATGAGTGGATCTTAAACGGTTCGAAGATTTTTATTACCAACGGTGGCTATGCGGATACCTATATTGTCTTTGCCCAGACCAATCCTGAACTAAAGCATAAGGGAATTACCGCATTTATTGTGGAAAAGGACTTCCCAGGTTTCTCAGTTGGAAAGAAGGAGAAAAAGATGGGCATTCGCTCCTCCGCAACAACGGAAGTGATTTTTGAGGACTGCCGCGTGCCAAAGGACAATCTTTTGGGCCAAGTGGGTGGAGGGTTCAAGATTGCCATGATGACTCTAGACGGCGGTCGGAATGGTATCGCTGCCCAAGCGTTGGGAATTGCTCAGGGAGCGTTTGATAAAGCAGTCGAATATGCGAAGGATCGCGTCCAATTTGGCAAACCAATTAGCTCGCTTCAAGCCATCCAATTCAAACTAGCCGATATGGCCACAAAAATTGAAGCTTCCCGGTTATTGACCTACCAGGCTGCCTGGCGTGAAGATCAAGGAATTCCTTACGGACATCAATCGGCGATGTCCAAACTGTTTGCCGGAGACACCGCAATGGAAGTATCGGTTGAGGCCGTTCAAGTATTTGGCGGATATGGCTACACAAGGGAATACCCGGTTGAACGGTATATGAGAGATGCCAAAATCACTCAAATCTATGAAGGGACGCAAGAGATTCAGCGACTTGTTATAGCTGGAAATCTGTTGAAATAATAGAGAAAATTCAAAATTTAATCAACGTAAGTAAGAAGCTACTAATTTAAAGAGGTGGAAGAACTTGTCAGATGTGAAAGATTTACTTGGACTTGAGTTAGAACCTTACTGCATGGCAGTGGAAAAAGGGAAAATAAAAGAAATAGCCATCGCCATTGGTGATGATAACCCGATTTACTACAGCTTGGAGGCCGCTAAGGATGCTGGTTATGATGGTATTCCTGTTCCGCTCACCTTTTTGCAAGTCATTGAGTACCATGGCGGATATGGCTTTCAGGAAAAAATGGAAGTTTTGAAATTAAACCCAGTAAAAATATTACATGGTGAGCAAGAGTATGAATATTTAGGCGATATTTATGCCGGGGATGAGCTTCATGTTACAAGTAAGATTGTTCGGGCAGATACCAAAATCGGTTCTTCTGGCGGAATGGATTTTGTTACGGAAGAAACCAGATTTACCAATCAAAAAGGCGAATTAGTGGCAATTGCTAAAATTACGTTAATTCACCGTCATTAAATAGTAGCTTATGATAGGAGAGAAATAAAATATGTATTTTGAAGATTTGCAGGTGGGAGATTCATTTCCAGTTCTGAAAAAAGATCCGATTACACGAGTTCAGCTCGTAAGATTTGCAGGGGCATCCGGAGATTTTAATCCACTGCATACCGTTGAAGAGGTTGGGGAGCAAGCAGGCACAGGTATTATCGCTCACGGGATGTTAATCATGGGGATGTTATCCCAAGGGGTTACAACTTGGATATCACGAAAAAACATTAAGAGAATACATGTACGTTTTAGTAAAATGACGTATCCTAGAGAATCTATCGAAATTGTTGGCAGAGTGATAGAGAAAAAAGCTGACAACCTCGTGGTGGCTGAAGTACTGGCGAAAAACTGTGAAGGCGATGTAAAAGTTTCAGGGATTTTCGAAGCGAAATTGCCATCAAGGATTTAATAGAGGAATCGTATTCTCCAAACTTACAATGATTTAAGAACGAAAATCCTTTTTGGGGTCTATACTTATAAAAATACAAAAAAATCAAAATAGAGTGGGGTTCAAACCGAAAACGCGTATGGAACCCACAAATCGTTTAACCCAGAGTGCCTTTAAAATATTACATCAGAAGGGGATACGAAAAAATGAACATTTTAGTATTGATGAAACAAACGTTCGATCCGGAGGAGAAAATTGCGTTCCAATACGGCAGCGTTATTGAAGAAGGGGTAAACTTCATCATCAATCCTTACGATGAATATGCGATTGAAGAAGCGCTTCTATTGAGGGCTATGCACGGTGGGGAAGTAACGGTTATTACGGTAGGACCTGAACGTGAAGAGAATGGGCTGCGAACGGCACTTGCGATGGGTGCGGATAAAGCGATTATCGTTAATAGCGAAGATTTAAATCTTGATGAATACAGTACCGTTAAAATTCTTGAGTCCATTATTAAAAATCGGGAATTTGACATCATATTAGCCGGCAATGTGGGAGTTGATTATGGCAGTGGACAAATTGGTCCACGCCTTGCAGAGGAACTCAATATTCCACAAGTGACGACGATCACGAAGCTTGCGATTGTTGGAAACGAAGCGGTGATCGAGCGTGACGTTGAAGGAGATATAGAGGTTGTCTTGGTATCTCTTCCAGTATTGGTCACAGCACAACAGGGACTAAATGAGCCGCGATATCCTTCCTTGCCTGGCATCATGAAGGCGAAGAAAAAGCCAATTGAGCGGATTGAAATTGATGATTTACATATCGAAGACGTTCTAGAAGTAAAGACAATAACTACCGAGACATTTTTTGCACCGAAAAAAGGAGCAGGACGTATCCTGGAGGGGACCATCGAAGCTCAAGTTTCTGAACTGGCTGTACTTCTACGCAGTGAAGCGAAGGCAATCTAACACGCAGGAGGAGAACTAACATGAGAAAAGTACTAGTGGTGACGGAAGCTAAAGCTGGGAACCTAAGAGGTGTTTCACTGGAGTTGTTGACAGCTGCGCAGCGCATTGCGGAAGGCGGAGAAATAATAGCTGTGGCTTTCGGCAGTGAAGCTGTTCATTATGCACATGTTTTAGGGAAACATGGTGCAAATAAAGTATATATTGTGGGCAACCAAGAACTCGATGTATATACAACCGATGTTTATTCTCAATGCTTGAGACAGGTTATTGATGAAGTGGAACCAGGAGCTATTTTAATGCCACATACATCAATCGGGAAAGATCTTGCACCGCGCATTGCAGCGCGGTTGGGGCTTGGACTTATATCTGACGTCATTGATGTTCAGGTGGAGGATGAAGACGTTATCTTTACACGTCCTGTTTTTTCCGGAAAAGCGTTTGAGAAAAAGAAAGTAGTTTCTGGCATCCCATTCGCAACTGTACGGCCAAATAACATCCAAGTGGCAGAAATCAACGGAACGATTGAGATTGTCCATTTTTATGCTGAGATCAAAGACTTAAGGACGATTGTTAAGGAAGTAATACGCAAAACAACAGGCGGTGTAGATCTATCGGAAGCGAAAGTTGTCATCTCTGGCGGACGAGGGGTTAAATCCCCGGAAGGATTCAAGATGCTTCAGGAATTGGCCGAGGTCCTAGGTGGGGCGGTAGGTGCTTCCCGTGGTGCATGTGATGCTGATTACTGCGACTATTCACTGCAAATCGGACAGACGGGAAAGGTTGTCACCCCAGATTTGTACATTGCCTGTGGAATTTCAGGTGCCATTCAGCATTTAGCCGGGATGTCAAACTCAAAAGTTATCGTGGCGATTAACAAAGATTCGGAAGCCCCAATCTTTCAAATAGCCGACTACGGTATTGTGGGTGATTTGTTTGAGGTGGTTCCTTTACTAGCGGAAGAGTTCAAAAAAGTACTAGTAAACTCTTAAATAAAATTACAATTGGAAAGGAACTTGTACATGTTTAAAAAGGTTCTTATTGCTAATCGAGGAGAAATTGCTGTTCGTGTAATTAGGGCGTGCAAGGAAATGGGCATATCCACGGTTGCGGTTTATTCTGAAGCAGACCGAGAAGCCCTGCATGTGCAAATGGCGGACGAAGCATATTGTATTGGACCCTCGGCATCTTCGCAAAGTTATTTGAATATTGCCAATATAATTAGCGTTGCTCAAATTACGAATGCGGAAGCTATCCACCCTGGTTATGGATTTCTGGCAGAAAACAGTACTTTTGCTGAAATTTGCGCGGATTACAATATTTCATTTATTGGGCCAGAAGCAGAAGCCATTAATAAAATGGGGGATAAAGCGGTCGCGAGGGATACCATGAAAAGTGTAGGAGTGCCTACCGTTCCTGGAACAGATGGTCTAATTGAAGATCTTGAAGAAGCTGTTACGATAGCAAAGGAAATTGGATTTCCCGTCATTGTTAAGGCAACTGCTGGAGGCGGTGGCAAGGGAATGAGAGTAGCAGAGGATGAAGAGGAATTACGCAAAGCCGTCCGTCAAGCCCAACAAGAAGCAGAAACGGCATTTGGAAACGCCGGTGTGTATCTGGAAAAATATATTGAGGAACCACGCCATGTGGAAATTCAAATTATTGGGGATATGCTTGGTAATGTCATTTATTTAGGGGAAAGAGACTGTTCTATTCAAAGACGCCATCAAAAACTGGTTGAAGAAGCACCGTCACCAGCCCTTGAGGAAGATATTCGTAAACAGATGGGTGCAGCCGCAATCGCCGCAGCAAAAGCTGTTAACTATCATGGAGCGGGAACCATTGAGTTTTTATTAGATAAAAACGGTTATTTCTATTTCATGGAAATGAATACCCGAATTCAGGTAGAACACCCTGTTACAGAAATGGTTACTGGCATTGACTTAATCAAAGAGCAAATTTCGGTGGCAGCAGGCTATCCTCTCACTTATAGACAGGAAGATATTAAAATCAATGGCTGGGCAATTGAATGTCGTATCAATGCAGAAAACCCGGCAAAGAATTTTATGCCTTCTCCAGGGAGAGTTGAAATGTATCTTCCTCCTGGGGGGTATGGTGTACGAGTAGATAGCGCTCTCTATCCTGGATGCGAAATTTCTCCTTATTATGATTCGATGGCAGCAAAAGTGATCGTTTGGGGAAAAAATCGTGAAGAGGCGATCATGCGTATGAAGAGGGCACTTGATGAATTTGTTATTATTGGAATCAAAACAACTATTCCATTCCATCAAAAACTTTTTGAACATGAGAGTTTTGTAAAAGGACAGTTTAACACAAAATTTATTGAAACGAATCCATTACCGTTAGAAGTGTAATTCATCAAGTTGATTAAGGAGAGATAGAGATGTTTAAAATTCAGGAAATAAGAGAAATCATTAGACTAATTGATGATTCGACAGTAGACTGCTTAGAACTTGAAAAGGGAGATTCTCGAATTTTCGTTAGAAGAAATTCAATGCTAAATCCTTCTGTAATACAAGATAATAAATCTATTAATCAGGCTATTCCTACTGTTTTGGATGCACCTGTTCTTGTAGCAGCAACCAAGGCGAATGAAATTTCTGAAGCTTCAATTCAAGCAGCAGCGACGAAGGAAATTACTGAGAAAGAAGAAATAACACCAAAATACATGGGAACTGAAACCCTATTAAAAATTGTTTCCCCTATGGTTGGGACGTTTTACATGGCACCAGGAGTCGATGTGGCTCCCTATGTAAAAATTGGGGATAGGGTTGAAAAGTCAACAGTTGTCTGTATCGTTGAAGCCATGAAATTGTTTAATGAAATTGAAGCAGAAATGGATGGAGAGATCGTTGAAGTACTCGTCGAGAATGGTCAGCTCGTAGAATACGGCCAACCTCTTTTCTTAGTGAAGCAGACATCATAACATAATTCGAACAGAGGAAGTGGAAATTTCCAATGAGCACAGTTTATGAGAAGATTTATGATCTATGGGATCGGAAAAGTAAGATCGTGCTTGGCGGCGGTGACGAGCGAATTGATACCCAGCATAATCGAGGGAAACTTACTGCAAGGGAACGAATTGATCTATTGTTGGACGAGGATTCCTTTGTGGAATTAAATTCTTTTATCAAACACCGTGCAACCAACTTCGGCATGGATAAATTGGAAAGTCCAGGCGAAGGTGTTGTGACGGGTTATGGTAAAATTCATGGCCGTCTAGTCTACGTATTTGCCCAAGATTTTACCGTTTTTGGCGGTGCACTAGGAGAGATGCATGCGTCTAAAATTTGCAAAATTATGGATTTGGCTGCAAAAAATGGGGCACCCATTATTGGTTTAAATGATTCAGGCGGTGCAAGGATACAGGAAGGCGTTGTTTCTTTAGACGGATACGGTCAAATTTTTTATCGAAATGCCATCTACTCTGGTGTAATCCCGCAAATATCAGTGATCATGGGCCCTTGTGCTGGTGGGGCAGTTTATTCTCCAGCCATTACGGATTTTGTGTTTATGGTGGAAAATACCAGTCAAATGTTTATTACAGGTCCAAAGGTCATTGAAACGGTTACCGGGGAGAAAATTTCAGCGGAGAATCTTGGCGGTGCAAAGGTTCATTCTTCCATTAGTGGATGTGCGCATTTTACTGGTGATTCCGAACAAGAGGTCTTAGAAGAAGTAAGAAAATTAATTTCCTTTCTGCCTCAAAACAATACGGAAAATCCTCAGTCTTTAGAATGCATGAAAGAGGATGATTGGCGGGAAGATTTGCTGGACCTAGTACCTCTCAATGCAACGAAGGTATATGATATTCGCAAGGTATTAGAACAAGTATTAGATCAAGGCTATTTTATGGAAGTTCAAAAGGACTATGCGAAAAATATCGTGGTTGGTTTTGGAAGAATTGATGGGAATAGTGTAGGAGTAGTTGCCAATCAGCCTAAAGTAATGGCTGGCGGTCTAGATATTAATTCTTCCGACAAGACTTCCAGATTCATTCGATTCTGTGACTCTTTTAATATCCCAATCATAACTTTTGAAGACGTTACAGGTTTTTTCCCTGGAGTCAATCAAGAGCACGGAGGTATCATTCGTCATGGTGCAAAGATTCTCTACGCCTATTCAGAAGCAACAGTTCCTAAAATAACCGTCATATTAAGAAAAGCATTTGGCGGAGCATATGTCGCTATGAATTCAAAAGCAATTGGTGCGGACATTGTATTTGCTTGGCCAAATGCGGAAATTGCCGTAATGGGACCGGAAGGAGCAGCAAATATTATCTTTGCAAAAGAAATTAATCAAAGCAGTGATCCGGCAGCAACACGTTCGGAAAAAATTGAAGAATATCGAAATATGTTTGCGAATCCTTATGTTGCGGCTTCTCATGGAATGGTGGATGACGTGATCGACCCAAGAGATACAAGAAAAGTTCTGAAACAGTCTTTAGAGATGCTTAGAACAAAAAAAGAATTTAGACCGAAAAAAAAGCATGGGAATATTCCATTATAGGATGTGTTCCAATAAAGAGGAGGAGAAAAGATGGAAAACAACTTTTATGATATGTGGAAAAAATATTATTCCGAATATAGTAATCTGGTGGATGATCAGGTGACGAAGGAATTTCCAACTCAAGCGATCAGCCAGATATTGGAGATGAATCTTCTATTCAAACAAATGTTGAATGAAACAACGGAACGTTATTATGAATTTGCAAATCTACCATCAAGAAATGACCTTGCACATGTTTCCTCTCAGATTGTCAATATAGATGCGAAAGTGGATGATTTAGAAGAATTTATACAAGAATCCAAGGATAATCAAAGAGATCCAGTGGAACTGCAACGTGAAATAACAAATTTGAAAAAGGATATGAAGAGTTTTGATACAAAACTGAATCAAATCTTAACTTTATTAAATTCGCCGAAAGTTACGAATACAAAAGGATCTGTCTAACAGTGCAGTAAAAAATGCGTATTAAAAAGGCATTATTTTAACATTTAAACATGGTAAGGGGTGGAGAGTTATGAACAATCTTATGACAAAAGAATACGAAAATTTTATCGAAATGGTACCTGAGGAGTATCAACAGATGTATAGACGTTTAAAAAGCGTAACTCAAGTGTTAATGAAGGATGCCGAACCAGAGGTCGGTCCAACTCCGAAAGAAGTTATTTGGACTCGGAATAAATCAAAGCTATATCGCTATATTTCAGAACAACCGAAAAAACATAAAACTCCGCTTCTCTTGATTTATGCACTGATTAATAAGCCTTATATCATGGATTTAACAAAGGGTGGCAGTTTAGTTGAATATCTGGTGAAACGAGGCTTTGACGTCTATCTTCTTGAATGGGGTACACCAGGCATTGAAGACAAAAATATGAAATTAGACGATTATATTATGGACTACATCCCTCGGGCGGTTCGTAAAGTTTTGCGAAAATCGAATGCGGATGCAGTGTCCATTCTTGGATATTGCATGGGCGGTACAATTACTTCAATATTTGCTGCTCTTCACCCTGAATTGCCCATTCGTAACCTTGTCTTTATGACAACTCCGTTTGATTTTAAAGATACAGGCCTTTATGGTGCTATGCTGGATGAGCAACATTTTGATATTGATAAAGTGGTGCAAACATACGGTAATATACCACCTGAAATGATTGACTTTGGAAACAAACTACTAAAACCGATGGCAAACATTTATGGCCCTTATATTAGTCTTTTTGATCGTGCTGAGAATGAAAGTTTTGTAAAGAGCTTTAAACTTCTGCAAAAATGGTTAAACGACGGCATTCCATTTCCGGGAGAATCCTATCGTCAGTGGATTCGTGAATTTTATCAAAAAAACAAGTTGATTAAAGGGGAACTCGTTATTCGTGGACGTCAGGTTAGTCTTGCGGAAATCACAGCTAATGTCCTCAACTTATCGGGTGAAATTGACAACATTGCTCCACCGCATCAAGTAGAAGCATTAATGAATCGCATATCGAGTAAAGACAAACAATATATAAACTTACCAGTTGGGCATACGTCTATTGCTTTTGGAAGTAAAGCTTCAAAAATAACTTATCCAACGATTGGTGATTGGTTAGAAAAGAGATCAAACTAAACGTAAATACTGTCAAATGTGAAGAACTGTATTTACAAATTTAAGTAGTTTTTGAAAGCTATAATCTATTAGTTTAAAAGTATAATATTGAAACCACTCACAGACCCGGGTATTAATGTTAGGGCGGTGCTAAACACAACAGGAGGTCTGTAAGGGTTTTCGATTTCACTTGACTTGCCAGAATTTGAAGTTGTCACCATGAAATAACAATTTAAGAGTCGGTTTAGGTATAGGTGGGAATTAGGTTGATTTTTTTAAATTACATTGTTAATCTCTCAATATTTTGCCTTTTTGTAATTATGCCTCTCGTTATCCGTTCATTTATTAATCATAAGCCAATTAACAAAGTGCGACTTTGGGTCGGTGTTTATGCCGGAATGTTTACCATCATCCTAGTAATGCTATCTATAAAGCAACAAGGGTTTGCTTATGATCTACGATATGCAACAGTCATGCTTGTTTTTGCCTATCTTGGGCCAATGGCGGGTATAATTACCGGGGGAATTGCATTGTTGGCAAGACTATTTGTAGGTGGTCAGTGGTACCAAGCCATTATTGGATTTACAATTGTCATGGCTAGTTTTTCTGTTTTACATCTATTTATTTCTCGATTTACACCAATAAAAAAAGTTGTCCATCTATTTGGTACTTTTGTGTGTATGTATGTTTTATATGTATCTATCTTTCACATTATTAATGATAATCTACTCTTTCATCTTCAGTATTTACTTTTTATGGTAGTAGGTGTAGTAATTGGTGCCTTACTAATTGAGTCATATGTCAAACTGTATCAATTAAATTATCAATTGTCATACATGTATAAGAAAGTAGAGGAAAGTGAATCAAACTATCGACTGATCGCCGAGAATACGGTAGACCTAATATCTATTATGGATAAAGAATTTGTTCTTCGTTACATCTCGCCTTCACATAAATATATTTTAGGGTACGAAGAATCTGAACTGACTGGGGTTGCATTATCTGCGTTAATTCATCCTGATGATGTTTGTACGTTAAAAAATAAATGGGATGGGATGTTTGAAATTAAACAATCACAATTGATTGAATTCCGTTTACAACACAAAAATGGGGATTGGATTGAAGTAGAATCCCGTTTTATGCCCGTAAAGGGCGAGGACGATTCCATTGAACATTTCGTCAAGATTAGCCGAGATATTTCTGAACGTAAAAAATCAGATGAAATTCTTTTGCAATCTGAAAAGCTTTCTGTTGTCGGTGAATTAGCAGCCGGAGTAGCACATGAAATAAGAAATCCACTTACAACCATAAAGGGGTTTGTTCAACTTTATAAGAATGAAAATAAATCTACTAAGTATACTGAATTAATCTTAAGTGAACTGGATAGAATTGAAACGATTACGAGCGAACTTCTTTCTTTGGGAAAACCACAAGCAGTCCAACTAATTCGTATGAATGTAAAAGAACTAATAGAAAATACACTTGATATACTTACTCCTCAGTTCATTATGAATGATATTCAATTTCATCTGATTGTTGAAGAAACGCCTTTTTATATAACTTGTGAGAAGAACCAATTAAAGCAGGTATTTATTAATATAATAAAGAACGCTATTGAAGCAATGAAAGGAGGAGGTGAAATTTACATCAATTTAAGAAAAGGCAAAGATGGCGCATGTATAATTTCATTTCAAGATCAAGGATGCGGTATACCTGAAGAGCTGCTTCCTCGGTTAGGTGAGCCATTTTACACTTTAAAAGAAAAGGGAACCGGACTCGGATTAATGATCTGTCATAAGATTATTAAACAGCACAATGGTAGTATTACCTATGTAAGTCGATTGAACGAAGGAACTTTAATTGAGATTACATTACCATCGGTTAGTTAGCTGTGTCCTATTAGGAGGAAATGAAATGACTGTAGTTAATAAATTCGAAAAAAATGGTTCATTTATAGACCAATTATGGAATCAAGCGATTCAAAAAATTGATGATTGGGATGAAGGGGAGAATTTTCGAGAGGAAGTTATTCTGCAATCTTCAAAACGATTGGCTGAAAATGTGAAACAAAATCAAACAAATGTAAGCGAACTCATAAACCAAATTACAAAAGAACTTTTTGAATTGGAAGAAATGTCTCGAGGACAATTATTGACATCAACTACAGGCTTGCACAATCTAACCCTATTAAATTCATTTGAGGAAATTAATAATCAAGTGGATCAAATTAAAAATCTATCATCAGAGCTCCTTACAAGTCCTTTGGATAATCTATTAAATGGTAATTACTCTGAAACTATTATAAACACACTAGAAAAATATATTGATCATAGACGAAATTATCGAAATTTATATGTGAAATATATAAAAGAAACATTTTCTATTATCCAAAAAAATCAGATAACATTCCTTAACTTCTTAACAAATCCAATTGAGAATGTTTTCTTTCCCTTAAATAAATATATGGTGCCTTCAAACGAGTAAATGAATAAAAAAATTGTGAGAGAGGTGAGATTATGTGGGTATGTAACACACATATGAAACAAGCACTGCCAGCTTTAGATGCTCCCCATGTTAGCAAAGCATGGTATCAAATTAAGTGTTCCCTTTGTGAAAATTTTGCGATTGCAAAAGTTTATTATAATTACCAAACTTACCATTTTTCAAAACAACCCATGTATTCTATGTCAAAAACTTCCTCGGAAAAATCAGGTTAATTAAAAAGTGAAGTGTCAAGTAAAACCGCGGACAAAACCGCTATTTTTAAGTAAAGTGGGGGATAGTGAATGCAAAATGTATACTTAGTTGAGGCACTCAGAACTCCGATAGGGAGTTTTGGTGGTTCATTGAAAGATGTAGGTGCTGTACAACTTGCAACGACTGTTGTTAAGGAGGTGTGGCAACGATCTGGTCTTTCGGGTGAAATTATTGATGAGGTAGTACTAGGTAATGTACTAAAATCAGGACTCAAAGGAAACCCAGCAAGACAAGCAGCAATCCATTCTGGGTTACCTGTGTCTGTACCAGCCATTACCATTGATAAACAATGTGCATCTGGATTGCGAGCGATTACATTAGCCTATCACCAAATTCTTGCAGGAGATTCAAATGTAGTGATTGCAGGGGGTACAGAAAGTATGAGTAATGTCCCGCATTTGGTGATGAATGCTAGGTGGGGACAGAAATTGGGAGATTTACGCACAGTGGACGCACTCTTTCATGATGGACTTCACTGTGCAATAGAAGGTTACCATATGGGGATTACAGCTGAAAATTTAGTAGAACGCTATCATATTTCCCGAGAGGAACAAGATGTTTTTGCCTTAGAAAGCCAGCAAAAAGCTATTAAAGCTAAAGAAGAAGGTAAATTCGAAAAAGAAATTATTCCTGTTGCTATTAGAAGCAGGCATGGTTCCACTTTGTTTACAGAAGATGAGAATATAAAAAATGTTAATCTTGAGAAATTACTAACTCTTAAACCAGCTTTTAAAGAGAATGGGACAGTGACAGCTGGAAATGCATCGTCATTAAATGATGGGGCAGCTGCAATCATTGTTGCTTCTGAACAAGCAGTAAGGGAATACAATTTAAAACCACTTGCTAAAATTCGTTCGGTTGCGAGTTCCGCTGTTTCTCCTTCTATCATGGGAATTGGACCAGTCCCTGCGACACAAAAAGCTTTAACGAGAGCAAATCTTACAATACAGGATATCGAATTGGCAGAGCTAAATGAAGCATTTGCAGTACAAGTTCTGGCAGTAAATAAGGAATTAGAATTACCAGAGGAGATTATTAATGTTAATGGAGGAGCGATAGCATTAGGTCACCCAATCGGATGTTCAGGTGCACGGATTTTGGTTACCTTAGTCCATGAATTAAGACGTCAAAAGAAACAAATTGGATTAGCCTCGTTATGTGTAGGCGGTGGACAAGGCGTTTCAATCATCATTGAAGCAGTATAATAGAGTATCGAGGAAAAATGGGGAATTAGTTGGTTTTTCGAAACCTATCAGAGCTTATAAGTTTAATAACTTTAAACAATAATTTAAGGCTATCTCGTAGTAATCCTTTGGAACTATAGGATAGTTTTTTTAGTTATCAGGTGTAGGTATTTTGCCACCTACACCTTCAATATATTACGGGTATCGATAGATTAATTTTGCGCTAAAACCTGGTATAAACGCTCTAGAGCTTTATTCAAATACCTATAGTAGGTTGATAGGGATAGATTTATTTTCTTGGCAACAAGTTCGTGTGGACGAATCCCCTGTATAAAAGCATATTTTAACAGTTTCCCTAAAATTGCATCCGAATCCTCTCCGTCAATTAGTCGGTTAACCACATCTAATATGTCATTCTGAATATAATTCCCTAAGTTATCAATAGTTAAATCAACTGTAATCCGATGTGGAAACATACGAATGTAGTTCTCTGATAACTCAGGGTCCACAGGTAATTTTGAATACGCCTTCATTAAAGTTTTAAGATCATTTACATCATAGGTTGATTTAGGTTCGGTCAAAGTCTCGCCAATTGAACTTTTTGATAGAAGTCTGTCGAGCTTTGAAAGATAGTCTTCCTGGGTAAGATCTAGAATAAATCCACGGAATTCTGTTCCAGATTCGGTTGTGCCATTAGACCAAGGAGCAGGTTCAAATCCGCATAACTCTAGAACAGGAAACCACTCTTTTAAACAAGTAAAATCTAAGAGCCATTCTGATTGTGAAAAATGATTGATGAGAGTATTAATAACATAAGTTTGTGTTTTGGCGGCAAGCTCTGGTACAAAACCAACAAAACATACTAAATACGAATTATGAACTGGTTTCCATCCATTCACAAAGGGTTGTAGGACGGGTTCTGTTTCTAACACTTTCAACATTTCGGCATGAAGCGGAATCTTCCCAAAAAAGGCAACTAATTCATTTTCCTGCCAAATGGTAATAAAAGAGGAAGGATCAGCTTCCCAAATCGGACGAATTAAACGTACCATGAGAATATCTTCAGAAGCTTCGGGTAATACGAAGTGATGATAGCGTAAGTATAAGGATTCTATTACAGGAATGTCACATTCATGGCATCTCCGAACTTCGACGTTTTCCAAATGACTGGTGAAACATATATTTCGGACGAGAGGATTTTCATGTAAGCTCATTTTATCTAAATGAAGTTTTTGCCTAAGATGCGGGTTAAATCGTTCTTCCAATCGTATCTGATTTAAGGCTTTTAATCTCATTTGCTCATAGGTTTGTGGTTTCCGAAGCATTATGTCTTCAAGTGCCCATGATCTTACCGCATCGTGAAGCATCCAGCCATCTTCTTTTAAAACAATAAAAGGCAATTTAATCAGTTTTCTAAAAGATTCATAATCTATTTCTTCATCCAATAATGAAGAAAGTCTCTCTTCATTAAATCTCCAAAATACAGATGCTGCTTCAAGTAATCGTCTAACTGGGGCTTCCAATCCTTCAAAAAGTTCTTCCATTAATACTGAAATAAGATGATTCTGTTCCACGCGTGCAAGTGGTTTATATTGATTTCCCTTCAACATCATTTCAGCAACAAGTGTCATGGCTAGAGGAATGCCTCGAGAAAATTGGAATAACTGTGATTTTGTCTCGTTGCTCGCCAAGCCACGTTTTCGGGCATAAAGGTCTACGTCAGTCGGCGTCAAAGAGTTTAGCGGCAAGGAGTTAATGAAGCTTGCCCAACCAGAACGCAGCCAGCCACCTGTGAGGGAGTGCCTTCCAGCAGTGATAATTCGAACAGATTCTTCGAATTGACCTAGCCATTGAGGGAGCCATTCCTCCACGGAGCGCCAATTTTCAAAAGTATCAAGTAAAAGAACAATATGACAGCCTTTTTGAGCACACCTGCGAATCATTCTGTTCACAATCTCCTCTTGATCTTTGTCTTCTAGGTCCCGTTCGCCTGCACTCCTAAGCTGAATGGCCAATTGAACTAAAACATCTTCTTTAGCCCTTATGGTTTTACTGCCATCTAAAAAGTAAATTTCACCGACATCTAATTCAGCCATTAATTGCTGGAGAAGTGTTGATTTTCCAATGCCACTTTGTCCATAAATATGCAGCCACTGGCAGTCTGAAAGTCCAGCAGCATGTTTTCGCAATATTTCCAGTTCCTTTTCCCGCCCTACAAAAAAGTCTCGTTCCGCACCATAAAGTTTTGCCTGTATCTGCATCGTATCCCCCCTTAATAATACTTAATATTCTATATTTCATATTTTAAAACCTTTTTTGAGAGTTAAATGATATTGCATGTGAGAGTGTTAATTGATTATATTTAAATCGAGAAAATCCAAGAAGCTTAAACTGGTAAAGTAATCATATTATTAGGCAGGTGTTGGATATGAATAGTGTACTTTCAAAACAAATAAAATCGGCCCTAGAAGGCGTTTTACCCAGCTACATTATTACTGTTTCAAAGCATGGATTTCCAACAAATACTTCTTTATCCCAGGTATGCTATGTAGATGAACGACATATTGCCTTACCAGTTCAGACTGTTAGTAAAGCCTCCCAAATTCTCCAAGAGGTTCCCGATATTTGTGCTGAAGTGGTAGACCCTGTAACGTTAAGGAATTGGCATCTCGAGTTAAAATATCTAGGCACTGTCGAACAAGGCCCAATTTTTGAAAAAATGGCAGTAAAGGTCGCGAAGCTATTTTCTTTAGTTGAAATGGAAGACCTTTTTCACTTAAAAGGAGCAGAAATATATGAAGTGTTAGCCGTAAGTGAACAGTAGGGGATAAGTTTAACAGGAGAAATATGGGTTTTTCAAGAAATGAAAGGGGAAAATATATTTAAAGAGATATTTATCAAAGCGCCTCCTGGTAGAACATTACTAGGAGGATTTATTTTTTTATTAATACAGCAGGACAATTAATCCATCCCCTGTTTACTCTAGCCATGAATAAACAAGGGATGCCAAATCATGTATAAAATGCCGAATTAGTTTATTTACCTACTATTCACAAAGGGATAGTTAGATAGTGACTTTTTCTCTATTTTCACGTTGAATTTCTTTTTCTGCTAGCTCCCACCAGCGATTTGAATTAGTAACTAAAGGTAAATCTTTAACCGAAGGACTAAATGTCATATCCTTTCCTAATTTACCCATATCCAACGATTGTTCATCTTCCTCATAAGTCGAACAAATTCGGTAAATATCGTAAAAATCAGCGAATGACATTCTAATGACCTCCTTTCTAAAAGATTAAGGGATAGCAATATTCCATACTCCCTTTAGCTTCATTATAAGACCAATAATTCATTAGGAAAGAAGTAAAAGTAAATTTATTTTGAAATTTATAATAATTCAGAAATGTCCAGTTCCTGGTGACATCCTATATTAATTTTCACTAACAGCGAAGAGCAGACAGAAATAAGCAGAAGGGCTGCGGGAGTGCATTTATTGTGGTAATTTACTTTTATTGGTAATTGAGATGAAAGTACCATTTACGAAACTGAGAAGGGACTCTCCTTGATGATAGTGTCTTTTTTATTTAATTTTAATTCATACTTTACAGGTAGGAATTATGGGTTTATAATTAGGTTAAACTAATAATCTAATTTTAAGTTGTTGTATTCAAGGGAAGTTTTTGAAAAATAAAGGAGTGTTACTGATGAGAAAAAATGATGAAAAGAAGCGACAAAAACTTATCAATAAATTAATTTTCTTAAACGTATACAACAAAGAAGATCAACAACTTAATAATTTGCCACTTTCGAAATTAGAATCTGAGTACAAAAGATTTAAATTACAAAACCATCCGCATGGAGAGTTTGGGTCTATTCAGTGGGTTTGAACTATTCACCACTTAACACCCTTACGGGTCGTTTGAAATGGGAGATTCCTAAGTACAGAAGCCTATCGGCTTCTAATTGATTAGGCTAGCCCCGTAGTCCCTACGGTTAATATGCGGATTGCTACATCTCTAAGGTTCTGTCCTGCATTAATATCTCTATCGTGATGTTTGCCACAAGAAGAACAAACCCACTCAT
>NZ_NPDD01000218.1 GCF_002272245.1 Bacillus sp. 7884-1 | reverse complement strand
CTTTTTGCAAGTAGTCTGTTCTTGCATTTTTGATTCTCTCATGGATACGAGCTACTTTTCGTTTTTGCTTTTGGATGTTTTTCGCTTCATCCAATTTACATTTTCTTTTCAATGCTAGCTGCTGCCTTCGGGAAAGGACACGGTGGGCATCAGCCAACTTCTTTTCCAATGTATGAAGCCATTTAGGATTACCAAAAACTTCACCATTTGATTGAATGGCAAAGTTTTTCAGTCCTAAGTCAACACCAACGAAAGAGCCTGTTTTTTCTAACTGTTTCGCTTCCACTTCTGTAAGAATGGACACAAAGTATTTTCCGCTTGGATTTCGTCTAACAGAAGCGTTAATAATACGACCTTCTACTTCACGACTTTTGGCAAAGCGAACAAGACCGAGTTTCGGTAGTTTGACTTTGTTGCCTATAATGGCAATATTCTTATTTGTTTCTTTTGTTGTGTAAGATTGTACCTTTATATTTTTTTTAGATTTGAAACGTGGTGCTTTATTTTGCTTCTTGAAAAATCATAAATATGAATCAGCAAGGTTTTTTAATGAGGATTGAAGGGCAATGCTATCAACTTCTTTTAGCCATGCTAATTCCTTTTTCAACTGCGTTAATTCAGCGGAACAGGAATTGTAGGTTAATCCTTTTCCGGTCTCTTTGTATTAATCATTCCACTTGTCCCAAAAAGCGATTGAATACGAAACGACAACATCCAATTGTTTTTCCAATAAGGATTTCCTGTTTTTGAGTTGGATATATACGGAACTTATATGCTTTGTTGATTAACATTGTTTTCACCTCACATTTAAGGGGAATATATGTTCTTAATATACCATGATGGGGAAATTTTGGCTATCGCCAAACCGACATTCATCTCCCCCTTATCGTTGGACTTAACTCTTCGCACGATTGAAGAGGGTGTCTTCTGTCGGGAAATGATATAATAAATATGTTACGGGATATAAGACTGTTTGGTGTTTTCACACCTGCGGTCTTTTTTATTGTTTATAAAACCCCTAGATTAGTGGATAACTGTTCAAATAGGTTATTCGTGAGAGATGAGAGCCTGAGGACCGCTAAAAGAAGAAGCAGCGTTCACTCATAATTAGACTATTGCTTACATTCTATTACTTTAAAATATTTCTGTAGGATTCTCCGAATCGTTTTTCTAGAACCTATCAACTTACCTGTTATGCTAACTGAAAATAGGTTGGCAAGTAAAAGCCCAGCTATTTTTTATATGCTTAAATTAGCTGACCTGTAAAAGTTATCATAATATCGTCATAATTATTGTTCTTAAGATTGAAGGCATCATAAGAATTCTTAAATGTTACAAATTTGTGATTATGATGGTTATTTTTTCAATTTTTAGTAATAGATTAGTAGAATAGAATATAGAATAATTATTGTCATCCAGTTTGTTTTCCTACCATTAGAAGAATAATTATTGTTACTTATTTTACAAAGAGAGGGGAAGAAGTATGGACGTTAATAACAATGCTAAAACAGACGGGTGCCCGTTTAATCACGGAGGCGCTACTAGTAACAAATCTAGCGGTACATCAAATCGAGATTGGTGGCCAAACCAGTTAAACTTGAATATTCTCCATCAGCATGACAGAAAATCTAATCCTATGGGAGAAGACTTTGTGTATGCTGAAGAATTTAAAAAAATAGACTACTATGAACTTAAACAGGATCTTCAGAATCTAATGACAACCAGTCAAGATTGGTGGCCTGCTGACTATGGACATTATGGTCCATTGTTTATCCGTATGTCTTGGCACGCTGCTGGTACTTATCGTAATACCGACGGAAGAGGCGGTGGTGGAGCTGGTGCACAGCGTTTTGCTCCACTTAACAGCTGGCCTGACAATGGCAACCTTGATAAAGCTCGCAGGCTATTATGGCCGGTTAAGCAAAAGTATGGCAACAAGATTTCGTGGGCTGACCTGCTCCTTCTAGCTGGTAATGTAGCCATTGAATCCATGGGGGGTAAGACGTTTGGTTTTGGAGGAGGACGCGAAGACATCTGGCATCCAGAAGAAGACATTTACTGGGGTACTGAAACAGAATGGCTAGGTGATAATCGTTACTCAGGAGATCGTGATCTAGAAAATCCACTTGCTGCCGTTCAGATGGGTCTTATTTATGTTAACCCAGAAGGTCCGAACGGTAAACCAGATCCGATTGCAAGTGCTCGCGACATACGTGAAACCTTTGCACGTATGGGTATGAACGATGAAGAAACTGTGGCACTAATCGCAGGCGGTCATACTTTTGGTAAAGCACACGGTGCAGGAGATGCTGCTCATGTTGGTCCAGAACCAGAAGCTGCTCCTATTGAAGCACTTGGTTTAGGTTGGTTAAGCACACACGGCAGTGGTAAAGGTCATGATACTATCACTAGCGGTATTGAGGGTGCTTGGACTGCTAATCCAACACAGTGGGACAATGGTTACTTTGATTTATTATTTGGGTATCAGTGGTGGCTTACAAAGAGTCCTGCAGGTGCCTATCAGTGGCTTGCAGTAAATCCTGATGAGAAGGATCTTGCACCGGATGCAGAAGATCCATCCGTTAAAGTTCCAACGATGATGACCACTGCGGATATGGCATTACGTTATGATCCCGAATATGAAAAGATATCTCGTCGTTTCCATCAGAATCCAGAAGAATTTGCCGACGTATTTGCCCGTGCATGGTTCAAACTTCTTCACCGTGACATGGGTCCTAAAGCAAGATATCTAGGCCCTGAGGTTCCTAAAGAAGATCTTAACTGGCAAGATCCTGTACCAACTGTTGATTATCAATTAACAGATGGGGAAGTAGCAGAGCTTAAAGCAAAGATCCTAGATTCAGGACTTTCAGTCAGCGAGTTAGTAACAACTGCTTGGGCTTCAGCTAGTACCTTCCGTGGCTCAGATATGCGTGGTGGAGCTAATGGTGCCCGTATCCGTCTTGCTCCACAGAAGGATTGGGAAGTGAATCAACCGGAACTGCTTGCAAAAGTGCTTCATGTACTGGAAGACATTCAAAGTACGTTAGATAAGCGAGTTAGCCTTGCCGATTTAATTGTTCTAGGTGGTAGTGCTGCGGTAGAAAAGGCTGCACGTGATGCAGGCTTTGATGTTACAGTTCCTTTTGCTCCTGGACGCGGAGATGCAACAGAAGAGCAAACTGATGCAGAGAGCTTTGCGGTACTAGAGCCTGTCGCTGATGGATTCCGCAACTATCAGAAGAAGCAGTATAGTGTAAGCCCAGAGGAGCTACTAGTAGACAAGGCACAACTTCTAAACCTTACTGCACCAGAAATGACTGTACTTGTTGGCGGTATGCGTGTTTTAGGTACAAACCATCGTGGCACAGAACACGGTGTATTCACTGATCGTGTAGGCACACTCACTAACGACTTCTTTGTGAACTTGCTTGACATGGGAGTAGAGTGGAAGCCTGTAGAAGAGAACGTATATGTAGGTCGTGATCGTAAAACAGGTAAAGTAGTGCGTACTGCAACTAGAGTGGACCTCGTGTTTGGTTCAAACTCTGTTTTACGTGCTCTAGCAGAAGTTTATGCTCAAGATGATAACAAAGAGAAGTTTGTACGTGACTTTATAGCTGCTTGGGTCAAGGTAATGAATGCAGATCGCTTCGACCTTAAGTTGAAGAAAGCTCAAAAAATAGGCATTTAAAGTTACTAAACCCGGAACTTCTTTGCCTGTCACTACCCATCGAGTGGTGACAGGTACTTTTTTTATTTTTTAGCTTTGTTAAATTTCATTGTTGATTATTAGTACAATGGTATAAAAGGTCGATGAAAGACAAATCAGGAGAATTTCCAATGAGATTAGTCCTTCATAAGTGTGATGAAAGACAAATCAGGAGAATTCCCAATGAGATTAGTCCTTCATAAGCGTGATGAAAGACAAATCAGGAGAGTTCCCAGTGAGATTAGTCCTTCATAAGCATGATAAAAGACAAATCAGAAGATTACTCATTGAGTTTAGTCCTTCATAAGGATTTCCATGAGAAAAATCAACATCTGTCTTTAACAGACCCTATTTTTTAAAAATTTTACATACAATTGTCACTAAACGATCATATGAAGGGACAAAAACTTCAGTCAACTTCCATTAAAATAAAAAGTGTGATTAATTTTTTAATAGTACTTGTGAATTATTTCACAAACAAACTTAAAAGGGAGGGTCAAAATGCAATACCCAAACTTATTCAAACAAGGTAAAATAGGCAATCTAACATTGAAAAACAGAGTGGTCATGCCGCCCATGGGAACGAACCTAGCTGGTCCGGAAGGGGAAGTCACTGATCAACTAATTGAGTATTATGAAGAAAGGGCTAAGGGCGGGACTGGATTAATTATTGTTGAATTTACCTGTATCGATAATGAATACGGGAAAGGATTTGTTAGGCAAGTAAGGCTGGACGATGATGTTTTCATCCCAGGAATACACGCACTCGCTAAGACGGTACATAAATATGGAGCGAAGGTTTTTGTACAAGTTCATCACGCAGGCAGACAGTCAAATTCTTCGTTAATTAATGGTAAACAAAGCGTTGCACCTAGTAACATTGCCTGTGCTGCAGTAGGTGAAGAACCTCGGGAATTGACAACAGCAGAAGTAAAAGAGCTAGTAA
The DNA here is from genome assembly GCF_002272245.1 of Bacillus sp. 7884-1. Taxonomy (GTDB): domain Bacteria; phylum Bacillota; class Bacilli; order Bacillales; family Cytobacillaceae; genus Neobacillus. Next base: position 20,950 of record NZ_NPDD01000218.1, on the reverse strand, counting down.
ATAAATTTGTTCAGAGCGCCATAAGATGTAAGCAGGCTGGCATTGATGGTGTTGAAGTCCACGGTGCACATGGTTATTTAATTAACCAGTTCTTAAGCCCTGAGGCAAATTTACGTACGGATGAATACGGGGGAAGCTTTAAGAATCGAATGAGATTTATCGAGGAAATCATTGTTGGTATTAGAGAAAAGTGTGGTAAGGATTACCCTGTAACTGTTCGTCTCAGTGTCGATGAATTTATTGAAGGTGGAATAGATTTAGAGTTAGGTAAGGATATTAGTCGGTACTTAGAAACACTAGGAGTAGATGGACTGCATATTAGTTGCGGAACCTATGACTCTATGGACAAGATAATTGAATCCCCGTTATTTGAACAAGGCTGGAGAGTCTATCTAGCAGAGGAGATAAAAAAAGAAGTCAATATTCCAGTTATCACCGTTGGGTCAATTCGTGAACCACAATTTGTAGAAAACATTTTATCTGAGGGGATGGCAGACTTTGTGACCATAGGAAGGGGATTAATCGCTGATCCTGAGTGGGTAAACAAAACAATGGAAGGACGCGAAGCGGAAATAAGAAAATGTATTAACTGTCTCCATTGTATCCATTCAGTTATGGGTAACTCACACGTTCTTTGTTCCATCAATGCTAGAGCAGGCCGAGAACTAGAGTTTAAGGAACTTCAGCACCTTCCTTCTGATGAAAAACGTCATGTTGTGATCGTTGGTGGTGGGCCAGGTGGAATGGAAGCAGCACGAATTCTAACATTAAAAGGTTATCGGGTTATTCTTTTTGAAAAGGATAATAAACTTGGTGGTCAACTGCATCTTGTAACTGACCCAATTTATAGAAAGAAAATGACATGGCACATTAATTACCTAAGTAGCGAAATGAAACGTTTAAATATTGATGTTCGTATGAATTCAGAGCCTACCGTTGAAGAAATCACATCTTTCAATCCTTATGCTGTTTTTTTGGCAACAGGCGGAAGACCAAAGCTCCCACAGGTCGAGGGTAATGATATAGAACATGTATATACGTATGAAGATGTAAAATTACAAGAAAAAGAATTTACTAATAGTAAAATAACCGTTGTAGGAAGTGGTATGATCTGTCATGGAACTACTCGTCGTCTTGCGGAAGCTGGTAATGAGGTCACATATGTAGAAATTCCTACGAAAGCCAGCAAAAGAATTGGAGCTGAAACGAGATTAAGACTTCTTGAGAAGCTTAAACTAGTAAATGTAAACGTTGTTACAGACCACAAATTGGAAAGAATACTTCCGAGCAGTATTATCGTGGAGGACTTAGTTTCTGGGAAACACTCAGAATTAGAATCAGAGTATGTCATTGTTGCTATGGGTGTGGAGGCGTATAACCCATTAGAGGAGACTTTAAGGGCCCAGATGAATAATGTGTTTGTTTTAGGAGATGCAGCAGGCTATAGTTCCCTTGGTGACGCTACCCGGGACGGCTTTGAAAAGGCATATTTCCTTGAATCCATTGTTACACAACACAGGGAAGAAGAGGTTACGCAAACAGTTTGAATTTGAAAAAGTACAAAACTATAATTCCTAACAATTATGAACAGTTGCTTTAGGCATGGTATAATTATATTCCTTGGCAGGGGCACAAAAAAAGAAGCAGGGATCATGATTAGGTGACCCCTGCTTCTTTTCCTTTCCTTATATAATCTTTCCAATCATGGGAATACTATTTTTTATAACCAAGGGTAACCAAGGGGACGGTTCTTCCGGCCTAAAAGGGCCGGAAGAACCGTCCCCTTGGTTTTAAGCTAGGAGGAATTAAAAGAATGAAAGATTCACAAAAGATATTGTTTCCTGAAGGTTTTTTATGGGGCGGTGCAACGGCAGCGAACCAGATAGAAGGTGGATTTAATGAAGGGAATAAGGGCTTAAATATTGCCGATGTTCTGCCAGGTGGAAAAGAGCGCCTTAAAATATTAATGTCTGCTGGTTTTAACTTTGAAATCAATCGCGAAAAATACACGTATCCAAATCATGAAGCCATTGATTTTTATCATCGTTACAAAGCAGATATCGCTTTGTTTGCCGAAATGGGCTTTAAAGTGTTTCGGATGTCGATTGCTTGGACAAGGATTTTTCCAAATGGTGATGAGCTGGAACCCAATGAAGAAGGTTTGGCTTTTTACGACCGGGTTTTTGATGAGTTACTAAAGCATGGAATTGAACCGGTAGTGACGATTTCCCACTATGAAATGCCGCTTCACCTGGTAAAAGAATTTGGGGGCTGGAGGAATCGACAGGTTGTTACTTTCTTTGAAAAATATGCCAATGTTATTCTTAAGCGTTATAAGGATAAAGTGAAATACTGGATGACTTTTAACGAGATCAATGGTGCCTTGAAGATGCCAATTATGAGCATGGGCTTTTCTCCCAAAAGAGAAGAAGACCGGTACCAGGAGACATTCCAGGCCTTCCATCATCAATTTGTTGCCAGTGCTATCGCAGTAAAAGCCTGTAAGGAAATGATTCATGATGCAAAAATTGGCTGCATGATCCTGTTTGCACCTGTTTATTCTTACGATAGCAATCCGGAAAACATTATCTATGCCTTAAGAGAAGAGGAATTGTTTAATTATTTCTGTGCTGATGTCCATGTGCGCGGTGAGTATCCAGCCTTTATTAAGCGTTTCTTTAAGGAGAAAAATATTAGATTAGAGATTCATGAAGGTGACCTGGATATAATCAAAGAAGGTACAGTGGATTATATTGGATTAAGTTATTACATGTCCCGTACGGATAAACAAGAAAAGTCTGAAGGGGAAAAAGCACAAGGAAATATTGTTGGAGGAGTAAAAAACCCATTCCTAAAGGCAAGTGACTGGGGCTGGGAGATAGACCCTGTGGGTTTACGTATCAGCTTAAACAAACTTTATGGAAGATACCAGGTTCCGCTATTTGTAGTAGAAAATGGCTTAGGGGCGTATGACCAAATGGAAGAAGATGGTTCCATCAATGATGACTACCGGATTGATTACCTACGCGAACATGTGAGGGCGATGGGAGAGGCAATTGAGGATGGAGTGGAACTGATGGGTTATACAAGCTGGGGGTGTATTGACCTAGTCAGTATGTCAACTGGTGAAATGTCCAAGCGCTATGGATTCATCTACGTCGATAAGAACGATGACGGAAGTGGAACACTGGAAAGAAGAAGGAAAGAATCTTTCCATTGGTATAAAAAAGTGATTGAAAGTAATGGAGGAGTCCTATAACCTTCCGCCGCTAAATACATTTAAAGAGACTAAATCAAACACATTCAAAATGAATGGTTTGGTTTAGTTTTTTCATTGGGGATAGTTTATAAACTAAAAAAGACTGAACCAAAAAGTAATAGTTACTAAAACTTTTGGGTTAGTCTCAATGATACATTCTTCTTATGAGGATCTTTCAGTTTTTTAGCTATTGTATTTCTGTAAGGTGTCTTTATCTTTTATATATTGATAGATGTTTATTGCTAAATGAATATTAAATAATGTTTGACTATCATTCAAGTCCGATAATAGAATTTCCTCAATTCGTTTTAAACGATAGCTTAAGGTGTTTGTATGAATATGTAAAGAATCAGCCGTTTTCTTGATGTTTTGATTTTGGTCTAAATATACAATCAGTGTGCTTAACAATTCGCCTTTTCTAGATTGTTCATACTGAATTAGAGGACCTAATACTTCTTGGATAAAATCAAGCAACTCTTCCTGTGAATTTTGTAAAATAAACCTTTGAACGCCAAGGTCTGTATAACTAAGAATTCGATGATCAAATTGATAGTTTTTGAGAAACTTTATGCACTTTGTCGCTTCTACAAATGACTCATGGACAAGGGTAAGCCCTTGCTTCATTCTTCCAATACCAATCGATACGTCTATCTCACTATATTTATTTTTAATCTGCAGCTGTAACTTTCTTGCAAGTTCTTTTATTTCAGCAACAATATTGAACGAAGAAACTTTTGATTGCAAGGATAGAAGAGCAACAATTTGATTCTCATCCCTTACTGCCGTAACTTGAGAGTTCCCCCCAAGTAATGGCATATTGACCATATGGAGTAAATTCCTGATAACATAATCACCAAAAACCTTTTGCTCGTCTAACTTATCTTCAAAATTAATAATAAGGGCAACATAGTTCCAGTTAGGGTCAAAGTTTAAATTTTTTGCTTTCTGAATGAGTACTTCATCGATTTGTCCTGTAAACAGCTTCGTCACGAATTCCCCTCTTAATCGCTGCTGTGTTTCAAAAACGGCTTGCTCTTTTACCAGTTCAAGCGAAATGACAGTACATGCATGTTCAAGAGCTGCGATATCCACTTCATTCATTTTTTGCATAGAAAGGATAATGAGCCCGCCTAGAGACTTAAGTTTGGACCCAAGCGATAATACAACCAAGTGATACGTATCATCATTTATCGTTATTTCAGAAATGGTATGTGAGTTTTCTAGTGTTAGAATAATTTGTTTTGCATACGCTTTCATATACTCGGTCATTTCAACAGAAAAATTCGAATGGCAGGCAGAAGCCTTAAGTTCTCCAATCTCATCAAAGAGAAGCAGATGCTGTCCAATTGTTTTATGTATTAAGTCCATAATTGATTGAATTCCTTCTCCATTTACAACAAGATTGGATAGGTTTCTATGTATTTCAATTGAATGGGAAAGCTTTCGAACCATTAATTCCTTTTCATTATAAAGACTGGATTTTTCCAAAGCAACCGCGGCCTGATGGCCAATCGCTTCTAGAAGATTAATATCCTCTTGCTTAAACTGCAAAGATTGTTCAAAAGAGTCCAATGTAATTACGCCAATGCATTTTCCCTTTTGTAAAATTGGTGAAGAAATGACAGAAGTAAAATGAAAGTTACTCGGAATTGCCCTGTCTAATAAATCTCTGTTATCCGGAGTTAATGTAGACAGTGCCTGTTTAACTTCTAACTCATCCCAAAAAATGAGACACTTTTTTGCTGCAAAAGCCATCCCCGTCATGGATTCACCGCTAACTAGTTTAATTTGCCTGAAAATCTGTGGATAAAATAATCCTTGAGCTGATTTTGCGATGAGTCGATTCTGGTTTTTGTCAAAAATCCATATAGAGCCTCCCCCAGCAGCTTCAACGACAGAGATTGTTTCATTCATGATTGATTCAAAAATGGTATCAATATCTAATTTGGAATTGATAACGTTGGACACATGGATTAAGGACTTTAGCTGCCTATGAGTTAATGTATCTTGCATCATCATCATCCTTTCCCTACGCAATTGGATTTTTATTTTTACGTTTGATTCATTTTTAGTTTTTTGTGTAAAAGTCACAAATTTTTCATTCTAATATTCATGGAAATGAACATAGCATTATTCTCCTAATAGTTATATTCTGATTATATGAAAATTTCGATAGTATTGATAGGGGGTCTGCAAAAGAGTTTTAGGAGAGATTGAGATTTGCTGCAAAAAAATGGTCATTAAGAGTAATTTAGATTAGAAATTTTTTTACTAAAAACAATCAGAATATTTGGAAAGGGGTTGTAGATAATGAATTTTGATTTAACGAAAGAACAAGAAATGATACGCAGTGTAATTCGAGATTTTGCTGATGCAGAAGTTGCTCCTGGAGCAGATGAACGTGATAGAACGGGGGATTTTCCTAAGGAAGCTTTTTCAAAGTTATCAGATTTAGGAATCATGGGTCTTCCTTTCCCTGAACAATATGGGGGTGGAGAAGCAGACACAATCAGCTTTGCAATTGTTGTTGAAGAACTTAGTCGTGTATGTGCATCAACAGGCATTACATATTCAGCACATATTTCATTAGGAGGGGCCCCTCTTAATTTATTTGGCACCCACGAGCAAAAAGAGAAATACTTAACACCAATTTGTACTGGAGAGTCCTTCGGAGCATTTGGATTGACTGAACCGAATGCAGGATCCGATGCAGGAGGAACCCAAACAACAGCAGTTCTTGATGGAGATGAGTGGATTATTAACGGATCCAAATGTTTTATTACAAACGCAAGCTATGCCAATCACCTTGCAGTGACAGCGGTAACAGATCGCTCAAAAGGAATCAACGGTATCAGCGCATTTATTGTTCCTACTAACGCTCCAGGATTCACTGTAATCGACAACTATGAAAAAATGGGTCTGCATGCCTCAAATACAACAGAACTTATCCTAGAAAATGTAAGAATTCCTCAAGAAAATCTGTTAGGAACAATTGGAAACGGTTACAAGCAATTTTTAGCTACTCTTGATGGCGGTAGGATTGGAATCGGTGCCATGGCTGTAGGAATTGCACAAGGAGCTTATGATAAAGCTCTTCAATATGCAAAAGAAAGAAAACAGTTTGGAAAAAGTTTATCTAACTTCCAGGCAATCCAATTTAAATTAGCCGACATGGCAATGAATATCGAATTAGCCCGGAATATGGTTTTCAAAGCAGCTTGGTTAAAGGATCAAGGACGATCTTTTAAAAAGGAAGCAGCATTCGCGAAATTATTTGCTTCAGAAATATGCATGCGTGCCTGTGATCAGGCCGTTCAAATTCATGGCGGATATGGATATATGAAGGAATATCAGGTTGAGCGATTCTTCCGTGATGCAAAACTTTTGGAAATTGGCGAAGGAACATCTGAAGTTCAACGAATGGTCATTGCTAAACAAATTGGATGTTAATGAATTTTATAGGTATTAACTAAAAATTGTAAAGGGGTCATGACATGGATATCAGTGGAATTTTACAAGTGGTTTCAAATAGCAAACTAATTTATCCTGCAGAAGAAAAAGTGCGTTCAACCTCCATTGGGAGCAACGAAGCTTTTCAAGAACTTCTTAAATTATCCCAAGAAGATCCTGCGGCCTTTTGGGATCGTGCAGCACGTGAACTTGATTGGTATGAACCATGGAATGAAACCATTAGTGGGCAACTTCCCGATTTTCGCTTTTTTTCAGGCGGCATTAGTAACCCAAGTGTAAATTTACTTGATCGGCATATAGCAAATGGGGCTGGAAACCGGACCGCTCTCATTTGGGAAGGTGAAAACGGGGACACCAAATTTTACACATATAATATGCTTCTTGCTGAAGTGAATCGATTTGCGAATGTTCTTAAATCATTTGGTGTGAAAAAAGGTGATTGTGTTGCTATTTTTCTTCCGAATCTAGCCGAAGCCATTATTTCTGTTTTAGCTTGTTTTCGAATTGGTGCCATTTACAATACGATTTTCTCAGGTTATTCCGAAAAATCATTGACAGACCGACTTATTAATTTTGAGCCCAAAGTATTGATCACTGCGGATGCAACTGAACGCAGGGGTAAACTCATTTCTTTAAAAGAAAAAGTTGATAATGTTGTACCATCTATTCCATCTATTGAAGCAGTTATTGTTGTAGATCGATTGGGATCAGAGGTTCAAATGAAAGAAGGCCGGGATTACTGGTGGCATGAGCAGACAAATGCACAAAGCATCGTTTGTGAACCTGAGAGAATAGAAGCTAATGAGAGTGGTATTGTGTTTTATACTAGCGGTACGACAGGTAAACCAAAAGGTGTCGTGCATTCCGGTATGGCTTTTATCATTCAGAATTACATATATGCGAAGTATCATATGGATCACCGTAATGACGATGTCTTCTGGTGCACCGCGGATATTGGCTGGTTAACCATGCATATTTGGGGGATTACAGGTGCCTTAGCGAACGGTGTAACAACCGTTGTCTTTGAAGGGGCAGTTGATTATCCAACAAAAGACCGTTTTTATCAAATCATTGAAAAATACAGAGTAAACAAACTGTTTACTGCCCCGACAGCATTAAGAATGTTAAAAAGTATGGGAGAAAAAGCGTTAGCGAAATTTGATTTATCTTGTCTCGATGTCATTTCACTTGTGGGTGAACCTTTCGATCCGGAAACCTGGCAATGGACCTATGATGTTTTAGGAAAGAAAAAGGTATATATCAATAATACTTGGGGTCAAACCGAAACAGCGGGATCGCCAATAGCTGGAGCAGCTTGGCTGACACCCATGAAACCGGGTGCCGCGGGTACTGCCTTTTTAGGTGCTGTTATGGATGTAGTTGATGAAGAAGGCAATCCTGTTAAACCTGGCAGGTTAGGAAATCTGGTTATACGAAAACCATTTCCGATGCTATGCCGAACTCTTTGGAAAGAACCTGAGCGATATTACGCATCCTATTTTAGCCAAGTAGATGGCTGCTATTATGCCAGCGACCTGGCATTAATAGATGATGATGGATATTTATGGGTAGTTGGCCGTTCAGATGATGCCTTTAATGTAGCAGGACATCGTTTAAGTACCATGGAGATGGAAAGCGCTGTACTAGAAATTCAGGGTGTTGCTGAAACAGCTATCATTGGAATCCCTGACGAAATTAAAGGAGAAGTTCCGCTCGTATTTGTTCGTCTCGCTGATGGCTATCAAGAAACAGAAGAATTAAGACAACAAATAAATGATCAGATTATTCAACAAATTGGTAAGATTGCAGCTCCAAAATCTATTATTTTTACTGATATGCTGCCGAAAACAGTCAGCGGAAAAATCATGCGCCGTCTATTAAAGGAAATTGTTGTATCCGGAAAGGTTCAAGGTGACATTACAGGATTAGAAGATCCAGCTACCGTAGCACAAATACAAAAACTACTTGCTGAAAAAGCATCAGTTAAATAGTTAGTAATTAAAACCAGTTATTTGTCAGGAAAATGATTGGCAAATAACTGGTTCCATTTAGAATATTACATATCTCCTCAACGGTAAAAGGTTAAGTTTCTAATGAAGCAAATGACCTTTGGACCTATTTAGATAGAAGATAGAAAGGGTGGAAAGGCATGTTCAAAAAAGTTTTAATTGCTAATCGCGGTGAAATTGCTGTTCGTGTAATCCGTACATGCAAAGACTTAGGGATCACAACGATTGCAGTTTACTCCGAAGCTGATAGTGATGCTCCACATGTAAAACTGGCAGATGAAGCCTATTTAATTGGAGGTTCTCGGGTAGCAGAAAGCTATTTAAATATCAATAAAATTCTAGAGGTCGCTCATGCATCAGAGGCGGAGGCAATCCACCCGGGATATGGCCTGCTTTCTGAAAATGCTGAATTTGCCCGCCGTTGTGAAGAAGCTGGCCTTGTTTTCATCGGACCTTCTCCAGGGGTTATTTCTAAAATGGGAAGTAAGATTGAATCACGTAAAGTAATGGAGGAAGCAGGTGTTCCTGTCGTTCCAGGGATTACCTACCCGCTCGGAGATGCAGAGGAAGCCGTAGAAGTCGCAGACCGTATCGGTTATCCCGTTATGCTAAAAGCCTCTGCCGGGGGTGGTGGAATTGGAATGCAGGTAGTCCAAAACGGGGATGAAATCCGAAAAGCCTTTGCGGGGAACCAAAAGCGCGCTACTGATTTCTTTGGCGATGGCGCGATGTATATCGAAAAATTTGTTGAAAATCCAAGACATATTGAGATTCAAATCTTAGCGGACGGTTTTGGTAACACAGTTTACCTTTGGGAACGTGAATGTTCGGTCCAACGCCGTCATCAAAAAGTCGTAGAGGAAGCCCCATCATCGTTTATTACCGAAAAAACCCGTACCAAGATGGGGGAGGCTGCAGTAAAAGCGGCGAAATCAATAGGGTATAAAAATGCAGGAACCATCGAGTTCTTAGTTGATGAAGAGCAAAATTTCTACTTTCTTGAAATGAATACCCGTTTGCAAGTGGAGCATCCGGTTACGGAAGAAATTACCGGTTTAGACTTAGTTGAACAACAATTGCAAATTGCTGCAGGGGAAGCTCTTAATTTTACTCAAGAAGAGGTAAAACGTGAGGGGCATGCCATTGAGGTTAGAATCTACGCGGAGGATCCCAAAACATTTTTCCCTTCACCTGGGAAAATAACAAATTTAGAGTTGCCGAACGGACCTGGAGTAAGACATGAATTAGCTATTCACGGTCAATCCGTAGTCACTCCTTTTTATGATCCAATGATTGCTAAGCTAGTTGTTAAAGGAAGCAATCGTGAAGAGGCAATAAATCGCCTGCATGCTGCATTAGCTGATTATCATATTGAAGGTATTAAAACAAATATCCCAATGCTGAAAGAGGTTATTGCCCATTCGGCTTTCCATTTAGGTGATACGACAACAGACTTTGTCAGCAAGTATATAAAAACGAAAAAAACAAATTCGCAAAAATAGGAGGAATAAACATGAGTGAAATCATTGCAAGTATGGCAGGAAGTGTATGGAAGGTCTTAGTTAAAGCTGGAGATCAGGTAGAAGAGGGTCAAGATGTTGTGATTTTAGAATCGATGAAAATGGAAATTCCGATTGAAGCTGAATTCGCTGGAACGGTGAGAGAAGTAAAAGTGAATGAAGGCGATTTTGTAAATGAAGGCGACGTCATTGTAGAAGTTGAATAGAGCCTGGAAGTAAGGTGGAAAGGAGATGGAGCAATGAAGTGGCCTGCAGGTGTAACAATTAAAGAGGTTGGTCCTCGTGATGGATTACAAAACGAAAAAACTTTTATTTCAACTGAGGATAAAATCACTTGGATTAATCAATTGTCAGATAGTGGACTAAAACATATTGAAATTACCTCTTTTGTTAATCCAAAATGGATTCCGGCACTTTCAGACGCAGTTGCCGTTGCAACGGGCATTAACAAAGTGCCTGGTGTCACCTATACAGCACTTGTTCCAAACCTTCAAGGTTTGGAACGGGCGTTACAAGCGAACATTGATGAAGTAGCATTGTTTATGTCAGCAAGTGAAACTCATAATCTAAAAAATATCAATAAAAGTATTGAACAGACTTTCCCTGTGTTAAGAGATTTGGCCAGAGAATCTATTTCAGCAGGTAAATTCAGCAGAGGTTACGTTTCAACTGTTTTTGGCTGTCCATATGAGGGTCATGTTGATATAGAAGCGGTCATAAGAGTTTCCGAAGCATTATTTGAAATGGGGATTGCGGAGCTGTCTCTCGGGGATACAATTGGTGTCGCAAATCCAAAGCAAGTTCAAGAAGTTTTGGAAGTTTTATTAAAAAGATTTCCAGCAGATAAGTTAGCCATGCATTTTCATGATACAAGGGGAACAGCATTGGCTAACATCTTAGTTTCATTAGAAATGGGGATTACCACTTTTGATTCTTCCCTTGGCGGATTGGGAGGCTGTCCGTATGCACCTGGAGCAGCAGGAAATGTAGCGACAGATGATTTACTCTATATGCTTCACGGAATGGGAATTCATACAGGAGTTGATCAGCAAAAGTTACTTCATGCATCCCAATTCATTCAGGAGAAGATTGGCAGAACATTACCTAGTAAAAGTTTCCAAGCCGCAAGCGCCCAACTGAGCGGAAAGCTTGGAAATACCATGTGAAGTAGGTGAAATGATGAGTAAAACCATATTAGTTAACAAGATGGAAAACGGAATCGTGATGATTACTTTAAATAGGCCAGAAGCTGCCAATGCTTTATCAATAGAGATGTTAGAGGGTCTCCGTGATGTTCTTCTTACATGTAAATATGATCGAGCAGTCCGCTGTATCGTCATTACAGGTGCTGGGGAGAAAGCTTTTTGTGCAGGAGCTGATTTAAAAGAAAGAGCTGGAATGGATAGTGTTCAAGTGAGGAAGACGGTTTCTTTAATCCGCGAAAATATCAACTCTCTAGAATTATTACCCCAACCGGTCATAGCAGCTGTAAACGGCGTTGCTTTTGGCGGGGGAACTGAACTAGCGCTCGCTTGTGATATCCGTATTGCCTCTGAAACTGCTAAGCTTGGTCTTACGGAAACATCACTGGGAATTATTCCTGGTGCTGGTGGAACTCAGCGATTACCAAGATTAGTAGGAAAGGGACGTGCCAAAGAGCTCATTTTCACTGCTAGAAGAATTGATGCAAACGAAGCCCTTGAGATTGGATTAGTAGAATATACCGTTCCTTTTGCAAGCTTAATAGATAGAGCATTAGAAATTGCACGACAAATTGTTCGAAATGGTCCAATTGCCGTTACACAAGCAAAGTTCGCAATAGATAAAGGCTATGATGTTGATCTAAACACCGGTCTAGCAATCGAGCAAAATGCTTATGAAGTGACGATTCCAACAAAAGATCGGTTAGAAGGATTACAGGCTTTTAAAGAGAAACGTACTCCAAATTATATTGGAGAATAAGAAACTTACATGAATCGAGGAGGAAAAATGACTGTGGATATGAAACCTCTCCAACAAACTTTAAATGATAGAGTTGAACAAATTAAAAAGGGTGGACCTCCTAAATATCACGAGAAAAACCAAGAGCAGGGAAAACTATTCGTCCGCGACCGTTTATCATTATTATTCGATTCTGACCTTGAACTAGAGGAGGGTCTATTTGCCAACTGTATGGCGGGGGATCTTCCTGCAGATGGTGTTGTGACAGGGATGGGCAAGATCAATGGCCAGACAGTCTGTGTGATGGCCAATGATTCAACCATTAAAGCTGGTTCTTGGGGAGCTCGTACCGTAGAAAAAATCATTCGAATCCAAGAAACGGCTGAAAAGCTGCGAGTGCCATTATTATACCTAGTAGATTCAGCCGGAGCACGGATAACGGATCAGGTGGAAATGTTCCCAGGGCGTCGTGGTGCAGGAAGAATCTTTTACAATCAAGTAAAACTTTCGGGTAAAATTCCTCAAATCTGTATTCTGTTTGGACCATCTGCTGCTGGCGGAGCCTATATTCCAGCATTTTGTGACATTGTCATTATGGTTGATAAAAATGCATCAATGTACCTGGGCTCACCAAGAATGGCTGAAATGGTTATTGGTGAAAATGTAACCCTGGAGGAAATGGGCGGAGCTCGCATGCACTGTTCGGTTTCGGGCTGCGGTGATGTTCTTGCGAAAAATGAAGAGGAAGCCATTTCAATGGCTAGAAACTATCTTTCTTATTTTCCGGCTAATTTTTCAGAGAAACCGCCAGTTCGTGAGGCAGTGGATCCTAAAGAATTGAAGAAACCATTAGAAGAACTGATTCCGGTTAATCAAAATTCACCATTTAATATGCATGATCTAATTGGTGGGATTATTGATGAAGGCTCCTTCTTTGAGATAAAAAAACTATTTGCTGGCGAACTTATAACTGGACTTGCACGCATGGACGGAAAACCTGTCGGAATTATTGCCAATCAGCCGCGTGTTAAAGGCGGGGTATTATTCCACGATTCAGCAGATAAGGCCGCAAAATTTATCAATCTTTGTGATGCCTTCCATATTCCACTTTTGTTTCTAGTTGATGTGCCTGGATTTATGATTGGTACAAAGGTAGAAAGGGCAGGAATCATTCGCCATGGTGCGAAAATGATTTCAGCGATGTCTGAAGCAAGTGTGCCAAAAATCTCTGTTATCGTACGTAAAGCTTATGGCGCTGGTCTTTATGCAATGGCTGGCCCTGCATTTGAACCGGATGCTTGTCTTGCTTTGCCTTCAGCATCCATCGCTGTTATGGGACCAGAAGCCGCTGTTAATGCCGTTTATGCGAATAAAATTGCTGCGCTTCCCGAAGAGGAGCGAGCAGCTTTCATCGAACAAAAACGTGAAGAATATAAAGAGGATATTGATATTTATAATTTGGCTTCCGAAATGGTGATTGACGGTATTATCCCAGCAAACTCATTACGTAAGGAACTTGTAAATCGTTTTGAGGCGTATTCATCAAAATATCTCATTTTCTCAGAAAGAAAACACGCTGTTTATCCGGTCTAAATTTTAAAAAAACGAGGGGACGGTTCTTCTGGTCAAAAAAGACCAGAAGAACCGTCCCCTTTATAGTTTATACTGTTCCAACCTGCTGAAATATTGGATGAGGAATTCATAGAAATTCTTCTCGGATGGTGCAATGTCTCTATGTTTTGGAATAATAACCCCAACTGTGCGCATGGCTTTTGGTGTCTCAATCGGTACTTTGACGGTGAACCGGGGGACAGAATCATAGAAAGTACTTTCAGGTAATAGGCTAACTCCGATACCTGCTGATACAAGTCCTTTTAATGCATCCATATCCTCCCCTTCGGACGCAATGTTCGGTTCAAAGCCAGCCTCATGACAGGCATCTACAGCAATTTTTCGCAGAATATATCCATCTGGAAATAAGACGAATCGATCTGTCCGTAAGTCACTTAAATACAGACTTTTTCGATCAGCCAAGGGGTGATGCTCAGGAATTAATGCAACGATATTTTCCATAAATAAAATTTTAGCCTCCAAATCTGGTTCCTTCATGGGGACAGGGCCGAGAAAGGCTAAATCGATTTCTCCGTTTTTTACTGCATCAATTAAGTAGGCATAGGAGCCATGCCGCAAATGGAAATTAACATTTGGCGCAACTTCCTTATAAGCCGAAATAAGATTTGGCAGCCAATAGATGGAGAGACTTGAAGGATATCCAATATGAAGCGTTCCTCCTAGTGGATTGAGATATTCTTCTATTTTTTCCTTGCCCTCTTCTAATGTTTTTAAAGCACCTTTTGCAAATTCTAAAAAAATATTTCCGACCTGTGTAATCTTAATATTCCTGCCGACCCTTTCTAATAACTTAACCCCTAGCTCCTCTTCCAGTTTGGTAATTTGATAGCTAACGGCTGATTGTGCCACGTTTAAATTGTCCGCCGCCTCTGTAACATGCTGCCGTTCCGCAACTTCGATTAAATAACGTAATTGACGAAGCTCCATTGTTATTCCTCCTTTTATTTATATAAAAATTAGATTGATTTGATATAAATTATATATTGTTTGTATTAATTAGAAAACCTAAAATAGTTCATATAAATATATCGATAATTCAACAAACAGGGAGAGATTTGAAATGACGTACCATCAACTACCAAAAGCACAAGGTCTCTACCGTCCAGAATTTGAACATGATGCCTGTGGAATCGGCTTGTATGCTCACATAAAAGGAAATGCCACACATGATATTGTGGCAAAAGGACTAAAAATGCTTTGTCAATTGGATCATCGCGGAGGACAGGGGAGTGACCCGCTTACAGGCGATGGCGCTGGACTTATGGTTCAAATACCGGATCAATTTTTCCGTCAAGAATGTTCATCAATAAATTTACCTGAAAAAGGGGAATACGGCGTAGGGATGCTGTTTTTCTCTAAGAATGACGGTGAACGAAAAGAAATTGAAAACTATATCAATAAAATGGTCGAACAAGAGGGGCAAACGGTGCTTGGCTGGAGAACGGTTCCGGTCAATGCAGAAACAATAGGGGTAACAGCACAGGAAAGTTGTCCTGTTATTCGCCAGTTATTTGTTGGTGACAGAGAAAATACGGATTCATTAGCATTTGAACGGAAGTTGTACGTGATTCGGAAACAAGCAGAAAAATGGGCAAAAGAATCTGAACATCGGTTTTACTTTGCGAGCCTTTCGAGCAAGACCATTGTTTACAAAGGACTGTTAACACCTGAACAAGTTGATAAGTTCTATTTGGATTTGCAGGATGAGAATTTTGTCTCTGCGTTTGCTTTAGTGCACTCACGCTTTAGTACAAACACATTTCCGAGCTGGGAAAGAGCACATCCTAACCGGTATTTAATTCATAATGGCGAAATTAATACACTTCAGGGCAACATTCACTGGATGAAGGCACGGGAAAGTCAATTCGTTTCAGAGGCATTTGGAACGGATTTGGAAAAAGTTCTGCCAATCCTTGATACAGATGGAAGTGATTCTTCAATTCTAGACAATGCGCTTGAATTTTTAGTGCTTGCCGGGCGAAAGCCAGCGCATGCAGCGATGATGCTTGTCCCAGAGCCATGGTCTGAAAATCCTCATATCACAGAGGAAAAGCGAGCTTTTTATGAATATCACAGTTCCTTAATGGAGCCTTGGGATGGACCATCCGCTATTTCTTTCACGGACGGGAAACAAATCGGTGCGATTTTAGATCGGAACGGCCTGCGTCCGGCCCGTTATTATGTTACAGAAGATGATTATATTATTTTTTCTTCAGAGGTTGGCGTTATCGATGTAGAGCCTGAAAAGGTATTGTACAAAGAGCGTTTGCGCCCAGGAAAAATGCTTTTGATTGATTTAGAAGAAGGACGAATCATTTCCGACGAGGAAATTAAATCACAGTTGGCGAGTCAACAGCCATATCAGCAATGGCTAAATGAACAGCTTGATCGATTGGAAGTTAGAGAAGAGGCTGAGGGAGAGACCCCGGCTGATTTACTGACCCTTCAAAAGGCCTTTGGTTATACGTACGAAGATATTCAAAAATATATCCTTCCAGCAGTGACTGAAGGCAAGGATCCGCTCGGAGCGATGGGAAATGATATGCCGCTTGCTGTATTATCAGACCGGCCACAAGCTTTGTTTAACTACTTTAAGCAATTATTTGCTCAAGTAACCAATCCGCCGATTGACTCAATTCGTGAAGCCATTGTCACTTCAACCATTTCCTATTTAGGAGCAGAAGGGAATTTACTTCATCCATCAGCAGAAAATTGCCGTCGGATTCAATTGGAGACACCTATCCTAACCAACAGCCAGCTTGTAGATTTAAAGACGAACGAGTCTTTTAAAAGCAAAGTGATCGACATCCTGTTCGCAGAGGATTTAGAAAATAGCCTTAACGAAATTTGCCGTCAAGCAGACAAAGCCATTGCAGGCGGAGTAAGCTTGATTATCCTGTCTGACCGTAATATGAATGCAAAAGGAGTTGCCATTCCATCTTTATTGGCAGCGAGTACCCTTCATCAACATTTGATTCGTGAAGGATTAAGAACGAAGGCAAGCATTATTGTTGAAACAGGCGAAGTGAGAGAAGTTCATCATTTTGCGGTGCTGCTCGGATATGGTGTTGATGCGATTAACCCTTATCTTGCGTTCGCTACCTATCAACAAGCGATTGAGGAAGGAACATTACCATTCACCTATCAAGAAGCGGTGAAGAAGTATATCTATGTCATGACTGAGGGTATTGTGAAGGTCATGTCAAAAATGGGGATTTCAACCGTGCAAAGCTACCGTGGTGCACAAATTTTTGAAGCAGTTGGAATCAGCTCTGATGTCATCGACACCTACTTCACAGGAACAGTTTCCCAGCTTGGCGGAATTGGTTTAGACTCTATCGCCCAGGAAGCGAAGCTGCGTCATGGTGAAGCTTTTACTGAAACAACTGACAAGACTTTAGAGTCAGGCAGTAACTTTCAATGGAGACATGATGGTGAACATCATGCCTTTAATCCTGGAACCATCCACACTTTGCAATGGGCTTGCCGTAAGGGTGATTATGAATTATTTAAAAAATTCTCCACACAGGCAAATGAAGAAAGACTAGGCTTCCTACGCAACTTATTCTCCTTCAATGGTTCGCTTCCAGCTGTTCCGATTGAAGAGGTTGAATCAGTCGATTCGATTGTGCGCCGCTTTAAAACAGGTGCAATGTCGTTTGGTTCCATCAGTAAGGAAGCGCACGAAACATTAGCCATTGCCATGAACCGATTAGGCGGAAAAAGCAATTCCGGTGAAGGCGGGGAAGATTCAAGCCGCTCACGTATAGATGAAAATGGCGACAATAGAGGAAGTGCAATCAAACAGGTTGCTTCCGGCCGTTTTGGTGTAAAGAGTCATTACCTTGTAAATGCAGAAGAGCTGCAAATAAAAATGGCACAAGGTGCAAAGCCTGGTGAAGGCGGCCAGTTGATGGGTTCGAAAGTATATCCATGGGTTGCCGACGTTCGTGGGGCAACGCCGGGAGTTAGCTTAATATCACCGCCGCCGCACCATGATATTTACTCCATCGAGGATTTGGCGCAGCTGATCCATGATTTGAAAAATGCAAACCGTGATGCCCGTATCAGCGTAAAGCTTGTTTCCAAAGGTGGGGTCGGAACGATTGCTGCAGGTGTGGCAAAAGCAGTAGCCGATGTGATTGTTATCAGCGGTTACGATGGCGGAACGGGTGCATCACCGAAAACAAGCATTCAGCATGCCGGATTGCCCTGGGAACTTGGATTAGCAGAGGCACACCAAACGCTTATGCTGAATGGTTTACGTGATCGGGTTGTGCTTGAAACAGACGGAAAATTGATGACAGGTAAGGATGTTGTGATGGCAGCCTTGCTTGGAGCGGAGGAATTTGGCTTTGCGACAGCACCACTGGTCGTCCTTGGCTGTGTCATGATGCGTGTTTGTCATTTGGATACATGTCCGGTTGGAATTGCCACTCAAAATCCTGAGCTTCGCAGAAAGTTCACAGGTGAAGCTGATTATATTGTTAACTTTATGCGTTTCGTTGCACAGGAAGTGCGTGAGATCATGGCTGAACTTGGTTTCAGAAGTGTTGAGGAAATGGTCGGCCGTGCAGATGTGTTAACGGTAAGTGAGCGGGCAAAAACGCATTGGAAGGCACAGCATTTGGATTTAACATCGTTACTTTATAGGCCTGATGGACACCGCACCTTCAAGCGTCCACAAAATCATAAAATTAACGAATCACTTGATATCAAAGAAATTCTTCCAGCTGTTCAACCAGCTTTACAGCAGGGGACACCTGTCGATTTAAGCTTCCCGATTACGAATATTAATCGCGTGGTTGGTACGATTGTTGGAAGTGAAATTTCCAAACGTTACGGTGAAGATGGACTTCCGGAGGATACCGTTACCTTACGATTTACCGGTTCTGCCGGTCAAAGTTTTGGTGCCTTTGTACCAAAAGGAATGACGCTTGAACTTACCGGGGACGCGAACGATTTTGTTGGTAAAGGTTTGTCTGGCGGAAAGATGATAGTCAGAGCAGATGAGCATATGAAATTCGCCTCTGGAGAAAACGTCATCGCTGGAAATGTCGCCTTTATCGGGGCAACAAGCGGTGAAGCTTATATTAACGGACGTGCTGGAGAACGTTTTGCGGTTCGGAATAGCGGCGTCAATGTGGTGGTTGAAGGAGTTGGCGACCATGGCTGTGAGTATATGACTGGCGGGCGTGTTGTTATTTTAGGTGATGTCGGCAAAAATTTTGCAGCTGGAATGTCAGGCGGAATTGCCTACGTTTTAGCAGAAGACATGGAAGCATTTAAGCATTTATGTAATCAAGAATTGATTGAATTTGAATCGGTATCAACTGCGACCGATCAGGATGAGCTAAAACAGTTAATCGAAAACCATTTCCGTTACACTCAAAGTGTAAAGGCAAGCTGTGTTCTCGAAAACTGGAAAAAGTGTGTTAGAAAATTTGTCAAAGTCATTCCGAAAGATTATAAACGGATGATACATTTGATTGAAGAGCAAAAATCAGCAGGATTATCGGAAGAAGAAGCAGTAATGAGCGCCTTTTTAGCGAACTCCTCTGCAAAAACACAATCATCTAAACAGCAGGAAGCTGCAAACCGCTAAGAAAGGGGAGAGGAACAATGGGGAAACCAACGGGATTTATGGAATATTCCCGCGAAAAAGTGGGAGAAAGAAATCCGCTAACACGCCAAAACGATTGGAAAGAATATACGGTTCCTTTTTCTGATGAAAAGTTACGTATACAGGGGGCGCGGTGCATGGATTGCTCCATCCCCTTCTGTCATACCGGCATGGAGATTCAAGGAGCAACATCAGGCTGTCCGATTCACAATCTGATCCCAGAGTGGAATGATTTAGTGTATCGCGGCCGATGGAAAGAAGCGCTTGATCGGCTGTTGAAGACAAATAATTTCCCTGAGTTTACAGGAAGGGTT
Organism: Bacillus sp. 7884-1; assembly: GCF_002272245.1. Taxonomy (GTDB): domain Bacteria; phylum Bacillota; class Bacilli; order Bacillales; family Cytobacillaceae; genus Neobacillus. Next base: position 1,181 of record NZ_NPDD01000218.1, on the reverse strand, counting down.
TGTCCGGCTCCATGTGAAGGTTCATGTACATTGGCGATTTCCGACCCAGCGGTTACAATCAAGAATATTGAACTAGCGATCATCGATAAAGGCTTTGAAAACGGATGGATTACACCAAGGATTCCAAGGTCACGGACCGGTAAGAATGTGGCGATTATCGGTTCCGGCCCTGCTGGTTTGGCAGCAGCTGATCAGCTTAATCAAGCTGGCCACTCCATTACGGTTTATGAGCGTGCCGACCGTCCAGGTGGTTTGCTGATGTATGGAATTCCGAACATGAAGCTTGAAAAGGAAGTAGTAGAACGCCGGGTTCGTTTATTGACTCAGGAAGGCATTGACTTTGTTACCAATACAGAAGTGGGCAAAGACATCACAGCTGCAGAACTTCAAGCAAAGTACGATGCGGTCATCCTTTGTACAGGAGCCCAAAGGCAGCGGGATTTAGTGATTGAGGGCCGGGAAGCAAAGGGAATCCACTTTGCGATGGATTATTTAACGCTAGCAACAAAAAGTCTCCTAGATTCAAATTTTGAGGATGGTCAATTTATCAATGTAGAGGATAAAGACGTCATCGTTATCGGCGGCGGGGACACAGGTGCCGACTGTGTGGCAACAGCGCTTCGTCAAAAATGCCGCAGTGTCGTTCAGTTCGGCAAACATCCGCAATTACCTGGTGCACGTACAGCTGATAATTTATGGCCAGCTTATCCAAACGTTTTTACCATGGATTATGCTTATAAGGAAGCAGAGACCAAATTTGGGGAAGATCCACGCCAATACTCGATACAATCAAAGAAAATCGTCGCTGATGAGAATGGGAATCTTAAAGAGCTTCACACCATCCAAATGGAGAAACTAGAGGATGAAGAAGGTAGGTATTATTTTAAAGAAATCCCAGGCACTGAAAAAGTATGGCCAGCTCAGTTTGTGTTTATCGCAATCGGCTTTGAAGGTACTGAACAGCCTCTATTAAGCCAATTTGGTGTGAAAGCAGTCAACCAAAGGGTTTCTGCTAGATACGGTGAGTTTAAAACCAACGTAGAAGGAGTGTTCGCTGCAGGCGATGCCAGAAGAGGCCAAAGCCTCATCGTATGGGCGATCAACGAGGGTCGAGAAGTCGCACGGGAAGTCGAAAAATACTTGATGGTTTGAAAGCTCATTCTAACCTAATAAATTTTGTA
>NZ_NPDD01000217.1 GCF_002272245.1 Bacillus sp. 7884-1 | reverse complement strand
TTATGAAACATAATTGGATGGAAAACGTATAGAAAAGTGAAATTAAAGGAGAGGAACACTCTTATGCAAAATGTTTATTTTGACAGAAGAATGCAAGGACAAAATCCCGGACAAACAGTGGGTCCAAATGGAGAACAGATTTATTATATCATTAATCAAATTAATGGTATTGGAGAGCCATTAGCTTTTCAGGTAGATTGGGAATCAAGCAACGGCAGAGATTCTTTCGTTTTTGAAGGAACAAAGCACATTGAAAGAAATGGAATTCACTATTATTTAAAATAATAAGTTATTGTATGCAGGTTAAGAAGCACCTAGTTAGGGTGCTTCTTAATGTGCAAGAAAATGTCCCCTTTTGTTTAAGTTAATAGATGAAAGGGGTGATAATGCGAACTTAAATATGTTTTGTTGAATAGATTCTCTTTAAAGACAAGAAAAGTAGGTGAACAAAGTGGGAAAATATCAATTGGATTACAAAGGTCAGGTAGCTGTGACAAAGTTTCATGAAAAACAGACGCCTGCCAAATTTGATAAAAAGCAGCAACTTGAAAAAATGCGTGCGGAGTATTTGAAAAAGAAGCAAAAACAAACAGATAAATAATATGAATGAAAACATAGGAAGACTAAAATCTCCCTATGTTTTTCTTATTCGAAGTTCTTTTTTTCAATTGATGATAGAGTTTATTATTCCCAATTTTTCTTATTCTTCTTTTACAAAGCATTTCTTTTGTATGGTTTCCAATCCTTTTTTGAAAAGAAAAAGAAATAACTAATGCTTATTAAAGTAACGGGTGCTAGAGTTAAAGATGTGAACTGCTGCAACAATCCCTTTTCTTGTTCCACTAACGGGGCAGGTTAATTCAAGAATATTGCATATTTATTATTATAGAAAAGGAGATGGTATTACATGGCAATCCTCCATTTAATGGTTGGTCTCCCCTGTAGTGGTAAGACTACCCTTGCTCGCAAACTTGAAAAAAAATATTCCGCACTTCGACTTACTCCCGATGAATGGCATACGCGATTTGGTCATGATTTCGGGTATAACATGACGGAATCGGACGAAGCAATACACAATGCTAGACATGAAGCAGTGGAATCTCTGATGTGGGATGTTGCAGCTAGAATTATAGTTCTTGGTGTTGATGTTATTCTAGATTTTGGATTCTGGAGTAGAAGTGAACGGGATGAGTTTCGTTCTCGTGCCAAGGAACTAGGAGCTGACTTTAAAATCCATTTTAATGATATATCAGAAGAGGAGCTATTTGAACGTTTAAGGACTAGAAATGCTCAGAAACCAGAAGCGACTTTTGTTATTCCCGAAGCTAAACTTAAAGAGTGGATACAAATCTTCGAGCGACCTTCACCAGAGGAGCTTGAGTAATACAATACTTGAACTAACGGGTGCTTGAGCGAAACAAGCAGTTGTGGCGGCAGCTCCTTGTTCTTGTTCCACTAACGGAGCAGGATAGTTGAATAAGAAATGACATTATTTTAGTGAATAAATAAAGGGTTTTTTATAATAAATCTCGAAAACACTGATAGTTGTTTTACAATTTTGGATGTCATAATATCCGAAAGTATCATGGAGGAAAAGATGAAGAAAGTAATAAACATGATTAACCCAAGTTCCAAAGTGGCTGGAGTGTCGTTACTTGCATTGAAAAAAACAGAAAAAGCACTTGGTGCAATATTCCCAGATGAATACAAGGAACTCTTTTTAGAAACGAATGGAGCAAAATTTGGTGATTGGGCTTTGTTCCCTATTCAAATTAATGAACAATCTGGATTAACAATTGATATTGTAAAACAAAATCGAGAGAACAGACCGAAAAATGTACCGAGTGATATGATCTTTATTGGTGAAAAATTTAATGGTGATAAACTTTGCTATCGCATTAGAAAAAAATTTATGCAGGAACTAATCTTTCTTTGGAATGAAAAAACTGGGATAAGCGATTGTAAAGCATCAACATTAAGCCAATTTATTGATTGGTATGTGCCGAAAGTGAATACTAATAAGCCCAAAACAGTTGGTACTTTTACAGTAGAAAGTGGAAAGGTAATCATTACTGATCCATGTTATCAGGTGGATGAAGAAGAAGACCTGCAAATTATACTTTCAAATGTAAAAAACGGAAATTGGACGGCATCCATCACTTACACTGATGAAGAAGTGGTTGAAAGTTTACTTGTATTTTATGGAGAAAAGAAACCAAGTGGAAAATGGCATGATTGCGATAAACCGATTGCCGTTGACTCTGCACAAGCTGGAATCTTTGATCTTGCAGTATTCGGTAGAGATGAAGCCATCCAATATGAAGTGAAAAATGTTTATGACATAGAGATTGATGAAGTTGGATTAAAATATTATGTTGCATGTTGTGACATGGTTGCTTCAGATGCACAAGGGGGAGTTGTTCCAGGTGGTGCAGTTTCAATGTCTGGTTATGGTGATGGAATATACGAAGTGAAAGTAAAATATAACATTTCAAAAGAGGTTATTGGAGTGATGATTAACTTTGGAGATGAAGAATAATGCTATCCACAACGGGTAGTGAAATACACTTGTGCTTATTGAACTATTGGGTGCTTTTGTTCAGGATGATGTGATCGCTACGGCGGTCTTTTTTCTTGTTGCACTAACGAAGCAGATTAATTAAACAAGGATAAGAGGTGTTCAAAGATGAATATTAAAAAGTTCTTTAGGGGATTAATCTTTAAAAAATATGATGAATTTGCTTCGGAAATGGGCTTCCAAGACTGGAAGGCAGCTTATGATAACACTTTTTTTATTTTCCGTATTCCTGAAGATGCCCAATGGAACGCAACAGAGTTACCCAATAAGAGTTGGGCAGTTTGGAATGATGTAGGTCAACCACCTTATTCTTTTCGGGTTTTTACGACTTGGGAAGAAGCAATATTCTTTTTACGTAACTTATTTGAACAAGAAAATTATGAGGAACACTACTGGGAACCAGAAGGATATGAACCTGAAGAGAATGTGTTTATAAAACCACCTGATAAAAACAAAAAGGACGATTGAGATTTTTTCTAATAAAAGAAGAGTCAACTAATAATGCTGTAATGGTGGTTATTGTGCTAACGGAGCAGTTTACTTTAAGAAGTCCAATTGATAAAACATAGGAGGTTTATATTTTGGAAACCCAAAACTTATATAAAAAAATCGTTGCAAATGCTGAACTTCTCGATATTCTTTCGGAATACTTTGATTTTGAAGTAATAGAAGCTAATTCAAATACAAAAGATTATTTTTTTACAGTTGATGATAAAGCAACAATTATCGCCCAAGATGCATCTGGAGGATTTTTTGCTTTAATTGGAAAGGGAGAACCTGAAAATTTACCAGTTATTTATATTAGTTCTGAGGGTCAAGCAGGAAAGGTTGGAAAGAATTTGGAAGAGTTTATCTCTGTAATGGTCACTTGTCCTTATTGGATAGATTTGTTGAAGTTCTCTGGAAATGGACAAGTATCTGAAATGAAAAAAGCTCTTCCATTGTTAAAAGATGAGACATTAGAGGACTTCCCTGAAATGGAGACTTTTAAGGGTAAAATTATTTCTGAACTATCCATATACTCAATTTCAAACCCAGTGGAAACTTTGTTTGAGTCGATGGTTTCAGAACCTCATATTTCTATTTTCTCTCTCGAAGGTGACAAATTTGATTCATTATTTAACTCATTCGTAGTGATGGATAATCCCCTATGGAGAAACAAAACTCAATGAACAGAGATTTATTAATAAAATAAAATCTTATTCAGCTAACGGGTAGCTTTTGTTCAGGATGATGTGATCGCTACGGCGGTCTTTTTTCTTGTTGCACTAACGGAGCAGGTTAGTTGAAGAAAGAACACTATAAGAAGTAGTATGCACTTTAGCGATTGCTGGCTCATATTTTGCAAGGTAGGGTATTAAGGTAACTATCACATACTATATGTAATTTCTGGGGAAAGTATTTTTTAGTATAACTTTTTTGGAGGGTTACTTATGGATGAAAAAGAAAAACAGATTAGGCTAACAGCGGGTGAGATTGGTCAACTTTGGCTTCAATACTTAAATGATAGCTCAAGCCTATGTGTTCTTACATATTTTCTAGAAAAAGCTGAGGATGTTGAAATAAAGCCTATAATTGAATTTGCTTTAGAATTATCAAAGTCACATATTCAAAAGATTACTGCAATACTTACAGAGGAAAAAAATGTAGTTCCATATGGTTTTAGTATTGAAGAGGATGTTGATTTAACTGCTCCTAGACTTTATTCCGACGGTTTTGTACTAAATTTTATAAACCAAATGTCCAAGGTTGGGCTTACAACTTATGCTGGTAGTGTTGGAACATCTGTAAGAAGTGATATTAAATCCTATTACATGGAATGTCTTACAGAAACAATGCAATTATATGATAAGTCAACTGAATTATTATTGTCTAAAGGATTGTTTATCAGGTCTCCTAGCCTGCCTAATTTAGAGGAGGTTGAATTTGTAAAAAAGCAATGGTTTATGTTAGATGTGTTCGGAGAAAAAAGACCATTAGTTGCTGCTGAAGTCGATAATTTATTTGCGAATCTACAAAGAAATGCCTTGGGAGTAGCTACACTTACTGGCTTCAGTCAGGTTGCAAAGGATAAGGATGTAAAACAATTCTTTTTAAAGGGTTTAGAAGTTGGGAATAAACATATTAGATTATTTAGAGGGAAGCTAGAGGAAAGTAAACTTCCAGCACCTATGGGTTGGGATTCAGAAATATCAAATAGTACATCCCATACTTTTTCTGATAAACTGATGATGTTCTTCACAAGTGGTTTGATTTCTTTGAGCGTTGGTTATTATGGTACAGCTGTTAGTCAAAGTCCTAGAGGAGATCTTAGTGCAATGTATAACAGGCTATCCATGGAAGTTCAGATGTATTCTGAAGATGGAGCCAATATCATGATTAAAAATGGATGGTTGGAACAGCCTCCAATGGCATCCGATAGAGATGAATTAATAAGAAAAAAGAATTAATTGTAAATAACGTTTAAAGTCCTTCACATTTAACAGCAAGGACTTTTTTTAATATCATTATGAATTATGTTTGATATATTGTGAAGAGTTGCACTTAAACTAAAGGGTGCGTTGATCAAAGAAGGATTAACGCTTCTTTTTGTTGAACTTTATTGAAGTAACGGTTCAGTTTAGCGACAGATAGACATATCTAATATAGTGCGCTTATTTAGTTGAATGGAGGGTCTAATCATGGGCATTAGGAATTATCTGATTGGAGGTGTTTCCGGCGCCGGCAAAACTACGGTCTGCAACGAATTACAGCGGCGCGGCTACCATGCCATTCATGGTGACCGTGAATTGGCTTATCAAGGCGATCCGGAAACTGGTGCCTCGACGGATGGCTTTAAACCCGAACAACACATTTGGCATGTAGATAAAGTAAAATCTTTGGTCGCCAATCAGGATGAGGCGGTAACATTTTTCTGCGGTGGTTCGCGGAATTTCCCCAAATTCATCGATCTCTTCGACGGCGTGTTTGTCCTTGAGGTCGACCTGGAAACCTGTCTCCGGCGGATTGATGAGCGAGTGGCACTGGACCCAACTGACTGGGGTGGCAGACCAGAGGAACGGGAAATCTGTTCGCGCTTGCATCAAACGAAAGAAGGCGTTCCCAAAAACGGGATTATAATCGACGCCACCGCACCGATCGATCACGTCGTTGACGAGATCATCCGTCAAAGCGAAGAAAATAAACACTAACGCAGTAAACTTACGGTTGCGACAGCCCGATACACCGGTCCACCTGGATACGAATTTTATTTCAGACGATGTTAAATTACGTAGGAAATACACTAGATATTTTTAGTATATTGGCACTGATTTTAGGGGTAGGGTATCTGATTTGGGGAGAAATTTATGCCTATCAAGATACCAAAAATCAAAAAAAAGAAAAACCGTTCTTCAACTAAAGGGTGCTTTAGTTAAACAAGATCAGGGCTGTCATAATGGCAGCTCTTTCTTGTTGAACTAACGGGCAGGTTAGTTTAATAAGACTAAAAGAGAATGCGTTGGCAGGAATTGATAAACCAGGGTCCGAATACTATATACTTAAAGATGGAAAAGGATGAGTGTGTAAAAAATGAGGATTATTAAATATGACTTATCTTCAGAAGCCTATGGTTCAAAAGGCAAATTAGTATATGGTAAAAAAGGGACCATTGCTGATTTGATAATTGATACAGGAATGCTGTTATGGTCCAATTATGACAAAGTTATACCTTCTCTTAAGACTCTTAACGGAATATTTTTAGCAGGTGCATTTCCTTGTGCGGGTGAATGGGAACCGTTTGAAATTACAGTAGAAGAGTATGATGATTTAGTGCAATATTTGACTTCATTGCCATCACATAGACCATATAGAACTTTTGAGAATACTTAATAAAATAAAGAGGTTATAAAGCTAACGGGGGCTTTACAGCAATAACCTATATTCAACAGCTACAAAAATGGCAGCCTTTTATTATTAAGCTAACGAAACACTTAGTCGAAACATTATTAAAAGACTCGTGATAAGTGTCACCACAAGTCTTTATGGATAAAAATTTAAAGAAATTTAGTTTATACCTAACATCATTAAAATACAATTTGCTAATTCTTGTCCTCGCATATCACACATTGTAATACATTGAGCTAAAACTTGACCTATCATTATAACACCTCCTATAAATTATATTTTAATAGTAATCTAAGGTTATGTAGAATATATGTAGAAACCCATGTAGGTTTAGTTAATTCACCATTTATTCATAACTGTGAAAGAACTTTTTAATAACTATATCAATTCAACAGCATTCTTAAACAAAGTCATTTTTAAATAGGCTCAATTGTTAGGCACACTCTCTTTCCAAATGGCTGTGTTTGTTTTGTTACTAAAGGAGTTTTAAGATGAAGAAAAAGTAGTCTACAGATTTGGGCCTAACGAGAATTCAATGGAAAAAATAGAACTAGAACAAATAAGAAGGAAATTTACTGAAATAGGACCTGTCACTGATTGTAATAACTCAACAAAATTCTACTTTGACAGAGCTGCACAAAGGTTATCCATATGCTTTATTAGAGAGAATGGTGTTTTTCTCGATAGGACAACATTTGAATCGTAGAAAAATTAGTTAAATTATGCAATTTCAACTAACGGGGCGTTACTTAAATAACGATTTTCCGCAATCAATTCTAATTATTGATTCTTATTCAGAAAGAACGGCAATTTACGGTCAGATCTCAACCACAACTTGGGAAAATAGTTTAGCTATATGCCATCCCGAATTGATGAAAGAATGGAATTATGAAAAAAATCACGGTCTTTCTCCTTTTAAAGTACCAAGGGGAGCAAAGCAATCGGTTTGGTGGCGATGTAAGAAAGGACATGAATGGGAAGCAGTTGTATCTAATAGAACAAAGTCTATCAATCCCTCTGGATGCCCCGATTGTTATAGAGATTTGGGGGAGAATACACTTGTTCATACACACCCCGACTTAGCAAATGAATGGAACTACAAAAAGAATATTGGCAAATTACCCGAACAATATTCCTTTGGTTCTCATGAAAAAATATGGTGGAAATGTCCGAACGGTCACGATTGGGAAGCCCATATTTATAATCGGACAAGAAGCAATAAAAATCCTTCCACCTGTCCGAAATGTAGAAGTATTGCTTTTACCCATCCACACTTAGTCGAAGAATGGGATTATGAGAAGAATGGAATTCTTAACCCTTGGGAAGTGACGACCAAATCAGCACAAGAGGTTTGGTGGAAATGTAAAGAAGGGCATGAATTTAAAGCCATTGTTTACAATCGGACAAGAGAAAAAAACGCAACGAATTGTTCTATCTGTTTAAAAAACAGGAAATTAGGAGCAAAAAGTTTGTTACAAAACACCCGCATTTATTAAAAGAGTGGAATATGGATAGCAGTTTTTATCAAAGAAAGCAAGGTTGTGAAAAATTGTACTTAAGCTAACAGGTGCTTAAGTTGAAGATCGGAAGCTGCAAGTCAGCGGCTTCTTTACGTACTAACGGGATTCTAAAATCAAAATGACCCTACAAATACAGGGTTAATCGAAATATTGCCATTCTTCCCCAAATGTGTTTAGTTTTTGTATTTGACTTTCTTTAAGGGATACCGTTAAAGACTTCATACATTCATCTACCCAAGGTTTGAGTTTTTCTGATACCCAAATAATTTTTTTTGAAGACACAGTTTTATCTTTTTTTCTTTCAAATTCATTAATTGAAGTTCCATCCATTAATCGAAGCTCTTTCCCTGAAGAACTCCAACTTATTCTGGGAACTAGGATATGCTTATTTGTATTAACAAAGTCATCTAAGTACACAAAATTTTGATTCCCTTTTATTGAGTTAATCGTCTTTTTGAGGGTTGGGTATTTCTCTAAATGCATTGTTATATCCTTAAAAGAATTTTTATGGAAATCAATTTTAGAGTCTAAAATTTCAGTATTAATTATTTGAGCGAATATATCAAACTGGGATCTTAGAGCCTGCATCATGGCAGCCAACTCGGGATCAATAATATCTACTAATTGATCTGAACGTTCTAAAAATTCTAAGGGGTCAACGACACCTCCTGTTATCCATTGTCGACCTACTTCTTCAAAAATAGGATCATTAATACATTGGGAAAGTCGGAAATGATGATATTTTGCTCTCCTTCTAAGGGTTGCCAACCCACCGAGGAAAGGAAAACTTTTTCCATTACTACAATACATTTTAATTTCTTTAAGGGCTGGTACTGGTCCTAATTGGTTCACTACATTTTCCTCCAGTTTTTGGTTTGATTATATCCTAATATCACTAGAGATAAAACTACGTATATTGTTGATCTAAGAAGGATTAAGCTCTTTTTGTAGAACTTATTCTACTGAAGGGCAGGTTTGTTGAAGAAGGAATAGACGAGTTTAGCATAGAATAATTATCTTAAGAACAAAGAGGAGAATCCCAATGGAAACTACGGAATTTAAAAAGATTGTAGATTACAGTAAAATCCTCCTCATACAACAAAATAGGAGGTATTTTAGATGAGAGTGTTTCTTAGTCTATTATTAATCGTCGGTCTACTGGCTGGTTGTAACAAAAACGAAACGGAAGAACCAGTGAAAGAAAAAAAGGTTGAAGCAACTAAGGAACAACAAGAAGAAAAACTAGAGAAGGAAGAAGCAAAAGAAGCAACGGAAGAAGTTAAAGAAGAAGAACCGTCAATTGACATATCGGTTTTCCAATATGCAAAAAAGGTTGAAGTCACGGACGCTCGTGACATTACTAAACATATTACCGTCACGGTGTTTATGAGTAATGAACTAAAAGAAGGTCTTGCTTCACAACACGTTCTCAACCAAACCTATGATTTTGTTCAACAAGAAGACATCGAAGGAGCGAATACTTTGACCGTCGGAGTAATGGTTGGAGACAAAAGAGTCCTACAATATACCGTTGACATTACAAATTTTGTTCCTAATAATAGTGAGCCAATGACAAACGTTGTTTTAGCAGCTTCAAAGGTCGAAAAAATAACTCCAGAAGTCGAGGAGTTTGCAACATCATTTGATTGGAAAATTATTAAATAACCAAGTTACATGATCAGTAAAAATGTAGTTTGGTAAGGTGACGTTTCAATTTACTTGTAACATAATTTGTAATAGAGGAACATACTGATGGTTAAATTTTATTAAGTTAACGGGTGCATGAGTGAAAGATCACGGCTGTCATTGAGGCAGCTTTTTCTTATTGAACTAACGAAGCAGATTACTTCAAGAAGGAGTGTGCCTTTTCTTTTGAACTATTTGGCAGGTTAGCATTCGAGAGATATACTTATCAAACTGAGGGAGTTGAAGAAAGGATAATACATAAATTAAGAGAATATCATCCTGATGATAAAAAAATTTAATAAAGGAATGGAGATCTAATGGAGATAAATAATCGTATTTCTGCTATTTTAAAACATAACTATGGAATTGAAGCGACTTCAATAGAACAGCGTCCAGGTGGATGGTCGGCTTTAGCCTTTTTTCGTAGAAGATAAAAGGGTAAAGTATTTTTTAAAAGTGTACAACAAAAAAAAGCCTTCCAGCTCTCCGTGGATCATTGCAATCGACAGATATACCCCTTTAGTAAAATGGTTGCATAACCATACTGATTTACAAAACAATCTCGTCAATCCAATCTTTACGAGGTCACAAAGTAATAAATGTGAAGACGAACAGTACGTGTATTTGCTTTCAGAGCATTTAGAAGGAACTACAATTGGTAAGAAGCAGCTAAGTCCAAATCAGGTAAAAGAACTGGCTAAGATTCTGGGAATACTTCATAAAAACACTTCAAATATCCCTAATGAATTAAAAAAGCAACAAGTAAAGGAAAGTTTTGATATTGATTTCTGCGAATACCTATCTTCTTTTATTCATAACGATTTGGCTAATACAGACGATATCATTTTAGACATTGTAATGCCTTATACTGGCACTTTATTAGAAAAGATTAAGAGGATGAGGTATTTATCAAATACTTTGAAAAGCAAATCTCACCAGTTTGTTTTGTCCCACGCCGATGCTCATAATTGGAATCTTATGCAGGGGCAAAACCTTATGCTTATTGATTGGGAATGTGTAAAACTTGCTCCACAAGAACAAGACCTAATCCTAATCATAACAGAGCCATATGCCGAACAATTCTTAAATGAATACATGAAATTTATGAAGTATGAGACTCCTGATTTTGATGCCTTTGAATTTTATTTCTTAAAGAGAAAACTTGAAGATATCTGGGAGTGGATTAAGGACTTACGTTTTGAAGGTCTTGTAAAATCAGAAGAAGTAACACTCGAACTTCTAAAGTTGAGCCTTGATGCCTGTACAAGAACTGAGAAGTTTCGGTCGGAAATTCTAAAAGTCTTTAATTAAAAGGTAAAGATAGATATTCTTCTTCAACTAACGGGTGCTTTAGTATAACAAAGGACTGTCAATAGACGGTCTTTTGTTATGTAATAAGTGTCATAACTTAAAAGTATTGATACCAAAAAAAACGGCAATAAATCAAAAAGGTATTTACGGGTGTCATAACTTATGTTCATTAATAAGGTGAAAAAATGTATTATGTAAACGCTCGTGTTAGTTCCCTGGGACAGGAATTACAATCGCAAATTAATCAATTAGAAAATGTAGGCTACGATATTGTCTTTTCAGAAAAGTTTACTGGAACCAGCCGAACGTCAGGAATTTTAAAACTGTTGAAAACATGTAAGCAAGGAGACACATTTACCGTCACTTTACTTGACCGATTCGTTAGTTCTAGAATTGACGTCATTTCAACGGTAAAAAAGCTCTCTGAAAATGGTGTAAGGGTACACTCTATGAACATGGGTGTTATTGAAGATACGCCTCCGGGACGATTAATATTTCATATCTTTTCTGCATTCGCTGAATTTGAAAGGGATTTGATTTTTGAACAGACAAAAGGGGGGAAGGAAATTGCCAAGCAAAAAGCGCTTGTGGCGATGCTCGAAATTACAAACAATTAACTAGAGGAGGATAAGTGATGTGATTTATTCCATTGCAACATTATTGGGTTTTAACTAAAATAAGCATTTGAATACATGTAAGTTAGTTTTCGGCCAAAAGTATTCTGGAATGAATGGAAAGACAGGGGGCAGTAGTATGGTGCTAAAAAAAGGAGATCAAATTCCAGTACCCAATTTTCAAGAAATGCCTGAGGAATTGAAGCGATGCCCGCATTGGCTATTATGGAAAGCTGTGCCAAATAGGGACAAGCCAGAAGAACTTAGAAAATTTCCTGTAACAATCGATGGAAAAGGATTTGGTTGGAATGATCCAGAACATCTATATAGCTTTGAAGAAGTAGAAAATGCATTTCAAACGGGAAAATTTACGGGTGTGGGGTTTGCATTAAAAGGAACGGATTTTATTTGTATTGACCTGGATAACGACGTCAGCGCCGCCAACATATCAGATGAATTACAGGACCTAATACCCTGTGGATACACAGAAGTTAGCCCAAGTGGCAAAGGTTATCATATATGGCTAAAAGGTAAAAAACCCGCAGGAATGGGGAAGAATGGCTATACAGCAGCAGGCGAGAAGCTAGAAATATTCGGCGACAGCGGGTGGGTAACTATAACCGGTCATGCCTATTTTTCTGTACCTATCATAGAGGCTCAGCCTTTAATTAATGGATTATATAAAACGTATTTCAAAGAGAAACACAACAAAGAATCGTACACGAAACCTACTCCAACCTCTATGACTATACCAGACTTAAAAACAATCAAAGAAAAAATGTTCAATGCACGCAATGGCCAAAAAATACGGGCACTATGGAACGGCGATACAAGCATGTATACGAGTCCTTCAGAAGCAGATCTAGCGTTATGTTGGTATTTAGCGTTCTACGCCAACGGGGATTACTCCACTGTGGATACATTATTCCAGCAATCCGGCCTTTATCGTCAAAAATGGCACGAACGGCGGGGGGATACAACCTATGGCGGTATGACGATAGCAAAAGCCATTAACTCGCAAAATAGAGAAGGTTATAAATTGGATAAAAATGTTACGCCAATGCCGAACGATAAAAAGCTTGATGTAGACTGGTTCGGTGAAGGTGAGTTCGAAGAAGGAACAGTAGGAGTTCCAGCAGAAACAGAGGAAAAACAGCTTGACTTACAGCGTGATTTATTGCGCTCCAATGAAGAGATGATAATGGAAGTTTTACTTAAACATATCAGAACGCAAGAAGAAGTTAATCGCGAATTGCTGAATAGTCTGAAACGGCAGGAATACCTAAATAGTAAAGTTGTGCAGTGGTCTGAACAACTAAAGACTTATATTGATGAACACCTAGAACAACATAACCGTAAATTGATAGAATTATTACAGGAATCCCAAGAGGTAAAGCAGCAGCTTTTACAGATATCAGCCTCCTCCCAGAAAGAAATGAGTTCTTATTTATTAAATGATGTAGTAAAAGAATTAAACGATTTATTTGAAGGAATTAAATACATTAGAGGGGATGGAAATAATTGGTATTTCATTAGTGAATTTGAGGAAATGAAGGTAGAAAAAGAAGATTCTGCCATGTGGTATAAGGATACATATGAAGGTTGGCTTTTTTCTGGTTATTTATTTGGCGGGGACCGGTATTGATTTTTTTTCTTTTATTGCAATAGGTAAAGCCCAGGTATTTATATCCTGGACTTTTTTACATGTCAAAAAAGTCACTTGAATTTATGTTGGGGTCAATTTTCTATAATGCCTTAATGACTTCCCTAATCGTGTCCATGTTAGGTGCAGTATGCACATTTTCTAGATGTTCTCATAGTACAAAGTCATTCAAACTGTCCTCGATCTCCTCTTGGGTGATACCGATATAGCGTAGCGTGATCTCCGGCTTAGAATGGTTCAAGATGGTTTGCAGCTTGGCAATATCCTTCGTTTGCTTATAGAACCAATAGCCAAACGTTTTTCGCATGGTATGGGTTCCGATGCCTTCCTCGATTTCCACCATTTTTCCGGCTTTTACAAGCTGTCTGTAAGCCTGAGTTGTTGTGATGTGGCTTCCACCCTGCCGACTTGGAAAAAGCCATTCTGAATCAATTTCAGCGATGTAAGCCTGGATTTCCTCGTAGATGTTGGTAAGGTTTAAGGTCCTGGGCTTTTTGGTTTTACCTTCACGGACGGTAATACTCTTTTTTCGTTTTATATCTTTGGTCTTGAGTTTAACCAAGTCGCTAATGCGCAGGCCCGTGTTGATTCCGATAAGGAAAAGTATGTAATCTCGTTGACCGCACCATTGTTTCAAACTCCACTTCATGTCCTCGATCTTCTCTTTGCTTCTTAACGGCTGGACATCATAAACCTCTTTTTCAGTCGCCATTTTCGCCCCACTTCCTTTCCTTTCAGTGAAACCAATGAAATGAGTGTACGATTTTTTTATGTTATTTTCATTATGCGCCCAAATAAGAAGAAATGCAATAAATAAAAGAAAATGAGTGTATGATTTTGGCTATTTTCTTACACTGGGAATTTAACCGAAACTTTTTAAAAAATTTTTTAAAATTGCATCACCACGCAAAATAATTCGCTGTTATTTTTCGTATTCATCGTCTACGTTTATAAGTTTTGTTAATCGTATAGTATTCGTATAGTTTGTACGAAAGTTGACGCAGTATATACACGAATGTCAATGCGTATGATTAGATAAACCTGTGCTCCCCTGCGCGTTTGATACTGCAATGACTCTCGTGGTAAATTAAATTTACCTAATACCCGAAAGGAGATGCTTATTATCATGGTTTCCACAAATAGATTCAGATTGGTTGTGCCAGTATCCGATACTGATGAAGCACTAAAACACTATTACAAGAGTTGGCGTGACCTTAATCAAACAGCGAAGTCGGGTTTCATGCGCTTGGATAACGCTTTTAAAGATAAATATTTAAAAGAGTTGGGAGATGGCGCCTTAAAGCTATACCTATATTTTTGTTTTCATGCAGCCAATGAAACCGGTGATAGTTGGCATAGCATTCCAAGAATAGCTGAGTTTTTCAATGGCGCACAGACACGAACTATCGATAACTGGATAAAAACGTTAGTCGATAAAAATTTAATCTACAGGGCATCGCAGGGAAAAAAATCATATACCACCTATCTGCTGCCTTTCAGTGACACCATCGTCAGACATTCAGCATCAAAAAAGCGTGCCAGTGATAATCAGGAGTCGCTTGATGATCTGTTAATGAAAATAAAAGAACTTCGGGCTGTTTACGGAGAAATCGTTAAAGTTCATCATTTATTTCAATGGGAGAAGCAAAAAGGAAAGCCAGTCAATCGGGATCGAAGTCAACAATACCTTCTGATTATCACAAAACGAAATAACGGTGTATTGATTGGCCATTTATACGCTCTGAGAAAGTCAGATCATCTTTGCGTAAGTCAGTTAGATATAGAAGAACCAGCTATATTTAATAGTCCGTTTCGCTTTCATGACTCTAATGTGGTCGGACTAGCTTTACCTTCATTTCCGGCTATTGGAGGTAAGAGTAAAACAGCAATAAAAGAAATTTTGGATTTAATAAGGGAATTAGCCGAAATTGAACCTTGGAAATTAGAAGATCGACCAAAGCTTATTTATGGAGACAAAGATGAAATCCTCCCGGTTCAAGAAGAAGACCCCGAAATTAAAGAGGCTGACGAGGAATTGGATGAAGAGGCTGATGAGGAACCCGATGAAGAAGCATAACATCCAAACGAGGGCAAAAATAACCCTTTTTTCTGTTTTTTAGAAAATCCGGGTATTGTCATACCCGTTCATATACATGAAATTGCTTTTGAATAAATAAATCATTAACGGAAATGTCCGAAATGGAAAAGCCATGCGACAATCATAGTAGGAGGAAAAGTAAGTGTCGAAAACATTTTAGTGTTTTCTTTTTCTCCAAACACCTTAGGTTGCTATAATTTAGTAGTTTATCCCTACCTTGAGCAAAATCGGGTTATACCTACTAACGAGTGCGCGAAATGGTAAAGTTGCGCCTATTATTAAGAGGGAGGTGATAATCGTTACTTTATTCATTGGTTATTTTCTGTTGGGGTGATTTTATAAGAAGAATCCTCTTCCGAAGTACAAAAACAAAAAAATAAATTTTCAGGTGATAGCAAGGAGGCGTGAAGAAAACGTAGAAGCGGCCTAAACCTGGTAGCACCCCATTTTTACCGCATTTTATCTCTATAGACAAATTCAATCGTCCTTATTAAACTGATGATAGCCTATAAAATAAATGACAGCACAACACGTTTTTGGTGGTTTATCTCTGCCTTGGGGAATGGAGGTGGGGAACATAGAAATTTTAAGTTTATTAAGTTTAATTGCCGATCTGTACAGCTTGCTTCAAGATTTCTCTGGATTTTTAACGTCGGATTCAAATTTTAAGATTGGAATTGTCATAGTTGGCTTAGTATCGCCAAAAAAAGAAGAACCACCCAGTCTGCCAACCAGGTAGTTCTTCCACAAATCGCTTATAAAGAGTATTTCCAAAAACAAGGTAAGAAAACCCCAAAACAACATCATGAAGTTTGTGTTAGATCAGGATGTCTGCCAACATTCCTGGTCTTTTTTTATGGTTATCTTCCCGTTTTAGTTACCCAAAAAGGTAACTAATTTAATCCCATTATAGGCTATGCTGTTGTATTTCGTAAACATTTAGTTACCTTTAATGCCTTCTAGTGCGGAAGGTATCAACTGTTACACGACCACGACGATAAACTAGAGGAAATAGAACTTTTTTCTGGTTGTGGTGGATTTTTAATAGGATTTAACCCCGACATTTTTTTCAGCCATGTTCGCCTGCTGCCGTTTATATTCGATCTGATATGTGCAAGGATATGCCGAGAATAAAAAAGAGAGTAGGCGTTCGCCCACCCCCTTCGTCTGAAAAAGCAAAAATGCCTAGCCTAAAGGCTAAGCACCGCTGCCGCAAGTTGCACCAAACTCGAAATGAGTTGGATTCCCTCACTTGAAATCTTTATAGTTATAGAGATTTCCAAGGTTTTCACCCTTTAGAAAGGGTAGGATTTTCAGTTGACTGAAGCCCCTTTCTTGCAGGGAAACTGACACAGTCAGAATATTCAAGTGGTTCTTCCACATCAACGAAACCCTTTCGAACCAAAGTTCTATAGTAAATTATAGTAATTTTTCTACAATTTGTAAAGTTGTTTGTATTCGCCTACTCCCTTAAATCGCTTTTGCTATTTCGGCTATGTAACCTATCTGATGCTTTTTTCTCTGCTTAATTTACTTTTAATCAGCACTTGTCCCATTCACCTTTATTCTGAGTGTCATAAGGTATATTACCACCGACCACCCACCAGACACCATGTTACCTCCGAAGAGGCGTTTGCATGTATCGCAGACGCTTTTTTATTTTAGGCAAACGTTAATTTTGTCCTAACAATAGGGAGATTGTCTAGTCCATTCTTGTCTTAAAGAATATTTTACATAGTGATAAGTTTTTTCCTTCGGATATTTCATAGGGTGGTGAAAAAAATATGGGTTTCAATGGAGGCAGCAGCTTTGTGTTAATCGTTGTATTGTTCATCCTACTGATCATTGTAGGGGCTTCTTTTTGCTAAATTGTACGGAACAAAGGGCGGATTAAGTTAATCTGCCCTTTTGGCTTTGACTTCGAAAGAAGACGCAGATTCTTTTAAGCAAATGATTTAAACAGTGTTTCCATGGGAACGATTCCATAGAAGAAAAGGGGGAGGCGTTCCGCCCACTCCCTTTAACACTTAATAGCATAAAAAAAGACCGTCTATTGACAGTCTTGTTCTTCAACTAAAGCACCCTATAGTTTAAGTACACTATTTCACATTCTTTGCTTTCATAATAAACCATGGGCATCAACTTCGTTAGTGGAAACTCAAGATATTATAACTATTTTCACCACTCATCTCTTGATAAAAAAATTATACAATTTACTTCATTTCACTAATTTTCACATCAAAGATACTTAACAACGATACAATAATTATTATTGATATTAGCCAAGCTAACAGAGGTCTTTTATGGTGAATAGGCAATATAAAAAAAATAATCCCTGTGAATATTACAGACCACCACATATTCCACCCATTATGGTATGTAATAAAACCGAATTTACTATTAAGATACTCTACACCTAAATATATTCCCACCCATAACAAAAACCATAATGAACGTTTTTTCCATCCATCAGGAAACCTGCCTAAGTAAATAAATACAGTTGCAGAATAAGAAACCACCATAGCTAAAATTGTAATCGTTGTATGGTTTGGTAAGATTAAATCGTGAAATAACCACATTGATTGTTTATAGAGAAGAAAGTTGTATAAAAAATCTCCAATGATAAAGAAGAGGATTGTCGGATAATATCTTTGCCAATTCCTCCAATCCCCCCATATAAAACTTGCTATCGCATACAAAACATTAATTAAAATATACATCTTATCAATCCTATAGTATTGTTGGTATTATTATACTCTCCCCACAATTTTAGGAAATTATGAAAATGAGCTGTCTTTTTCTTATTTCACTAACCTGCACGTTAGTTCAATAAAAAAAAGACTGCGGTGATTAGCAGCCTGTACTTAAAGGAAAACCCCCAGTTTGTTGAAGATCGTTTAATCTATTACTGGACCGTAAAAGGGGTTTTTATTAATATCCGTTATAAATTTAATTGCTTTCGCTTGATACATTTTATCACGGTACTCATAAGTTATTATAATATCTCCAACAGACATCGCTGGTGTTATTTGACCACTTACTCTTACCATTAGATTTTTGTTAAATACTTCATAATCAATAATGCTGCCAAATCCTATATCCTCAAATAAATGCGATGGTTCTATTGACTTAGTATCGATAATGGATACTTTGTCCCCCAAAATGATTTCTGCCTTTTCAGTAGTTAATTTTGTTTTTACATTTTTATAGATAATTGCTAAAGGATTATCGACAATAACATCAATTAATCCATTGGTATATCTATAGACATAAATTTCTTCCTGTAATACACCAGTTCCATAGCCTTTATTCAGAATTATGATTAACTCTTTCTTTTTATCTTTATTAATGTCTTCGTAATAAATTTGTGGTGCATAAGTGGGGTTATTTGCAGCACTTAACCAAAAAGGTCTTGAGTAAACTTCTCCCTTGAAATGAATTTTAAAGTCTCGATATAAGCCGTTTACTTCCTTAGCATACAAGACTATATCTTCTTTAGTTAGCTTCGATACCACTTCATATCCTTCGTTTGTTGCACTTACACTTTTTGGCACAGAAAAGAGAATAAATACTGACACTAAGATACAGTATGTTTTCATAGAATACACCTCATTTTATTGTTCCCTAAGATGAATTCTCATTCAACTATCCTGCCAGTTAGCTGAAAAACAAAAAAAGGACCGCCGTAGCGATCATCATCCTGAAAAGCACCCGTTACTTGAAGAAGGACTCGTACTGTTTAATCATTAATAATGTATTTATCCCAGCCTCTATTTTTAATTTCTTCTTCAGAGGGTACAACAATTTCATAATCAAAGTCAAATGTGGATGTTGCTATACCGACTTCTTTTATTAAGTCAGGATGTTCCCATAATGATTCACATTCATCGCAACACACAAATAATATATTTGTTTTTTTATCTTTGAAAATTTCAACCCATCCTTGATTGCAAATCGGACACCAAGCAACTTTATTTTTATACCACATTTTTTAAACCGTCCTTTATAAGGCTCATTCATTTAAACTGTTCGTTCAACAAGTAGGGGGATTGCCGTAGCAGTTCCAATCTTAAACTCTAGCACCCGTTAGCGTAAGTACATTCCTTCACAATCTATAGTTATGTTCAAGTGCTTTATCTTAATTCATCTAATTCATATTGGAGATGATTTAGTAACTCATTTGGCTCCCAATTATGACCAATTAAACTTTCACCATTAAGATTAGCTCCGATGATAAGTCCATCTTCATTCAAATTAGGTATCCAATTCTCGATGAAATCTTGCAAAGATATTTCAAGTGGTTTGTAGTTACGATATACGGAGATAGAATTTATAACTTCCTGTACCCTTAATTTTGATGACCAAAATGGCATGGAATCTTGTGTATCACTTTTAGTAATAGGGACACCTTCTTCACTTTCAATTGTCCAAACTTTCCGATCATCAATAATTTCGTTTATGAAGTTATTGCCTAAATATTCATCCATCAACTTAACACTATGCTCCATGGCTTCCGTTTCAGCATTTTCTTCATCCAAATCAGGATTATTAAGCCATTGTTGATAATGGATAATTTCGTGTGCAATACTATTTAGAATTGCCAATATTGCATTTTCTTCTCCCCGTTCAGAAACGAGTTCTTGAAAATCCCCAGTTGCCACCCTAATATATGGTTCCTCATCTTTACTATAAGGACCCAGAAAAGTTGCACTAACCATTTCTTTGCCGTCTTGTGTTTTAATTTGATAAGCCTTTTTTAAATAAACAACCACTCTAATTGGAAATTCCAAATATAATCGCAACCATTTAGCAAAATCCAAACAGGATTGTCTTACCTTTGGATTAACACCTTGTTCGCACCTTACTCTTAAACCTGAACGTGGGTACTGTAAATTCTTCATAAATAACCTAACCCTTTATCAAATTTTATAATAAATTCGATAACGAATCGAATTACTCCTGCAACCATCCCTTTTTCAATTAAACTGCTTCGTTAGTTGAAGAAGCAATCAATCTCATACTTTCTTAAATCATAAAAAAGGGGCAGGCATTCTCCCCCCTCAAATTGCTTTAGCTATTCTTTCTAAAGGAATAAAGAATGATGTGCCGAATAATGTATGATTAGCACCAAAGGAAATTGGAAGAACACTATCTAATAGGGGGATTTTTATGACAATTTGGGTAGACATCGATAAACCTACAAAGCATTTTGGGATTCATAACGAAAATAAGTCTCGTAATCCAAAATTCAAGGGGACTAATAAAATGGGAAGAGATGGTGCCTGGTTTGAATTGACTTCGAAAAATGAAGCTTTTGAATTACATAAAAGGGAGTATCCCACCTTCACATTAGTAGATCGAACAGAATAATAAACTTTCGTATCTGAAGGAGTAGGCATTGCACCTACTCCTTTTAAATTGCTTGTGCAATCTCAACCAATAAATCCATTAACATAGGCAACGACTGGACCAAGATATAACCTATCCCCGCTTTCGCTATCATATCGAATCCCTTCTCCCTATTACCGATCATCACGAACAGTCCCCCGCCCAGCATAACCACCAGTCCAATCGGATAAGACAACGCCTGGACCAATCCAATTACCGGTTCAAAGGCGTGCACAACCCGTTCGTACAGTTCACCGTTCACATACCGTTCCACCCTTCCTGCTTCTGCTGCAAAGGCGATTGTAGGGGTAAGCGCTGCTAAAGGAAGAACGCTTGTAGTAACGATTCTCTTTATCTTGTTGCCAGCTGGCTGCTGCCGTTCCTCACGATTTAAAAACTCCTTGATACTCATGGATTCCATACGCTTAGCCACGCGAACGCCTCCCTTAATGAAAGTCTCTAATCGTAAACACCTTCACATCTAACCCCTCACACAAACTTAGGAGTTGCTTCCTCCGGTATTCTGTCATCGTCACCCAAAGGAATAACGGCTGCTTCTCGAATACTCCTAAATCAATTAGCTTTCGATATCGTTCCACCTTCGTCCTGTTCTTCCCCATTTTCTGCGTATGGTCCACTTCAACAATGTGGTAACGACGTTCTCGAATAAATAAAGCATCCGCAATAACCGAAACCCGCCCCTTTACCTCCAGTTTCATTTCGTTCTTCCAGGTTGCAGGCTGGCCGCAAGCGATATATAAATCATTTCTCATAAGTACATGACGGGCTTGCATAGTTTTCTTAAATACCTTCTGACAATTCACCCGTTCCCTGCCTTCTTTGTTGAGGTAGTAAATGTTCTCTGAATCTCGAAAGCTGCTAATGTACTGTTCCATGTTCTTTAACACCCTGGAAGCGTTCCTAGCACTCCCTAGCCCATGCAAGGTTTGAAGCTGCGAACGACTAAGGTAATCAAGCTTCTTCAATGACAAGAGTATGCGTTCCTCTCTTTGCTGCCTTGCGATTTCCTTCCTCACTCGATTCAACCCTTTCCTTCCGAGGTCTTATGCTTATATGTGGTTGAATAATTTCTGTAATGGCACCACCTGGAATATAAGGTGTTTGGACTTCAATCAAGCGCAAATCTTTATATAAAGCCCTACCCTGTATAGCAGGAAGTTTTTCTGCCCCGCCTTGATCTAGTACAACCTGACTTGCCGTTGCTGTATCCAGAACGAAACATAACCGCCCTATGCAATTTCTTTTCACCTGGGAACTGATTGTCTCCATGGTTGGATATTGTGTCGTATAAACCAAGCGCAGACCGCTAGCCCTGCCCTTTCTAGCAATCTCCTTCAGCAACTCCTGGCAGCCTTTATCGTCCGCCATATCCGCAGCTTCATCAATTATGATAAAGTGGCGTTCCTTGAACCCAGCTTCTTTCACGTTCGAAAATCCCTTTTCAAGTAAATACTCTGTCACTTCATCCATTTTCTCGACTGCTGATTTCAAAGCTTCTCTCGCTTTCTCAACGTCGGTCGCATAGGCTTTCACTTGCTTTAAATGGCGGTAACGGTTAAATTCCAGCCCCCCCTTTAGGTCAATCAGCGTAAACGTCACATCTTCCCCTTTGTTCAGTAACAAAGTATTAATAACGCAGTTTACCCAATTCGATTTGCCGAAATCAGTTGTACCAGCCACGATAATATGGGCTTTCTTTTCGAAGTTGTGAACGATTAGACCGCTTCTGCTTTCTCCAACCGGAACCGCCCAGCCCCGTGTTTGATGGGGTTAGATATGACGATTTAAGCAAGAAGAAGTATTCCAAAGTAAAAACCATGATCAAACAGCTTCTAATTGCAAGAAATCGAGCTGGACATGGGAAGGTATATTCTGATCAAAAGAAAAACAATCCAATTACTATGGAGCTAACTCATGAGAGTAAGAGGTTTCTTGAGTTTTTAATAATTAAATACATTGAGAGTCAAATTGACATTAAGGAATATTAAAGAATTTCACACTACTCATATTAAGATAAATAGATTTTTAAAGAATCCATGAAAGAGGGTTATTGAGATGTTTGACAAGCGTTATTTGTATTATGGATTAATTGTTTTGCTCTTCCCTGTTGCACTTAATTTTATTTTATTTCAATTCAACTCAAGTTACGCATATGGTGATGGAGACGTTTGGCTGGGTTTTTGGGGTAATTACTCTGGAGGAGTTATTAGTGCAATTGTCGCTTATCTGGTTGCTAACTTTCAAATAAAAAAACAATTACAGCTGGACTTATCAAAAGAAAAGTTTGCAAGAAGAATAGCTCAGTTACCTTCTTTGGTTAGAATAAAATTAGAGTTAGAGAACTATATTAATCAATTGAAAGAAGTTAAACAGGAAAGGGATTATTTTATTTTAGCTAATGGTGGACTTAAAGACGAGGATGAAGAGGAGGGAATTGAAGAATTTGAAGTCATTAGCAAAAAGTACAAAATTGAATTGTTAAATGTAGAAACCTATAAGTTTTTAGAGAAGATAGAAAATGATAATTTACATATTGAGCTAATTACTTGTTTTAAATTTTATGATGATTTCTCAAAAGCTACTAGCTTTGACCTTATCTCTCTTGAAAATCAAGAAAATCAACTAATGGAAGATTATGTACACGATTATTCAACTGTTCCAAGTGTAATTGAACAAGTAAACCACCTCCATTTAGAAATGCAAGATTATTTTATAAAAAAGGAAAATGCTTGGAAAAACCTTTTGGAGAAGGACGTTATAACTAAGTTTGAAAATGTTCTTTCTGAAGTTGAACAAGAAATCAATAATATAAAAGAAATAAAAGAAAATGAAAGTTCTTCGATTTTGAGCAATATAAATTAAAAAGATTCAATGCCACCTCATTTGTCTTACGAAGTAAGAATTGCTCCAATCGAGTAATCTTAAATTCCTTATCTTCCCCTTGAGCCAGCTCAATCTGGAACATACCAGAACAAGCCGGAAGGGTGGAACTTGATGAGGAATAGCAATCTGGAAAACTCTTATTGCAGAGCCTTCAAATAATAATATTTGAAGGTTTTTTTATGCGAAAAAGTATCAGAAAGCACGGAAGAGTGACAGCAACTAAGAAGGTGACGGAGAAATTAACCATGCCGGAAATGTTTGAGAGGTTCATTTGGTTCAAACAATCGGAAGGTTTAGCTCCTAGAACAATGGAAGAGTATCATATTCATTTTCAATGTTACTAGATAATTTGCAGCAAGATTTGTCCAACAAAGAAATGACTTTTGAGGTTTTCCTTGAATGAATGGATTGACTTAATGATAAATGAAAAAGGGTTTCAACCTACAACGGTAATTATACGTGTTAGGACGATGAGAGCGTTTCTCCGCTGGTACTTTTTAGGGAAACTTATTTACGAGCCTATTCATGAGAAGGTTAAGCTAATGAAAACAGCAGAGGATAGAATTAAAGGATTAACAGTTGCAGATAAAGCAAATTGGGTAAATACAATATTTAAAGCTCTTCCTACATTAGTCATAATATAATCCATCATTAAAATAATATATTCAATTGTTGATCGTTCATTCTTCCTCTACACTATCTATAAGATGCATGGTGATTCATGCCACTAATATAATGAGGTGAAAATTATGAAAGAGGGAAAACGGGTTAGTGTTTGGGAGGAAAATGTAGAAATACCTACTTATGAAGTGGGCAAGCCAGACAAAAATCCAATGTTTCTTGAAAAGCGGGTGTACCAGGGGAGTTCAGGAAAGGTGTATCCCTACCCTGTTATTGACCAAATTGAAGATGAGAAAAAGTTAAAATCTTACAAAATAATCTTTTTAGAGAATGAATATCTTCAAATTCAAATCATGCCTGAAATTGGCGGGCGGATATACAGAGCTTTAGACAAAACGAATAACTACGATTTTGTTTATTACAATAGAGTCATTAAGCCTGCTTTAGTGGGACTTGCTGGTCCATGGATATCAGGAGGTATTGAATTTAACTGGCCACAGCACCATCGGCCAAATACGTTCGGTAAGGTGGATCATACCATTAAACATCATGAAGATGGAAGTGTGACGGTTTGGGTTAGTGAGATTGATAGAATGTATGGAACCAAAGGTATGGCCGGATTCACTTTATACCCTGATAAAGCATACCTGGAAATTAATGGGCAACTTTACAATCGAACCACTCAACCGCAAACATTCCTATGGTGGGCAAACCCGGCTGTTGCTGCAAATCAATACACACAATCTGTTTTCCCTCCAGATGTTAATGCCGTATTTGACCATGGAAAGAGAGATGTTTCTACATTTCCGATTGCAACAGGAACTTATTACAAAATGGATTACTCAGCAGGTGTAGACATTTCAAGTTATAAAAATATTCCTGTCCCAACATCATATATGGCCTATCACTCAGATTATAATTTTGTAGGTGGTTATGATCATTCAAAAAATGCTGGGATATTGCATGTTGCAAATCATCACATTTCTCCCGGTAAAAAGCAATGGACCTGGGGTAATGGTGACTTCGGAAAATCCTGGGATCGTAATTTAACCGATGAGGATGGTCCCTATATTGAGCTAATGACCGGAGTGTATACGGACAATCAGCCTGATTTTACTTGGCTGCATCCATATGAAGAAAAAACATTTTCCCAGTATTTTATGCCATACAAAGATATAGGTATGGTAAAAAATGCAACAATAGACGCAGCAGTGAATTTAGAAATTATTGAAGACAAGATATACGTATCTGTTTATGCTACCTCAGAATTTAAAAAAGCTAAGATTGAACTAACAGGAAAATCCAAAACTTATTTGAGTAAAAATGTAGATATCTCACCTTCGAAGACTTTTAGTGAAGTGTTGGATCTGGAAGTTGCCGATCAAACTCATGCTTTAAGAATAATTATAAAAGATCAAGAGAATCGAATATTAGTCCAATATCAACCTGCTTCGCCTAATTTTAAAGAAATCCCCGAAGCTGCAAAGGCGATCGGTGCACCAAAAGAGTTAAGAAATACGGAAGCACTTTTTCTAGCAGGTCAGCACCTCGAACAATATCGACATGCCACCTATGAACCTGATTCTTATTACCTTGAAGGGCTAAATCGTGACCCGGACGATATTCGTATTAACAATGCTTATGGCAGCTTACTGCTTAGACGTGGAGAGTTTAGCGAAAGTGAAGCTTTTTTCCGTAAGGCAGTAGAGACCTTAACCCGTCATAATCTAAATCCCTATGATGGCGAGCCCTACTACAATTTGGGTTTGTCACTTAAATATCAAAATCGATATGAAGAAGCCTTTAATGCTCTTTATAAAGCCACCTGGTCTGGGACATGTAAGGATAAGGCGTTCTTCACACTTTCACAGATAGCATATGAACGTGGGGATTATGAGGAAGTGTTGGAGTTGGTGGATCAATCACTGGTCCATAATGCTAGAAATATCCAGGCCCGAAATCTAAAAGCAGCTGCTTTATTCAAACTGGACAGAATATCAGATGCAGAAAACATGTTGTTGAACACCATAGATATGGACATCACTGATTTCTTTGCTAGAGACCAGCTATATAAAATTCTAAGCAAAAAAGCAAATAAAAAATCAGTTGAACGAGCCCTTGAAAACCTGAATAATCTGTTAAGGGATGAGCCTCATAACATTTTATCATTAGCTCAAGAATATCTTGCTGCAGGGTTATTTGAGGATGCTATTCAATTACTAGAAAGATATATTCATAGAGATAATTCTTTACAAACACCTATGATCTATTATTATCTGGGTTATGTGTACGGAAAAATGAATGATAGACAGGAAGCATTGAAACAGATTCAAATAGGATCAAGTCTTCCTTCAGATTATTGTTTCCCTACCATGATTTGGGATTTAATCGTTATTGAGTATGCCATTAAAATCTATCCCCAGGATGCCAAAGCTCACTATTATCTAGGAAATTTATTGTACGATAAGAAACGTCATCAAGACGCGATTATGCAATGGGAACGCTCGGTGGAATTAAATGCGTCATTTCCAACCGTGCATCGAAATTTAGCGTTAGCTTACTTTAACAAAAGAGGAAATGCGAAACAAGCACAGGCTGCATTAGAAAAAGCCTTTTCCTTAAATCAAAGTGACGCCAGGGTTTTTTATGAGTTAGATCAGTTATACAAAAAGATTGGTGTAGAACCAAAAAAACGATTAAAGAATATGAATGACCATTTTCAGCTAGTGAACATGCGGGATGACATATATACGGAATATGTAACACTGTTAAATGTAGATCAACAGTATGATGCAGCCTTGGAAAAGCTCTCTACTCGAATTTTTCACCCGTGGGAAGGGGGAGAAGGAAAAATCACGACGCAATATGTGCTAAGCCATGTAGAAGTGGCAAAACAACATATTAGAAACGAGTTATTTGAAAGGGCTATCAAACATTTAGAGCAAGCTCTTGTGTTTCCAGAAAATCTTGGTGAAGGTAAACTAGAAGGTGCACAAGAAAATCATATTCACTATTATTTGGGCTGTGCTTACACTGCAATAGGTCAGAATATGGTTGGTAATGAACATTTTTTAAAGGCATCTGAAGGTTTAAATGAGCCGTCAAGTGCTATTTTCTATAACGATCAACCACCAGAAATGATCTTTTATCAAGGATTGGCGTTATTAAAGTTAAGCAGAGTTGAGGAAGCAAAAAAACGTTTTAACAAGTTGATTAACTATGGAGAGAATCATATTTTTAAAGAATTAAAAATTGATTATTTTGCGGTCTCTTTGCCTGACTTTTTAGTCTTTGATGAGAGTCTTCAAAGGAAGAATGAAATCCATTGCAGGTTTATGATGGCGCTGGGATTTATCGGTAAACAGTTATATGATGATGCGAAAGAACAATTAGCAAAAGTAATGAACCTTGAACCCGCTCATCAAGGAGCTCTTATCCATTTAGATATGTGCGAGGATTAAATGCAGATGGGGGACTAACCATTGTCCCTCGTTTACCCCAAAAACTGTTGATTAATAGATTGATAATTTGTCTAATAATTTTAGTTTTTGTGAGTGGAGGTATTTGACAGTGAAACGGAAAATTGGCACAATAAAAGATAAATTAAGTAATTATCTGATAATTACAATTAACCATATTAGTTGAAATTCCATGATATTTCCAAATAAATACCCCATTTTAATGGATATACAATCTTAATGAGTTAACAAATGGTGAGGTGGGAGTTTTACATGCTTGTTTATGATCAATATTTATATCTTGAAAAACCAGCTGTTGAAGATGATGTTGTGGTATTCCATTCCGGATTTTGTTCCACCGATCCAAATTATAGTTATGGAAAAGATTCACGTGATTACTATTTAATTCATTATGTAACAAAAGGAAAAGGGACTTATACAATTGGGGGAAAGACCTATTATCTTAAAATACATGATGGGTTTCTTATAACGCCTGGCAGCACGATTGTACACACCGCCGATACTACAGACCCTTGGGATGTTTGCTGGATAGCCTTTTTCGGTAAAAAAGTGGATCAATTACTGAATTATGCTGGACTGAATCAGGATCATTTAATTTTCCATTATGAAAAAGATGACTTTTTAGAAAAATGTATAAAAGATATTTATTACGAAAGCCGTTCAACTAGGAATATTGCCAAAATTACCGGATACTTCTTTCTATTTTTGGGCAAACTCATCGAAAATCATCAAGCTACGACAGATAAGAAAAAAGAAATTCTAACCTTTTCACCTTTCGATGATGCCATTATCTATATTAGAAGAAATATTCGTAATCAAATATCGATAGAGAATCTCGCAAGTTACCTACGATTAGATACCTCGCAAGTATACCGTATTTTTAAAAAAAATACAGATTGTTCCCCTTTACAATTTATTACTAAATTAAGAGTTCAGAAGGCTTGCGAAATGCTAATTAAAACAGATATGTCTGTAAAAGAGATATCTGAATGGATGGGCTTTGAATATCAATCCCATTTTACAAAACAATTTAAAAAGATAATGGGAATAAATCCATCGGATTACAGGCTGCAGAATGCAGAAGTGAAAAATTAGATATTCTAGTAAAAGGATTTAGTGTGTAATGTATATTCATAATTTTCGAAAGATGCATTGACAGATAGAATGATCAAAAAGATAATAAAAACATGATTAACTTAAAGAAAAGCGATGGTTTTAGGCATCAAAAAATTATAGTATTGCCGGAATCTGCCCTTCAGGACCTAGTCCAACATCCACTTACACAATCGATGTTCGTTACAGATATTGGGTTTTTTCCAAGGGCGCAGTATCATTATAGGGAACGGGAAGGTGGGTGTGACTCTTATATTGTCCTGTTTTGCATTGGGGGTAAAGGGTGGATATCCTATAAAGGTGAGCATCAGAAGATTGAGAAAAATAATATTATTGTACTTCCCCCGAATATTGGCCATACTTATGGTTCCGATGAACAGGATCCCTGGAGTATTTACTGGTTTCATATTAAAGGAAAGAATTCTTCTTATTACTTTCCAGAACACATACTAGGGCAAGGTGTAATCTTACCTCCTAATCAGGGACAAAGGTTTATAGAAATATTCTATGAATGCTATGGGCTATTGGAAAGAGGCTACTATATTAATAATTTAATAGGTGTTACACAGGCGATGGGACATTTATTAAGTCATATCTTTATTCATCAGCGACAGTCTTCAGTCGAGCTAATTAATCATGATATGGTCGAATATGCGATTCAAATCATGCTGGATCACATTGAATCATCCTTAACATTGAAGGAATTAGCGGAGCAAACTAATCTTTCCAAACCTCATTTTATTCAGGTTTTTAAAAAACAAACAGGGTACACCCCGATTGATTACTATCTGCGGCTAAAAATACAAAGAGCCTGCCAATATCTTGATTTGAGCGAATGGACGGTAAAAGAAATTTGTATACAATTAGGATTTAACGACCCCTATTATTTCTCGAGGCTATTTCGTAAAATTATGGGGCTTTCACCTTCCAAATACCGTAGTAGAAAAAAAGGTTAAAAGATCGTTCCCACCATAGGAACGATTTTTATTTTGGGTACAATACTTTTCTTAATATTTTTATGAAGAACACTTTTGTTAATGATTAATAGAAAGTGTAAAAAGTTCTGTTTTTGAAACCCATTTCTCAGAGAACATTTTTATGCAAGATTTGTATAAATGAATTCAAGTATTAATTATATAAATAAGTTAGATAAAAGTTGTATGATATGTACATAAAAACAAAATCGATTTTGTTTAAGCATTCTTTATTCTTATAGCAAACAAATTCATAAGAAAAATTGATTGCAACGTCAAAAATGTAAGCGGTTTATACGGTGGATTCCTGAAAAAAAAGAAAAGGGGATGGTTTTTAAAATGTGTAAAAGAATGCTCAGTATTTTAGTAGGTGTTATATTGTTGTTTGCGCTGGTAGGATGTAGCTCAAGTTCTACTAATGGAAAAACCAGCAGTAAGAACAATGAATTAAAAATGGTATTCTGGGATAGTAACCAAGAAAAGGGACTCAAAGCCATGGCTGATTCTTTTATGAAGAAAAATCCCGACTACAAGGTAACCGTAGAAACGATTCCATGGGAACAATATTGGACTAAACTCCAAGCTGCTGCACAAGGCGGAAACATGCCCGATATTGTTGTTATGCATCCTGATGAAGTAAGTAAATACGCTGAAGGCGGAAAGCTTATGGATCTGAAAGATATGTTTACTAAGAGTAAAATTACTAGTTTAGAAAGTTTTCCTCAGTTTGTTGTGGATGACTTCTCCTTCGATGGTAAGGTTTATGGAGTTCCGAAGGATATAGGAACGATGGCATTGGCTTACAATAAAGATTTATTTGATCAAGCAGGTGTGGCTTATCCAAATGACAACTGGACTTGGGCGGATATGCTTAGTGCAGCTGAAAAAATTACAAATAAATCAAAAGATGTCTATGGGATCGTAGCACCCAATGATGGCCAGAATTTTTATTGGAATTTAGTTTGGCAAAATGATGGAGATTTTTTTGCCAAGGACGGTAAGACTAGCACATTTAACTCACCAGAAAACATCGAAGCCATGAAATACGTCGTTTCATTTATAGAAAAAGGCTATACTCCGACAGTTGCTGATTTTGCTAACTTAAGCCAGGATGAATACTTTGAAGCTGGTAAGGCGGGTATGATTTTTGCAGGATCATGGATGTTGCCTGAATACCTGGCAATTAAGGGGCTTAACTTTGATATTGCCCAACTGCCACAAGGAAAAAAACGGGCAGCAATTTCAAGTGGTATGGCTTTCTCGGTTTCTAAAGATAGCAAAAATCCAAAAGCAGCATTAAAGTTAGTTGAATTCTTAGGATCAGAAGAGGCACAACTCATTCAATCAAAATCAGGTGTCGCCATTTCAGCTTATAAAAATACGCAACAGCCGTGGATTGATGGATTTACTACTATTGATACGACTCCTTTCGCAAAAGTGATTGATTATGGGCACACAAGTCCTGGGATTACCACAAACAATGAGGCATCAGCAGTCATCGACAAATATATGCCTGAAATATTTTCCTTGAAGATGCCTGTGAAAGAAGGGCTGAAAAAAATAACAGATGAAATCAATGCACTTAAATAAAATTCTCCTTCAATTTCAATATCGATAATTCTTAATGTAGGACTCTTTTTATACAGCCTTAATAGCCGTATAAAAAGATCCTACATTACAATAATTTCAAATGAATGGGAGGATTACATAAGAAAATGAATAGTAAATATCCACATTTATTGAAAAATCGAAAGATAACCACGTGGTTTTATGGTTATCTTTTTATTGCACCCACCATGTTAGGTGTTTTTATTTTGAATCTATGGCCAATAATTCAATCAATCTATTATAGTTTTAATGAGGTCAAGGGTTTTAATTCACCCAAATTTATAGGATTAGATAACTATGCACGTTTGATACATGATACAGAAGTTTACAGAGCTTTACTAAACACGTTATTATATTGTATTTTAACTGTTCCGCTTGGAATCATTGTGTCTCTGGTAGTCGCTGTATTTTTAAATACAAAAATTAAGGGAAAAGGAATTTTTAGGTCTCTTTACTTTTTGCCAGTAGTTTCTGCCCCAGCAGCAGTTGCTCTCGTTTGGAGATGGCTGTATAACCAACAATACGGCTTAATCAATCAATTATTAGAGATATTTGGGATACCAGGACCCGATTGGTTAGGAAGTAGAGAATTAGCAGTGATTGCAGTAGCCATTGTGGGCATTTGGAGTATGGTTGGCTATAATATGATTATTTTAATTGCAGGTTTACAAAATATACCACGCTCTTTATACGAAGCAGCAGATATAGATGGTGCAGGAGCATTTGCTAAGTTTTATAAAATCACCATACCTTTACTATCTCCTACATTATTTTTTGTTACTGTCATTACGGTGATTAGTTCCTTCCAAGTTTTTGATCACATTTTTATGATGCTAAAACCAGAAAGTCCGTCCTTTAAATATACAGAATCCATTGTATATTTATTCTATCGCTATACCTTTCAAAATTATAATAAGGGCTATGGATCTGCAATTGTAGTATTAATATTGGTTATTATTTTGATCCTCACATTAATACAATTAAAGCTGCAAAAGAAATGGGTTCATTATAATGATTAGGAAAGGCGATGGGAACATGAAACAAAAAAAATGGGGACTATTGATCGTTTATGTCCTTTTAATACTAGGAGCAATAAGTATGGTCCTTCCTTTTATTTGGACCTTACTAACATCTTTTAAAACACAAGCAGAAGCATTAAAAATTCCTCCTCAAATTTTGCCAGAATCCTGGAGCTTAAATAGCTATGAGAAGGTAAATGAAACATTACCGTTTGTGAAAATATTTATCAACACATCTTTAATGGTATTTTTTAGATGTTTAGGTTCTGTTTTCTTTAGTGCCTTGGCGGCATATGCTTTTGCCCGCCTGAAGTTTCCTTTAAGAAATTTTTTCTTTAT
This sequence comes from Bacillus sp. 7884-1, assembly GCF_002272245.1. Lineage (GTDB taxonomy): Bacteria > Bacillota > Bacilli > Bacillales > Cytobacillaceae > Neobacillus. The sequence goes on along the minus strand of NZ_NPDD01000217.1, from coordinate 16,281 downwards.
GCTGATCTTAATTCAAATGATGGTACCTGGCCAGATATTTATCCTTCCACAGTATATGCTCGTGAGTAAACTAGGATTATTAGACACTGTTACAGCTTTAGTTGTTCCTGGTGTGGTCAGTGCATTTGGTACATTCTTGCTTAGACAATTCTTTTTAAGTATTCCAAAGGAATTAGAAGAAGCCGCTATTATAGATGGATGCTCAATATGGAAGATATTTTGGTTTATCATGCTGCCGCTGACAAGATCTGGATTGGTTTCAGTTGGTATTTTTACCGCCCTTTTTGCATGGAAAGATCTTATGTGGCCTCTGGTTGTGAATTCGTCAATTGAAAAATTGACCTTATCTTCTGGTTTGGTCACATTGATGGGGCAATATTCGGTTGATTATCCACAATTAATGGCTGGTTCATTAATGGCCATTGTTCCTATGATTATTTTATTCATAGTATTTCAAAAACAATTTATCGAAGGGGTTGCAACCTCAGGGATAAAATAAGCATTAGTTTTATATTGGAGGGAATAACCAATGTCAATTACCGTTTATCAAGATAAGTTTTTTATACTTAATACTGAAAAAACATCCTACGTAATCTGCATTGACCATCATCACTTGGTTAGTAATGTATATTGGGGAAAACGAATAGATAGAATGGAAGACTTTGACGGTGCTGAAGTACTGCAGACTCTTAAAGCTAACAATGTTCAAACATCTATGGAAGAATGTTCATCCTTTGGTGGAATGCGATTTAAAGAAACATCCATGAAAGTAACTTTTACTGATGGAGTTCGTGATTTTCGATATAAAGTAAAAGAACATAACGTTTCGGATAACAAGCTAACCATCGTTTTAGAAGATATCTATTATTCTTTGAGAGTTACCCTGCATTATTGTGTATATGAGAAAGAGAATATTATTGAAAAGTGGAGAGAAGTAGAGAATTTTGGAAATGAAAATATTATTTTAGAGCGTTTTTATTCTGCTGAGTATGGAATCGAAGGTACTGGGTTTGAGACGATGAATTATAGTGGACATTGGGGTAAGGAATTCCAGCAAAGCAGTGAACTTATTCATAGTGGAAAAAAAGTATATGAAAGTTTGTTTGGATTAACAGCACATAATGCAAATCCATTTTTCGTCGTTCACAAGAATGCAGACGAAGATACCGGAGAAGTTTATTATGGTGTGTTGCAATATTCAGGTAACTTTAAAACAGTTGTGGAAGCCGTTCCAAATGGTTATGTAAGTATCCTAATCGGGATAAGTGATACTGATTTTGAATGGATATTAAAACCTAGAGAGATATTCAAAGCACCATCCGTATTTTCAGGATATTCAAATCATGGATTTACAGATATGTCTAACACTCTCGCATTATTCGCGAGAAAACATATAATGCCTAAAAATTGGGCCGAAAAACCGTTACCGGTCCTCTATAATTCATGGTATTCCACATTATTTGATGTACAATGTTCGGATCAAATAAGACTGGCAGAAAAAGCAGCCAAGCTGGGTGTTGAACTTTTTGTGATTGATGATGGCTGGTTTGAAGGGAGAAATAATGATAAAGCAGGATTAGGCGATTGGTATGTTGACCGTGAAAAGTTTCCTGATGGACTTGCACCACTCATAAAAAGAGTAAATGAATTAGGTATGGAGTTTGGAATTTGGATTGAACCGGAAATGGTCAATGCGAATAGTAATTTATATAAAAAACATCCAGATTGGATTTATAGGTATCATTCTAGAGAAGTACTGATGGGAAGAAACCAATACATGCTGGATTTAACGAATCCGGAGGTAGTAGAGTACCTAATAGGATGTTTTGATACTTTATTATCAGAGAATAATATAGCGTATATAAAATGGGATATGAACCGCTATGCTTCTGAAATAGCCTCTTCCGTTCAAAAACCGGAGGATTACAAAACGATCTGGTATAAAAATACCCAAGGAGTCTACAAAGTTATTGAAACATTAAGAAAACGGCATCCGAAAGTTGAATTTGAAGCTTGTGCTTCAGGTGGCGGCAGAGTGGATTATGGTTCAATGACATATTTTGATGAGTTTTGGCCTAGTGATAACACAGATCCCCTCGATCGCCTGTTTTTACAAGAAAATTATAGTTTCATTTACCCAATTAAATATATGCGTGCCTGGCTGACGGACGATTTTGGAATGAACAATCGTTCTATTCCGCTTAAGTTTAGCATGCATACCGCTATGTGTGGTTCGTTAGGTATTGGTACAAATTTAAATGAAACCGAAGAAGAAAAACTGTTGCAAATTAAAAAATATATAGATGAATATAAAAATGTGAGAGAGATTGTTCAATTTGGATACTTGTATCGATTAAAATCATTGAAAAAGGATGAAATTCAGGCAATTCAGTATGTAAAGGAAGATAACAGTGCTTTATTTGTCTTTTTGGATCATGAAAGATATGGTAAAAAGTTTCATCGATTAAAACTTAAGGGATTAAATAGCTCTTCTTTATATCGATATGAATTAAATGGTACCGAATGGACAAAATCAGGAGCCTTTTTGATGAATATGGGCATAGAAATTAAATTAATAGGTGACTATGATAGTTTGTTAGTTCGTTTGGAAAAAATAGAAATTTAGTGGTGGAAAATCTATGGTAGTAGTAAGTTGCTTGAAATGGAAGAATCTCACAGGTGTATTATTGGAAAATGAAGTTTTACAAGTGGTTGTTTTACCTGAATTGGGTGGGAAAACAGCCTCTATTTACCATAAATCAAACTCGTTTGAACTGGTAGCACAAAATAAAAAAGATAGCTATAATATTCCACCACCCAATGCGGAATTTACAAATTATGATGCATCAGGATTTGATGACGCATTTCCGACAATTGAAGCTGCTATGCTGGAATGGAATGGTATAAGCTTGAAATATCCTGATCATGGAGAGATTTGGAGAGAAAAATTCATCTATCGAATACAAGATGATGTTTTACATCTAAATTTTACAAGTGATAATTTCCCTTATAATTATCATAAGCGGATTATGCTTGATGGGGAATCAGTTATTTACAAATATAAAATCACTAATACAGAGGAAGAAGCTTTCCCTTGCCTCTGGGCTTTTCATGGTCTTGTTCGCTATGAAGAAGATATGCAACTATATTATCCTAATGGTGTAAAGGAATTTATTAATGTGCTCGAGAGTCCGGAGCTTGGAAGAATAGGGAAAATTTATGATAATCTGAATGATGAATATGACTTCAACAATGTACCGAATATTAATTCTAATACAATGATAAAATATTATGTCAACGGGAAAGTAGAACATGGATGTTGTGGATATATTTATCCAAGTCAAGGCATGCATTGTAAGATTCTTTATGATTCTACTAAACTCCCCTATTTAGGAATGTGGATTACTGCTGGTGGTTTTAGAGGTGATTACAATTGTGCGTTTGAACCGACAAATGGATATTATGATAATATTTTAATTGCAAAAGAAAATTACAGTTTATTTATGCTAAGGAAAAACGAGCCATTGGAATTTTCTTTAAAGATACGTTTGATTCAAATGAACTAGTGATTTTGATAACTGCTTAAATTCAAGCCTATAGGGTTCAGTGTTAGGAAGCACTGGCTCCTTTTTTCGCAGCGGGCTGTTAAACCCTTGCTTGCTCAAGGATGATTTTACTGTTAGAGGTTGGGTTACATTATATCGATAAAAACGGCCTCCGAATCCGGAAGGCAATTTCTCTAGGATGTGTAAGTGTCCTCCTGGAGGGATAATGGTATTAACTACGGAGAACAGATCGAAAATAAGTATGTAAATTCTAAATGAAATTCTTACGAGGTGTTTCAAGTGGACACCAACTGGACACATGCCCTAAATTTCATTTATAAACAGTGAAACACAAGGGATTATTGATGCAGAAAAAACCATTGACCTCTTTAGAAAGCTAAGGTAATAGGTGTAGATATAAGGGGTGAAACAATAGTTTTCAAGTCTACTAAAATTTGTTTAAAGGGTTGATGCAAATCATGTCTGAAGTATTAATTAACGAGTATCGTGGAGAGGTATTAGAAAATGTTCATCGCGGTTCTATTTGTGTAGTAGATGATCAAGGATCCGTTCGTTATTTCTTTGGTAATGTGGAATCCATGACATTTTATCGTTCTGCTGTTAAACCGATTCAGGCAATTCCCGCGTTTCGTAGGCAAGTGGATATAGCTTTTAATTTAACCCCGAAAGAGAGTACGTTGCTTGTTGCTTCACATAGGGGAGAAAGCTATCATGTCGAAGCCCTTCAGTCATTAGCAGAAAAAATTGAATGTACGGAACATGACTTACTATGTTTGCCTACATATCCTTTGAATCTAGATTCAAGGAAGGAATTGATTTGGAAAAATCAACCTGAACGGAGAATCTACCATAATTGTGCTGGGAAGCATTTTGGAATGATGGCCTTAGCCAAGCTATTAGGAGTTTCTAAGGAAAACTATTGGGAAAAAAATCATCTAGTTCAAAAAGAAATTCTCCAGCATCTTTCTATATTATCAGACTATCCGATGGACAAAATTGAGAGCGGGGTCGACGGCTGCGGTGTTCCAGTCTATGCCCTACCGCTTAAACAGCTAGCGATATCCTATGTTCGTATGGCATGTCCGGATTTACTTGATGATATAGAGCTGCAAACAGCGATCCGAAAAATTTGTCAGCTTATGAATGATAACTATCCGATGGTAGGAGGAAGTAAGCAAATTTGCTCGACACTGCTTCAAGACCGAAACATTGTCGCCAAGGGAGGAGCAAAAGGGGTATATTGCCTCGGTTTGAAGGAAGAACGGTTAGGTGTTTCCCTTAAAATAGAAGATGGCTCCGAGGAAAGTTGGCCTCTAATCGTTGCAGCGATACTGGAACAAATTAATTACAAGAATTCTGAAACAATTGAGCGTATGCATCAGTTAGCCACTTGTTCTGTGTACAATGATAATCACAAAATAGTGGGTGAAAACAAAATTGCATTTCATCTTAACCAAATTTAAATTTTTTCATAGTTTGGGGAGGTGAACAATCAGGAAGTTAGTAAACTGTTATTTTAAAGTAGGGCCAGTAACTAATGGAAAGAGTGGATGTTGTGAAAATTTTAATCGTTCAAAAGGAAAAAATTGCTGGATTTGTTGCAGATATAGTTGAAAGGCAAATTGAAAGGAAGCCTAACTCCGTTTTAGGGATGACAACGGGTTCGACGCCGCTTCAATTGGGGATTTATCAGGAATGGATAGAACGATCAAAGAATAGACAAATTGACTTTTCACGTGCAAAATTTGTGAATCCAGATGAGTTGCTAGGATTGCCGGCGGATCACGATCAAACATACCGAATGTACATGAAAAAACATTTATTTTCTGGCTTGGGTGTTTCTGGTGAAAAGACATTTATTCCAAATAGTGGAACCATGGACGCGGAGGAAGAGTGCCGCAACTTTGAAAAGTTACTGAAAGATTTAGGAGGCATTGATTTGCAGCTAATGGGGCTGGGACTGAATGGGCATATCGCATTTATTGAACCAGCAGATGCTATCCCGTCATCTACTTATGTGGTAAAGCTAGATGAAGAAAATCGTCCAAAATTCTCAGGATTGAATTCAGAAAAGGACCCTACCCATGCCATCACAGTAGGTTTACGCACTGTCTTAAGAGCTGAGTCCATTGTCCTGGTTGCGACAGGTGAAAAGAAGGCAGACATAATTGCTCAAAGCTTCTTAGGCCCAGTGACAACCAAAGTCCCGGCTTCATTTCTTCAATTACATATGAATGCAACAATTATATTGGATGAAGCTTCTGCAAGCAGGATACCTGAACACTTTTATGAAAGTTCAAATGAGGTATGATAATGTTTTTATCATCATGTATTGATTCTGTCTTTTTAAAAGTGATATAATCTCAGCCGATCAAATTTTGCGGGTGAAAAATATTGGGTTAAACACTTTGAATTTTGTAATTGGTTAGATAAGCACATTGATTAGCTGGAATGGATAGTGATGAAGCAAGGAATTCAGATTTTAGTAATATGGAATTGGTTAAATTCGTTAGTGAATGAACAAGGACATGAAATCCATTAATCAGGCTTAAAGGCGGGTTTGAGGTTACTAATCGCTAATGGGGGTGAAAGTATTACTCTCTTCATCCACAATTCTGAACCTATTCGGAAAAGGGAATCGGATTGAATCTGATGAGGTGCGTATGCACGATTAAGTTTGCACATATCGTTGGCCTTAGAGATTGCCAAACTTTGACGATACCAGCGACTTTCAAATATAATAAAACCGTAAAGGTCGAACGGAAACTGTAACGGTGATGGGCCTAAAACTGTTTAACCGCCTGTTTGAACGTTGATATTGCACGCAGAGTGACCGGAATAATTAACCGGATATTATCCCACAGTCTTCAAAACTGCTTGAGACCTGCGTGCCAGGTCTGGTGGGTTCGATTCCCACGCAGTCCCGCCAACCTTGATATATAAAGGTTTTTGAGGAATTTTTTTAAGGTTAAAAAGGAAGATTTCGCTAGCTGAATACTAAAAAATATCTTCTTTGGTCACATATTGGTCACAAGGAATTAATTTTAAATAAATTACTTAATAAGTTGCTCAAATTGGTGAGCGGCTTCTTTTTATATATTTGGTTAGACATGTGTGTACGTATCCATCGTTATACCAATTGTTGAGTGACCTAATCGTTCGGAGACAACCTTTGGATGTACCCCTTGTTGTAACAATAAAGTAGCATGGGTATGTCTTAAATCGTGAAACCTTATATAAGGCAAGCCACAGCTTTCAACTACCATGAGATAGTTTCTTGCCATTTCGGTTGGTTGGATTGGTTTACCGTTTTTTTGAGCAAAGACTAAATCTAAATCATGGTACGCTTGGCCAAATAAAAGTTTATTTTCTAATTGTTGTTTATAGACTTTTTTCATTTCTTTTGTAAAAGTAGGGGTAACTGTTATAGACCTACTTTTACCTGATTTAGGTTCCTTAAAGGTCAATCCCACCTTTTTTACTTCCTGTAAGGATTGTCTTACATAAATCACTTTATTATCGAAGTCAATATCCTGCCACCGCACCCCTAAGACCTCACCGCGACGCATCCCTGTATTAATGGCAGTGAAATAAATTGGAAAGTAGGGAGAACTTTTAGCCGCTTCCAAAAAGGCTTTAACCTGTTCATTATCCCATGTCTGCATTTCCACTTTTTTTGTTTTTGGTGGAGTTATCACTGCTGCTACATTTCTAATTATGAATTCCCATCTCATCGCATCTTTTAAGGCTTTAGAAATTAACCTGTGATGATGTTTCACTGATTGAGCTGAAAGACCGTTTCCGTCTAATTTACCGCCGCTAAGTTTTTGAGCATAGTACTCTTGAAGGTGTGATGATTGCAACTTAGAAATTTTAATATGACCTAATATGGGCTTTATATGTTGTGTAATCATGTAATGATAATTTTCATGAGTTCTTGGTGCAGTATTTGACTTTGAATGATTATCAAGCCAATAGTCCAAATACTCGCTAAAAGTTATAACAATTTTAGAAGATAACAGTATTTAAGAGGTTCCTCTAATAGAAAGGTGCCTAGTAATATTGTCTTGATGAGGGTTAAAAGACCTAGTGATAAACAAGTTAGTTATAGTGTAAACCTCATATTTTCCAAAAATTTCTGGTTATTAAGAATGAAGGTGGGAATGTCTTTTTATGTAGAAACATTAGGAAATCTAGTGTATATGAAAATGACAGAATATTCATTATAATTTAAATTACACTATTTACAGTCTCGAAAATTTTCTTTCAGACAGTTATAGTGTGAGACCAAGATGCTTGTACATAATTGGTTATTTTAATTTTTTGACAGGAGGAATTACACTGAAAAGAAGAATTTTTGTGAAAACTGCATTGGCAGGAGCATTAGTATTTTCAGCAGGAGGAGCTTCCGTTTTAGCCCATGATGAAATTGGGGGAGGAGTTGAAAAAGGCGATAACCTTGCTGGTGTGGAATTGGCTGTCCCATTGCTTGAAGGTAGTAAGAATACTGGCAATCTCAAGGAAGTGGCGGCTGTTCCTTTGAAAGAAATCCGAAAAGGTGTAAAAAACTCAACAGGGGATGTATATGCCTATAAAGGGTTTGCCTATTTAGGAACGCACCGAGCTAATGGCGGAGGGGGAGGTGTCAGAGTTTTTGATATGAAGGATCCTTCTAACCCTGTTGAAGTTTCAGCCTTTGCTGATATTGAAGGTACTTGGCAAGAAAAAGTAATTGTCAAAACCGTAAACACTAAACACTTCAAAGGAGATTTGGCTGCTGTAAGTGTACAAAAGATGGATCAAAAAGATCCAAATTCAAAGGGCGGTTTTGTGCTATATGATGTAACAAATCCCCGTGAACCTAAAAAGCTCGGTTTCTGGGAATCACCTTCTTCTGGAGCAAGGGGTACCCATGAGCTGTATTTAACCGTTCAAGGAGATAATGTTTATGTTCTGACAGCTGATTGCTATGCTGACTATTACTCGCATGGCAAAAAAATGGATGTTTCCATTGTTGATGTATCCAACCCTACTAATCCGGAAACCATTTATGAGTTTAATCCACGTGACTATATACCTGAAGTCAGCGATGAAAATTATGATGGTTACAATTGGACAGATGAGGAAGGAGTAAAGCGTGTCGCATTTGCCCATAGTGTAAAAACAGATGTAACAGGAAAAACAGCTTTCCTTTCTTACTGGGATTTAGGAACCATTATGCTAGATATAAGTGATGCGAAAAATCCAGTATATCTCGGAAGAACAGACTTTGCTTCTGATGTTCAAGGAGCAGCACATTCCATGGATCTTGCAAAAGGCGGAACTGTCCTGGTTGAGACTAGGGAAATATTCGGCCCAAAAAGAGAAGGATTCGAATCTGCTTATGGATATACGATGATTTATGATATTAAAGATAAAACCAATCCAAAGCTATTAAGCACATTTAGGACGGATTTTACCGAAACGATTCCTAATGGAGCTACTGTCCATGATCCAAAGGTGCATGGAAATACATTATATCTTTCACATTATTCTGGTGGAGTTAGAACGGTCGATATCACCGATCCATCTTCACCACAACAAACTGGTATGTATATCCCAAGCAGAGCAAATATTTGGGGAGTTTTTGTAGACCGGAACTATATTTTGGCATCTGATATAGGATCCGGCTTGAAGGTTTTGCAAAAAGCCGGAGGTCAATCATCACCAGCATTGGCGGAGTAGTAAAAAGATAAAGGTTAATAAAATACCAAAATAATATAATCAATGCACATTCCCATTTTGGAATGTGCTTTTTTACATTCTCAAGGCAGCAGAAATATATCGTTATAAGGCGGGCTGTCCAACTTTGACTGTTTTTGGTATCCATCTGCAACTAGTTCTTCGAGTCCTTGTTCGACTTCCTCTGGCTTTACTCCGAAGACATCCGCAACTTTTACAGATGGGATTGTCATGTATTTTGGTTTCTTTGTTGATGACTCGCGCTGAAGTAATTGATTTTTATCTATAGTTGCTCACCTCTATTTTTTCTCCGTTAAAGATTTTCGCTGGCGTAAAAAGCTTAATGAGGATTTAAGCATAATAGTGGATTTTGAATAAAGTTTAATTAAATATCATAAAGTCTGATCGTTTATAATAAAGATTGAAAATTAGTAATAAAGTTTGATCAAAAGCATGTATTAATTTAAACAGGATTTTTCTTTTTTTTTCTTATTGATGTTGTAAAGCTCCAGTCATGTTAATCCACTAAAGGGCGCTATTGCTGAAACTTTTTTTACATTAGTGAAATCGCTACAGGATAGACTAAAAGCTTTTCTGTTCTAAATAAAATCAATGCTTGAGAAAAACAATTTAACTTGATTCTCACCAATTATAGTTGATTGGCAGCTTAAACATTTTAAACTTTCGGCAGATTTCAAAGTTTTAAAGTCAAAACAGGATGAAAAATTAAAATGTACCCTATAGAGTAGACACAAAAAAGTCTATGATAGGGTACATTTTTGTATAATTAAACTGGCAAAAGATAGTTCGGAATGCCATTCGATTCCGAACGAAATTAGGAACGGTCCATGTCCATTTGGAAATGCTGCCTTCTAAAATTATCCTTAAAATATCGTTGGCGCTTGATTTGTAGACCAAAGCTTTTGAGAGAGGCTATGGCGGCAAAGAAGGTTTTGGCTGATATAAAAAAAAAATAAATCATTTCTTAATTGAAGATTTACTAATACCATGATTTTTCTAAGGCACCCAATTGCCTGTCAAGTTACTATTAGTCAGTAGACACTCTTACATATGCTATCCAGATTAATAATCTGGTAAAAGGGTTTTCTCCTATTCCCATGCCCAATCGTTCTCAAAGCCTTCCCAATTACCTCTTAGGCTTGTGTCATACTCTAAGCAGTCCATCACTGTTCCAACTACTGGAATAGGCTTGGTGACAATCTTGATATGTTCTTTGGTTGATAAGTCAAAGTGTGCGATGTCCAAGTATCTGTACCAAAACACATTCTACTCACCAACAATTGTTTTATTCATTAATGGCAATCCCTACTTCTTACGTTAAATAGTAGAACTTTTTTTCGAAAAAAGTTTACTCAAAACACATATTTCCGTCGAAGGAAAATCAATGGTTTTTATAAAAAAAGTTGCACCGTAAAAGTCTAATAAACGTTGAAAATAGGCAGCAGAGCAAGCACATCTCCAACAAATGCAACAAGAGCTTGATCAGATTACTTAGATTGGAATAAGAAAAGCGGAAGCACCCGCGTCGTTGCTTCCGCTTTTTCATATTAAAATTTTTCTAAAATCAATGGGTAATGGTTAGTGATTTTATCTTCTTTATCCCGTTCATAAAGATTCAATATTAATGGACCATTAGAAGAAAGTTTCTCTTTTGGAATTTGAATATGAAGTTTGAATGGCTTCCACTCTTGCTTCCCATTACCAACAACCTGTTTTACTTTCATGTACTCCACATGGCCATCCTCAACCGAATAATAAAATATACCTTTTGTTGACCTGAATTCTCCTGTAATAACATAATCTCCTTTGGTGCCTGCCACCTTTACAAACCTGAAGGTAGTGTTTTCCTCTGGAACATACAGTTTTTGAGTACTGTATAGCTTCGTACGATTTTGGATGGGTTCATCATTTAGTCTGGTCGGCTTTAACATAGCATTGACAGTATATTCTCCAGGAGGAACCCTTTTTCCCTTGAATTGATAGTTCCATTTTTCATATCTTTTAATGGTTTGATGCGGATTTACACTAATGGTCTGAAATGCCTGTAAAAAATACTTCCCTTTTGAATAAATATAAACCTCTGAACCAGTTTGGTCGGTAATTGTAATTTCAAACATTTGTGAAGTAGGAAATTCAAAGTGGAGCGGTATTTCTCCCTCGTTTTTTAGGATCATTTCGAGTTCCGCCATTTCAGGACCAGCTGTCGGGATCATATTAAATGTGTAATCCAAATCGTTCACCCCGTTTGCATCCGTTTTTATTACAACTGGAAAGAAAAGCAAGATCACACATAGAAGTATTCGCATATTGGTCTCCTTTTTCCTTTATTCTCCGAAAAAATCCATAGACCCCTGTCATCTGAATGATATGTTGTTGTAATTTACTGTATCTGCTTTAACTGAGGAAATAGATAAAAGATACAAACAGGAAATGAATATAAATGGGATTCTTTTCATGGACTAACCTCGCTATTAATTTCAGTTATTTTGCTCAATGGAGAAATCGTTAATGCAAGTTCTGAAAAGATATATTATAAAAGTAATGATTCTTGTTAAAGGGTGCTTTAGTTACATTTTCTCCTCCATTCGAACAGCAAAAATATTTTGTGGTTTATTCAATTAAAGGGGGCCATTCTTTAATAAGGCGTCTTTTTGTAATGAGTTAGATTCTAGAACAATACATTTAATTAGATTGGATTATGTTAAAGTGTATAAGAGATTGTAAAGGTTTCTTTACTTAAACTATAGTGCTTTACTTCAATAGGGAGTAAAGCCCCTTTCTTATTCAAGTAACGTTGCAGTTTAATTCAAAAACATTGCTGTACATTTGTTTCAAGAAAAGGAGATGGAATTACGTGGAAACTCTTAACTTAATGGTTGGACTCTCTTGTAGCGGTAAGACTACCTTTATCAGAAAATCGAAACGAGATACTCTGCACTTCGCCTTACTCCCGATGAATGACACATCCGTTTATTTGGGCATGATTTCGGGTATAACATGGCGGAATCAAACGAAGCAAAGCATGGTACTAGACATGATGCAGTGCTTGGCTAGGTGAGTCGCAATCTTTTTCTTGTTCTGTCAAGCTGCAGTTAGAAGAACCTGCTCACTTGCGCTTTTAATTCCCCGTAACCGGCAATAGCGAAGCCCATGCAGCTCTTTTGAGTCTTTGAAGCTTCGCTCCACTTTTTCTTTTCTAAATTTATAAAGCATTTTACCCGATTTAGATAGGCGATTTAATCTAACCTTTTCTTTATGCCTTCCCAGACATGACGAGAAAAATACTGAATAACAGATAGTTTGGAAAATTGACAGGGAAGGGGTCGGGGGTTCAAGTCCCACACAGGTCATCGCTTTGAGAAGCCTCAAATCCTTGGTAGACAAGGGCTTGGGGCTTTTCTTTATTTTTTTGTCAATTACATTTTGTCGCTGAATTTTTATACATTGCACAAAGACTGGTATATTTGTTGCTTTTTAGTTTTAGAATCAATCTTTATCTGCCTACATACATCTCAGCTTTTTTAGATACCCTAGATGAAACCATCTTCTCAAAAATCATTTAAATTTCACGCCAAATGTAATTTCATGTTCATCATTTGTTCATATTCCGATTATAAACTAAGAATTAATAATAGATTGGAGGAATTTTGATGAACATTACTTGTAAAGAAATAAAAAAAATTAAGACGCAATCCTAATTTTCATAATATAAAGAATGCTTTAATACGTATTCTAGGGGAACCACAAGATAGTGGATTGCTACATCTCTTTTTTCTTGCAAGAGGAGAGGGTGAGGGGTATCAAGTAATACTAACACTTTGAAAAATTACAGAAAAAATGCAAAGAGTTGAATATTTCATTTGAAGAGCGTCAAGAAAAAAAGAAAAAATGGTGGGAGTTTTGGAAATGAGGCCAAAATCTTTTATTTCTATAAGCGCTATACCAAGCGACATTTTATACAGGTTGAAAAAACAGTAAAGGGGAGAGGGAGAGTGCAAGAAAAAGAATTATTGGAATTGTTAGAAATAATAACATTAAGAGAATTGTTGGAATTGACATTAGAAAAATCATATAAAAAATTGGCGAAATCACTATCAATTTCAGAACATACATTGCGAGTTATTTTAGTCAAAAGTGGATGTAAGTCTAACGGAAGAGGCAAAAGTGGCTGGAAGTATGAGGGCGAGGATTCAACTATTTTAGAACAATCCATAGAGGAATTAAGCTTTATTGTCAATAGAGCTAGGATGAAAGGTAATATCATTTCGAATGAAATTGAAACTAGCAATATTGATTCAGCTGAATTAATCGCTAGTCTATTTAAGGGTACTAAGTCTATGGGATGTTATTTTGATATTATGATATAGCCAAAGTGCTATCTAGTATCAATAGCGGTAATAAAAGCGAAGTCGTGAAAAAAATCATACGCCAGTATTTGTTTGATAACAATTTAATATAAGGGGAATAGGCATTGAAAAAGCCACCAATTCCAATGAGTACAATTCCAACGGATCTACTCTTGAAATTGAAATTTTACGCGGAAAACAATCTTTATTGGGGGAATTTATGGTCTATGGAACTAAACTGTTCGTTAGCTAACGAGAGCGTTTATAGCAGAACCAAGGATCTAAACAAACCGTAAAAATATACCTTTTTATTCATATGTATTATATTTTCAGGGTTTTATTGTTTAAACTACAATAGACAGGAGTATAGTTTAACAAAAATTATCCTATATATTAAAGAGGAACAAATTTAGACTTTTTATTTTAGGAAGTGAATCGGCAATGGATGAGACTTTTACCGGAGGCTACTTAAGTTTTATTATTCGCGGGGTTGATTTAGATTCTAATGAAATAACGAGAAATATTAACTTCATACCTTCTGAAATAAAAAGAAAACGTGAAACAATAATAAAAAACAAGAAAATGCAGGATTCTTATTGGAGCTATCAATTAGAATATGAAGGATACGACAACTTGTATCCATCTTTAGAGAAGTTGCTGTACACTCTTCCAACCTTCTAAAGATTTTATTAAAAAGATTGTTAAAAAATATGATGCTTACAAGCTATTCTTTCACTTCGTACAATCCTAATAAGCCGAAAATATACAAGTTTATATCATTACTTGTATGTATTCGGTTATTTTGATGGCTATTTGAACTTAAATGCATGATAGTTGAACAACTTTAAGGACACCCTATCCTCAAAAAAGGAGTGTCATAAATGATGAAACCTTACTTGATCATTTTGTTTGTTTTTATATTTTTCAGTGGTTCTCATACAAAACTCAATACATACATTGGCTGAAAATAATTTTCTATTACCAAAAAATGATGAAAAACAATTTATTAGTGCTATGGATTTTTTAAAAAGTGGAAAATTAACTGGATATACTCAATTTTCGGAAGCTGATATTTATTTACAGAAAAAATTGCTTTATAAAGATTTACATAAGTTTATAAAATCAAATGTAAATGAGTATTACTATATTAAATTAATAAATATCTATTCTAATCGAAATAATAATGTAAGCCCCAATCGCCAAGTATATTTTTTGTTTTAGTATATTGGACAATGACAAAATCATTTTAAATCAAATCAACCTGAACTACTGATGTAAATAGTGGTTCTTTTTTTGTTTTTATTTTTATATAAAATGCATCATATCAACCTATAAATCTATTTTTAATTATACTTATTATAAAAAATGCAGTCCCTACCTTCGTTGTCGATGCACCGTGGAGGAAAAATCGCCTTGCAGCCAAACTACCTTATTTCTCAAAGCACAAATAAAGTAGTGTTAAGAAACTTTGAAGGTGTAATTACAACTTATCCGGAACCTGAAAACTATATTCCTGGAAGATCAGAAGAATATTTCAAAGAAATTTATCCAGATATGGAAAATAAACGGTCAAACACAGGAATTGCAGGTTTAATGAATGACAAGTAATTTAATTTGGTGCCTGAAGGTTTATCAAGAATGAATCGCCGCCATGATTATGAAAAAAATCCAGTCCATACTACCTTAAAGGATAAGCGGGAAAAACGGGATGAGTTAAAAGAAAAGAAATTTCAGGCCCAGGAAACTAAAGAAGTCGATAAAAACCATTTACCTATAGAGACATCACATGGAAAAGAATAGGAGGGTGATAGATTTGGAAGGTAAATGCGAATGGTGCGAAGGTTCTTTTATAGAGAAAAGTGTTAGTACTGTTTTTTGGGAACTCCAGACGGAACGAGAGCTATTGGAATTGAGTCACCAACTATTAAATGTCTTAACTGTCAGATGACCTATTAAGATGAAAAAAGCACAAGAGAGATAGAAGACCAATTATTTTTAATAAATACAAAGCAAATCGGAAAAAAATAGACTTTGTAGAATTAATGAAAATCCCAAAATTATTAAAGCGAAATTACTTTGATTTTTCAAGTTAACATGTAGGTGAACCACTATATGCTGAGCCTTGGTAAATGATGTGTTATCAAGGTTTTTTTAACTGGAAAATCAACCTAGAACTTTTTTCCTATTTTAATCTATTATTTTTAAATGTATTTCTAAAAAAATTACGAGAAATTTACATATTCCCCCGAATTTTAAGTGAAAATTTATAATATTCACACAACGTTATTCTAAAAAAAAATCGAAAATTCTATTAAAATATGGATTAAATGACATTTTATAGTATTAAAGTAATAAAAAATTTATTAATTGTTTAAAGTGAAATTCCCCAATACTCTACTTTTTAAGGAGGATGTACAATTAGAATTATATTCATTTTCATGCAAGGGGGGAAAAGGTCAGAGATCAAATCTATACATAGAAAGATGGTGTTCATCTACAACAATAAAAAATATAACCCTGAACGCAAGTCTTAATGCAAGTCTTAATGTAAGCAAATATTAGGGGGAAAATCAAATTGATAAAAAGGAACAGACATAACCGCGTCGCATTTAGTGTTATTTTATGTG
>NZ_NPDD01000216.1 GCF_002272245.1 Bacillus sp. 7884-1 | reverse complement strand
GATCAAAAACAAACGGCTGCCAAAACCGAATTGATGAAACGCTCCGCTGTCGTTTCATCCCTTCGCGCTAAAGCTAACGAAACTCAATACTCGATCAAAAACTATCTGGATCAAGAAAAAAAGAAGGGAAATGTCAAAGAGTTTCAATCCTTCTATATCGTCAACGGGATGGCGGTAACAGCAACCAAAGAAGTGATGGAGAAGCTTGCTACCTTCCCTGAAGTCGAAAAAATCGAGCCCAACGAAACGGTACAGTTGAGCTCAAATGAAAGCGGTGAAACATCCGCCCAACCAACAACTGATATCGAACCAACAGGTGATATCGAACCAACAGCTGATATCGAACCAACAGGTGATATCCAACC
The DNA here is from genome assembly GCF_002272245.1 of Bacillus sp. 7884-1. Lineage (GTDB taxonomy): Bacteria > Bacillota > Bacilli > Bacillales > Cytobacillaceae > Neobacillus. Next base: position 1,234 of record NZ_NPDD01000216.1, on the reverse strand, counting down.
AACAACTGATATCCAACCAACAGGTGATATCGAACCAACAGCTGATATCCAACCAGACACCACTTCAATCGAATGGAATATTGCAAAAATCGACGCACCACAAGCCTGGAATATGGGCTTTGATGGTACGGGAACTGTAGTCGCTACTATCGATACAGGAGTCAATTGGAATCACCCTGCTTTAAAAGAAAAGTATCGGGGTTACAACCCAGCCAATCCAGATCAACCTGACAATACCTTCAACTGGTTTGATGCTGTTAATGGGAAGTCGGCTCCATATGATGAGCCTGGTCAAGGTACCCACGTCACAGGCATCATGGTTGGTTCTGAACCTAATGGTTCAAATCAAATTGGGGTTGCTCCAGGCGCAAAATGGATCGCTGTGAAAGCCTTTAACTATAATGGTGGAACCGGCCTCATGGTCGATCTACTGGAAGCTGGAGAATGGATTCTTGCTCCAAAGGATGCCCAAGGCAACCCACATCCAGAAAAAGCACCTGACGTAGTGAACAACACCTGGGGTAAATATCAAGAAGGAATCGATGAATGGTTCCGTCCAATGGTGCAAAACTGGCGTGCAGCTGAGATTTTCCCTGTGTTCGTTGCTGGAAATGGAGCAGGTTTGACTTTGGGACGCATCTGGAACCCAGCCAACTATCCGGAATCGTTCACTATTGGCGTTACGGATAGTAATAATCAGCGTGCTTCTTTCTCCGCACGTGGTCCTTCGCCATATGGAGAAATGAAGCCAGACATTACCGCTCCAGGTGTTGGCGTCCGCTCTTCCTGGAAAGGTAGCAACTATCAAGGATTGAATGGGACTGGTTCGGGTGCTCCACACGTTTCTGGAGTCGTTGCCTTGATGAGGCAGGCGAATCCATCTATTACTGTTGATAAAATTGAACAAATTTTACATGATTCGGCAATGCCATTAACTGATTCCGAATTTCCAACTTCACCAAACAATGGTTATGGTTATGGTTTAGTAAACGCCTATAACGCTGTCTCCTCCATTGTCAGCGGACTAGGCCGAGTTCAGGGACAAGTGGTTCGTGAAGGTCAAGATACTGAGAATCCAACTTATCAGCATACCGCACCAACTGAAACATTTACGAATATGACATTACCTCTTACTGTTCAAGTACAAGACAATGTCAGTGTAAGCAGTGTAGAGCTACAATACCGTGCAAGCGAAACTGACGAATGGCAAACAGTAGCGGCAACTCGTACCGCA
>NZ_NPDD01000215.1 GCF_002272245.1 Bacillus sp. 7884-1 | reverse complement strand
TAATTACGCTGTACCAGTCAAATCTGGAATCAGCACCGGTTACTTTCAAGATTTTGAATCTCAACCAATTGGTTGGATCTCCTACGGTACCAAAAACACTTGGGAGTGGGGAGTGCCTAACTTTGTCTATGGACCAGCAAAGGCCGCTTCTGGTGAAAAAGTGTACGGAACCAAATTAAATGGCAACTATGACAACTTTGCCAATATGAGCTTGATGATGCCTCCAATCGTCCTGCCTGAGGGTAACACCTATCTGCAGTTTAAAGACTGGTATCAAATTGAAAGCGGCTACGATAATGGTTATGTATTTGTGTCGACAGACAAACAAAACTGGCAACAGCTATCCAGCTTCACTAGTAACTCTCTGACATGGACGGAGCGCCAAATCGATCTATCCGCCTATGCTGGTCAAAAAATCTATATCGCCTTTAACATCACCACAGACCAGATTGGCCAGAGAGCAGGTTTGTATATCGATGATGTCGCCTTAAGCAATACACCACATACCACAGCCAATGTAGAACTAGAAGATGTACAACAACAAAAACTGTTAGCTAAACAACTGGAAAATGAGCCACAAACTAATAGAATAGCAGTCAACCAGGATACCATCCAACCAACCAAAATACAAAACGTGATGGCACCTACCGCCACGATCACGCCGACAGCAGTTCAACCCATGTCCCTGCCACTTGGAGCTACAGTGAGCGTGCTCGAATCAGGACGTTCTGTTGCTACTAACCCTAGTGATGGTAGCTATAGTATGATTCATCCCGCAGGTGAGTTCACCTTACGTGCTGAAACATATGGATATGAATCTGCAGATCAACGAGTGAAGTTTCCTGCCGATGGTATATTAGAAGCCAACTTTACCTTAAACCCGATCCCAAAAGGAACGGTTAGCGGAACTGTCACAAACAAGCAAACAGGTCAACCACTAGCTAACGCAACACTCTCTCTGATCGAAGACGTGCTCATTCAACCTGTACAAACAGATGAAAACGGACACTTTTCCATCACTGCCTATGAAGGAACCTATACCTTACATGTATCTGGGCCTTTCTATCATAACCAAGATACCACGATCACCATCCTAGCAAATGGAAATATCGAACAAAATGTTCCGTTACCACCATTTGTCAGCTATCCTGATGAGATCGGCTTTGATGATGGGACAGCGGAAAACGCTCGCAATTTCGGAGCTCTTAGTTTAGAAAACAACCGTGCGGCTGTAAGAATGTCTTTACCTAATGGCAAAAATAGCGCCTTCGTCACTGCTGGTCTCTTCCGCTTCTGGGATACAAGTTGGCCGGATCCAGGTGGAACAGCCTTTAAGGTTGAAATCTATGATGCCAGTTGGAAAAAATTAGCGGGTCCATTGGATGCGACTGCTCTACGTAATGGAGAATGGACGGTTGTCGATCTGGAAGACCCAGTTTTAGTAAATGGCGACTTCTATATGGTCTATATCCAAGTAGGCGTTTCCCCGAATACACCAGGACTTGCTATGGATACAAGCAGTCCAAGTGCGGGTCGCAGCTTGCAAAAATTGTATGGACCATGGGAAAAAACAACCGGAAACTTTATGATTCGAGCACGGGTAAGCTTTGAAGCGATGACTCCAGTGATTACAACGCCTAAAGATGCAGCCTACACCAATCAATCTACTATTATAGTAGAAGGGAAAGCTTCACCAACTAACCATGTTCATCTTTTCAATAAAGGCGAAGAAGTGGCTACCACAACAGCTAGTGTTGATGGTACCTTCTCTGCAGATGTTACCCTTCAAGATGGTGAAAACGTGCTGACAGCTACCGCTTCTACTGATGTAGGTAGTACAGATCCGTCCGAGCCAGTGAAGATCATCCTTGACCAAGCAAAACCAGAACTAACCATCACTAAACCTACTGAAGGCTTCAAGACAAATCAGAAAGCGGTTACGATCGAGGGGAAAGCGACCGATCCATATCTAGCAGAAGTCACTATAAATGGTCAAAATGCGAATGTCACAGAAGATGGCTCCTACTCCCTACGCGTACTACTCAATAGTGGAGAAAATAAATTTACTGTCACTGCAAAGGACCGTGCTGGAAACGAAACTAGCAAGGAAGTCACTGTTTACGCCAAGTTTAATCCACCTGCGATCGAAAACTTAAAACCAGCTCAAAATGTGGTGATAAAAACGGGTAATACGTTGACCGTCGAACTAGATAGTGAGCCAGGAATTAATGGCTTCTTCTTGGTACGCTTACCTTCAACCTATGCAACCGCAACCGCAACCGCAACCGCAACCGCAACGGTAGCCGCCACTTCTGTTGAAATACCATTAACAGAAACAAAACCAGGTCACTATGTTGGTACCTGGACGGCTCCAAAAGACAAGATCAACGGTGCTGCGATTGAAGTGGTGATGAGAGATGATTATGGAAACGAATCTCGTCAAATAACCGCAGGTAAAGTGTATGTCAACGTAAAACCTCAGTAAATCATAGATTGATAGAATCATCTTTCACTTACCCTTTAGGTGTAAGGTGAAAGATGATTCTAAAATGAAGTCTTAATGTAAGCAAACTTTAGGGGGAAATCAAATTGATAAAAAGGAACAGACATGCCCGCGTGGCATTTAGTTTTATTTTATGTA
>NZ_NPDD01000214.1 GCF_002272245.1 Bacillus sp. 7884-1 | reverse complement strand
AAAGTTTTGGCTACCGCCAACCGACATTTATCTCCCCCTTATCGTGGGCTGCGCCCTTCACACGATTGAAGAGGGAGATAAATGTCAGGAAATGATAAAAAGCCATCCCCTCCTACATGAATGTTTGAGAGAATGGCTTTTTATTAACCCTTACACTGCTTCAGATAAACTATTGATTTCTTCTTGTCTACCTTTTCCTTTTTGCAAACTAACCATTGCTATAAAGGAGATACAGTAGAGCAGTGCCAGGTACGTCATTGCTACCGTTACATTTGCGTGTTGAAGGATATAACCTACTAAAATTGGAGATAATCCCCCTAAAGCCCTGCCAAAGTTAAAAATTGTGTTCGTTGCTGTACTGCGAATTTCTACTGAATAATATTTGCTAATTAGTGCGCCATAACCTGCAAACATTCCATTAGAGAAGAAACCTACAATCGCACCTCCAATTAAAAGACCTGTGCTGCCTGAAGCAAAGGAGTAGAAGAAGACAGCAACAGCGGAAGCAGCTAAGAAGATTCCATACGAACGCTTCATTCCAAACCGATCCATAAATTGACCAAACGTTAACATACCTGCAATCATACCAGCGGCGGTACTAATGGTCCAAAGAGCCGAGCTTGAAACGGATAATCCTTGGGATTGTTGAAGCATCGATGGCAGCCAAATCATTAAACCATTATAACCAGCGATTTGTACGGTTGCCATTATTGCTAAAGCGACAGTCGTTACAGCAATTCTAGGAGTAGCAAACAATTGCTTTAGTTTTCCTTGCTTCTGAACAAGTTGCTTCTTCTTTTGTGATTCCACCCATACCGGTGATTCGTCTAGTTTCTTTCGAACGATAAAGGCGAAAATAACCGGAGCCAATCCAACGAAGAACAACCCTCTCCATCCCCAGGAAGGAAGAATCATCGCACTTAGAAGTGCGGCAAGGATAACACCATATTGAGCACCGACACTAACGTAGGAAGAAGCGCGCCCTTGTTTATTCTTTGGCCATGCCTCAGCGACAAGCGCCATACCAATACCGTATTCTCCCCCAGCTCCTAAACCTGCAATAAACCTAAATAAATATACTTGTTCAATATTTTGTGCAAGCCCGGTTAACGCAGTTCCGACAGCAAATAATAGAATCGTATAGGTAAAAATTCTGACTCTCCCAAATTTATCTGCTAAAATACCGAAAATGACTCCCCCAGCAAGCATTCCTAAATTAGTAATGGATGAAATAAGTCCACCAGCTGCCATATCGATATGAAACTCTGCAATAATCATCGACATCGCAAATGATATAAACATAATATCCATGCCCTCTAATGTTAAACCCGCTACTGAAGCAACTACTGTTTTTTTACGATAATCCATTCTTGTTGTTCTCCTTTCAAGCCTCACAGGACTCAGATTAAAAGATAATAAGCAAAAATAAAATGCCTCTCCATCCAAAGGACAAAAAGGCATTCATAGACATAATAAATATGTATGAATTTTACTTTCGCCTTTTTGGACTCTCTGGACCAGATTTAAAGGGATTTAATTTCAACTAATAGTAACATGATAATAATAAAGTGACAATATTGTGATGCAAATTCTTAAATCTTTATATAAAAAAGTTGTTGTTTTTACTTATTTTTTTATAACAAATATCTATATATAATGATTGAAAGTGTGGTTTAATTAGAATTAAACTTTCAAAGATAATTTTTTATTTTTATACAGATTAGATACATCATAGAGGAGCGTTATTTATTTATGAATCAGGAATTTCTTAATATTATTATCATCATTGCCTTTGGCTATCTATTAAAACGACTAAATATTTTACAAGAAAAAGATGGAGAAGTGATTTCAAAAATTATTTTTAAAATTACCCTTCCTGCTTTAGTTATTGTAACTTTTGATTCTGTTAAAATAGAAACTTCATTAATTATGTTACCAGTCATTGTAATTATTTATGGAATGATAACGGCCATTTTAGGCCTATTATTCTTTAAAAATGAGGAAAGAGAACTTAAGGGTTCCCTTTTGATGTTATCTCACGGTTTTAATGTTGGCTTATTTGCATTTCCTTTAGTTTATGCAATCTGGGGAATGGAAGGATTAACTTATTTTAGTATGTTTGATGTTGGAGCATCATTTCTTGTCTTTGGAATCTCTTTTATTTTTGGAAGTTATTTTTCAAATGAAGGTCTTCGTCTTAACCCATTAGAAATTCTAAAGAAACTTGGAAAGTCTATTCCGTTAATGACTTATATTATTGCTAGTATATTAAACTTTAGCCACATCCACCTTCCTGATATGTTCATTGAAGTTGCAAGTACGATCTCAGGAGCAAATATACCCTTATCATTATTACTATTAGGACTCTTTTTGAATTTTAAGTTTGACAAACAATTTATTAGGCCAATGGTGAAATTTTTAGCTTTCCGTTATGGCTTAGGTCTTATCGTGGGTTTAGTTTTATACTTTACCCTTCCAGCTGACATCATGCTTCGTTCTACCATTCTGATTGGTCTATTACTGCCGGTTGCAGCATCTGCCTTAACTTTTGCAGTTGAATTTAAATATAGCATTACTAGCATCCGTTTCATTGCCACGATGTCAAATATAACGATGTTAGTAAGTATTTTGATATTATATCTTTTTGCAAATTTTTTTTTTATAGTGTCTTAATTAAAAACAAACCAACTAAGTGTACTCTTTAAATAATACTTAGTTGGTTTGTTCTTTTGCACTATCATATACTTTTTACCTAGGTTCTCACTAGAGTACCTGAAACAGAAGTTCAAGTTCCTCCTTCTCCCTTATGGAAAGTATCTTCTCTGCCAAAGGAAACAACACTTTTTCTTCCTTTGCAAAGTGTTGTGTTAAGGTAGCATAAGCCTGGACGGCGTATACTGAAATCCATTGAGCAGCATTTTCATCAATGGACGATTCCGCCTGTTCAGTTTCAGTTAGAAAATCATGCAGATGCCCCTCTGCCTTCTGATGTTCTTGTTCCATTACCTCGATTGTTCTGTCATTCTCTCCTAGGCGGCGAGCCATCATAGGGAACAACCCCTCATCCTCTCGTTTGGAATGTGCCTTCAGCTCAATAGCGAAAGCAGAAACCAGTTCATGCAATTTCGCAAACAATTGAACCACAGCAGGACCCGAATCGGATTCTATCTCTTCCGTGATCTCATAGAAATGATTCATATCTTGCCTGAGCGACACATGCTCATCCATTAATTGCTGCAATGGAGCACTTAATACAACGTTCGAAGTTTCCACCGTATAACACCCTCTTCCAACCAGACCATACATCCAAAATTCCTATTTTTCCAGGTTTCGGTCGTTTCTATTAACTCTTCTTAAATCATAGCCCAATAGTGTCGATGATTTTGTGATGATCATCACGGTTTCAAATTGACTTCGTATTCGAACTTTTGATGCCTTGAAACAAATTGATTATTCGTAACCCAAAAACGCCAAGGGTAATCCCTTGCTTCGCCAGTGTTTTCAATCCCAATTCTTTTTCCGACAGATATGCTTTCAGGATAAAAACCTTTTGCTAAATATATGGGTGGATGGGTGAGTGAGCATCCATAGTCCTCCATTGTTATACCCAATGACTTTGTTAGTTTTCCAGGACAGTTTGTCAGATTTTTTAATTCTTCAAGCCCTCTCCTGGTTTTCATTATATCGATACCGTACCGAGGTTCCAGGGCTCGGACCAAAATAGCTTCAGGTTTTTCTTCACCGCCGCTGACCACATTGAAAAGGCAGTGAGTATGCATTAGATATGTATAGGCGAGGCCGGAACGGTGGAACATGACTTCTGTTCTTGCTGTCCTTCTGTTATTATAGCTGTGCGCTGCCCTATCACCTGGTCCTTTGTATGCCTCTGTTTCTACAATAAATCCGGCAGAGATGCCCTGGTGTGTTTCTTTTACAAGGAGGCATCCGAGCATTGCCATTGCCAATTCTAAAGTAGGCTGTTCATAAAAATCCTGTTGTAATGGAACGATATCTTTTGGCAATTCTTCCATAGTTGATGCCTCCTATTAAGTCATCCTAAATTTATTTTCCAACAGGCTCTCCAGCTTTTCCCCAGTGGGTCTTAGGGATTTCCGTTACGATCACTCTAATATTCTCTTTTGGAGCATCCAAGGTTTCCGAAACTGTATTCGTAACATTACGAATTAATTCTGCTACTTTTTCTTTTGGTCTTCCTTCCATCATTTGCACTTGAATAATAGGCATGATAATCTCCTCTATTTATGATTTTTTAATCGGTTACAGTAAATGATACTTCGCCAAAACCATCAAATTTTCCAGTAACGATATCGCCATAGTTCAACTTAACGGCAGCCGTAATGCCGCCAGTTAGTATCACGTCACCCTTGCGAACCCTCTCACCCTTTCTTGCCAGCATATTGGCAAGCATCGCTACAGAATGGGCCGGGTGTCCTAGGACAGCAGCTCCTGCACCTAATTCCTTGATTTCACCATTGATTGAAAGCGTTGCGTCGACAAGATCCAGTTCAAATTGTTCCGGTTTTTTCAAGGTTTTTCCAAACACAACCCGTGAGGTTGAGGCATTGTCAGCAATCACATCCGGCAAGTTATATTGAAAGTTTTCATAACGGCTATCGATAATTTCCAGTGCGGGAAGAACATATTCCGTTTTCGCGAGAACTTGCGCCCCGGTTATACCAGGTCCTTCAATGTCTTCTCCTATCACAAATGCAATCTCTGCTTCCACCTTCGGATGTATCAAATCACTTAAACGGACTTTTCCGCCATTTTCAATCAACATATAATCGAACACATATCCATAAATAGGCTCTTCAATGCCCATTTGCTTCATTTTGGCAAAGCTCGTTAAGCCCATCTTAGGACCAATGATTCTACTTCCTTTACTTAATTTGCGATTTAAGATTTCTTGTTGAACAAGATATGCTTCCTCCACCGATAAATCCGGCTTCTGGCTCACCGTTACCTTGGGAACTTCATGCCTTTCTTCCTCCGCTGAAACGAGGTAATTGGCAATATCCTTGTATTGACTCATTAAAATTTCTCCTCCGTTCTAAAAATGGACGCTTACCTGCCCAATGTGTGCGAATCTTGCCGTAAACGTATCTCCAGCACGCGCCTCTACCGCTGCCGATAAAGCCCCAAAGAGAATCACTTCACCTGCACGCAATGGGATATCAAATTCAGCCAACTTATTAGCCAACCATGCTACACAATTGGCTGGATTGCCTAAAGCTGCTGCACCAACCCCAGTATTGACTAACTCACCATTTTTATAAAAAGCCATTCCGAGTAGCTCAAGATCGATGTCTTCAACCTTGACTGGCTTACCGCCAAGTACATAAAACCCTGATGAGGCATTATCTGCAACTGTATCTACCAGCGTAATCTTCCAATCTTTTACTCTGCTATCAACGATTTCAAGCGCAGGAACGATATATTCTGTTGCCTGAAGAACATCAAGAGATGTTAAATTAGGGCCTCGTAATTCCTTTTTTAAAATAAAGGCAATTTCCGCCTCTACCTTTGGTTGTACCACTTTCTCGGTGGAAATAAAACCTCCGTTTTCAACCACCATGCTGTCTAATAGGTGTCCATAATCCGGCTCATCAACACCTAATAGAATCTGCATGGCTAGGGAAGTTAAGCCAATCTTTTTCCCTACGATTTTCTGACCTTGTTCTACCTTTTTCCTTATATTTTCTAGCTAGACATAATAGGCTTCCTTTACTGTCAACTTGAATCGATTGAAGTAAGCGGTACAATTCCGACTCGAGTGGACTCTGCTTCTGCTAGTTTTAGCAAACTCTTCTACTTTACTCGTCAACTGATTTACACCCTTTCTATAGTTTTATCGTAATCTTGGATAATTCTGATTAGAAATCAATGCTGTGCATTCCTCCGGACCTGATTTAGTATAAATATTCCGAAAAATATAAATCTTCTATTGAAAATAAAACCACTAGTGTTTATAATCTCTAATTAGAGAACGGTATTTACTATAAGTAAAGTGTAATTAGTGTTAACCGACAACAAATACGAATTCTCTCATATTATCGTAAGCGTTATCATTTAATTTTATTTTATAAAGGGGAAAAAAATATGACAACAATTAATTCTACCGAAGTTATTGCTAATAGCAAATTTAACCGCTTTCATTTAGGGTTATTATTATGGAGTTTTATCATTATCTTGTTTGATGGGTATGATCTGGTCGTCTATGGAACGGTTTTACCGAGCTTGATAAAGGAATGGAATCTTTCATCGGTGGAAGCTGGAGCAATCGGGACATATGGATTATTTGGGATGATGTTTGGGGCAATCTTTTTTGGTACTTTAGCTGATCGTATTGGTAGAAAGAACGTGATTGCTATAACATTACTACTGTTTAGTTTATTTACATTCCTTTGCGGCTTTGCCGAAACTCCTACTACTTTCTCAACCTTTCGTTTCTTAGCTGGCTTAGGTTTGGGAGGAATCATGCCAAATGTTATCGCACTATTAACTGATTATGCTCCTAAAACGATGAGAAGTATGATTGTAAGTATCGTTTTATGTGGTTATTCTGTTGGGGGAATTCTTGCTCCCTTAATAGGGATTTTCTTAATGCCAACATTCGGATGGGAATCAATCTTCTGGTTTGCGGGTCTTCCTCTACTATTTTTGCCTATTATGTATAAACAGCTGCCCGAAACATCCAGCTATCTTATCCGTACTGGTAAGAAAGAAAAATTGATTGCAACCCTTGCTAAAGTAAGTCCAGATTCGCATTTTAATCCAAATGATGAGGTTATCGACTTAAAAATCCAAGAATCAAAGTTTCCTATAATAGGATTATTTAAGGAGAACCGAGCCTTCAGTACGGTTATGTTTTGGACAGCGTTTTTCAGTTGTTTATTGATGGTTTATGGTTTGAATACTTGGCTTCCAAAATTGATGATGGAAGCAGGATATGGATTAAATTCAAGCTTAGGCTTTCTCATTGCCCTCCAAGGCGGAGCAATTATCGGGACACTCATAATCGGACGACTTTGTGATAAATACGGTTCAAAAAAAATGCTTGTTCCGATGTATGCCTCAGGCGCCGTGGCTCTGACACTCCTAGGATTTGGAGGAAATACGTTAGTAATATATCTGTTAGTAGCCATTGCTGGAGCTGCAACCATTGGTGCACAAAATATTGTTCAGGCCTATGTTTCTCAGTACTATCCGCCATCTATTAGATCTACAGCATTAGGGATGGCTTCTGGAGTCGGCAGGATCGGCGGTATGCTCGGTCCCCTTTTAGGAGGATTCCTATTATCAGTTTCTTTACCCATTCACTTAAACTTTATCGCCTTTGCGATTCCTGGCTTAATTGCAGCCGCCGCCCTCTCTATGGTGCCTTTAAAAAATGCCTATCAAAATAAAAACGATGCCAATGATGAATCTATGAAAGTTCATGTAAGTTAATGAGTTAAAAAAGTATTTTAGATAGATAAACGACAACCGCAACCGTAATACCGCTTATGATTGTAGTTAATAGGACCGCTTGGGAAGCATATTCTGGATAATTATCATATTCAAGTGCCAGCAAAGCACTATTTCTTGAAGAAGGAAATGAACTGGCGATAAATAGCGCTTGAGCAGTTATATCTGTTAATCCAAGTAAAAATATAACGAGTAACCCAATGAGAGGAGAAATTATCAGCCGGCCGATTACAATCCAAACAATGGGTCTAGAAATTCGTGTAATCTTTAAAAATGCCACTTGTGCTCCAAGTGTAACAAGTGCAACTGCCAAAAACGCATTTGAAGAATTTTCAATTGGCCTCCACAAAAATTCAGGGATATCAATATGTAGCCATTTCAACAGTATTGCCAGTAATAAAGCGTAAATAACCGGAAGGCGGATAATTTTTCGTAGGATTTCTTTACCGCTGCTCTGGGCAGAGACACTGTTGAAAAAACCATATGTGAATGTAAGGAGATTTTGAAAAATAGAAATAATAATCTGTATCGACATACCTGCAGGATTAGCAGCAAATACTAGTTCACTTACAGGGAGACCGTAATTACCTGAATTGCTCAAAACCATGCTGTTTTTAAAGGTTGCTGTCAGCTTACGGTCAAACTTGTTCACTTTCGCAATAAACATGCTGGTTAAGATAAGCAGAATATTAAAAAGCAGTAAAAATACTACCGTTTGGCTAATTAACTCGCTTGACATATTGCTCTCATATATATTTACAAAACAAACCGCTGGCAATAAGAAATACACCGTCAATGTTGAAAGTGTAGATAAATCAAGCCTAATGACACGCTGTAGGACTGCGCCTGCCCCAATCAACAGGAATATCGGAAATATGATATCTAGTAATATATGATACAAAATACTCATACAACGTACCTTCTCTCTCTAATAAAAAAAGGAAAAATGCAGTTTATTAATAAAGGCTGTGTTATATTGGGCTGTTGATTTGTGCTCCAAGCGCTTCGCTT
>NZ_NPDD01000213.1 GCF_002272245.1 Bacillus sp. 7884-1 | reverse complement strand
GCACAAATCAACAGGTTCTAAAATCAACATTTACCTTTAACACAGCCTTAATAAAAAATAAATCGCATTTTCCTACTATTTACACTACCTGATCGTTAAAATAAATTACCTCTGAAAGAATCTTACAACCCGAAACATTTTTAAAAGCTTCTTTGGCTTCTTTTTCAGAATTAAATTCAAACATTGAAATATTGTTTCCTTTTAAATAGACAGTAATTATCCACATTAACATTCATCCCCTATCGATTTTCCTTTGTTCTTCGATTAGTTAAAAAGGAATAATTGACAATATAATTGCAACGGCAATCATAACCAGAGTTGAACCACAGGCCCATTTAAGGAATGTGCGCTGTAAGTCACCAAAATCTTCTCCAACCATACCGACTAATAGGTACGTCGAAGGTACAAGAGGGCTTAATAGATGGACTGGCTGCCCCAATAGTGATGCCCGTCCAATAAACTCAGGGTCAATTCCATATACACTTGCTGCTTTGGCAAGCAAAGGCAAAACTCCATAGTAAAAGGCATCATTTGACATGAAAAACGTTAGGGGTGCACTGATAATTGCAGTGATAAGTGCAAAATGAGAACCAAGTAAATCAGGAATATAGGAGATCATGGTTGTTGCCATGGCATCGACCATTTTCGTTCCTGAAAGAATACCAGTAAAAATACCTGCAGCAAATACCATTGAAACTACTGATAACGCATTATCTGCATAATTTGCAATTCGTTCTTTTTGGTCACTTATTTTTGGATAATTTATTGTAATCGTCAACGCAAATCCTAGCATAAACAAAACGGTTGTTGGAAGTAGTTCTTTGATTAAAGCAACTAATAGAATAATCGTAAGAAGATAGTTTACAAGTATTAGTTTTGGGCGTTTTAGATACGCATCCTCTGATGTTGCTGCTATCATCGACATTGTGCTGTAGTCGACTTGAAGTATTCCGACTCGTTTCCGTTCTTTTCTCCCAAGGCAGTAGGCCATGAACAATACGAACATTATCCCCCCTACCATGCTAGGTATAACCGGAGTAAAAACATCTGACATCTCAAGATTTAATGCCGTCATGGCTCTAGCAGTAGGTCCACCCCATGGGAGAAGGTTCATGACACCTGAAGCAGATACCGCAATTCCAGCAAGGATTAATGGTTTCATACCAATACGCTTATACAAAGGCAGCATGGCAGAGATGGTAATGATGTATGTAGTTGTTCCATCCCCGTCAAGGGATATTAAAAGTGCAAGGACTGCAGTTCCAATAGCTATTTTTACTGGATCTCCCTTTACTACTTTTAAGATGGTAGAAATAATAGGATCAAATACTCCTGCATCAATCATGATGCCGAAAAAGAGTATAGCGAACAGGATCATAATTCCCGTTGGGGCAACACTTTTTATGCCTTCAAGCGCCATTGGCCCCATTTCCTTACCAAAACCGCCAATCAATGCAAAAATGACAGGAATCACTATAAGAGCAATCATAGCGGGAAGGCGTTTGGTCATAATTAAAATCATAAAAGTAATAATCATCAAGAACCCTAATATTGCAAGCATCGTCTTCACCTCTTTTGTTTGTATATTAAATATAATCAAAATATTCAGATGTGAAAACGTTACCAAAATAAAGTTATTAACGTAAATAAAATTGATTTTGTACATTTTGTTCATAAGAGGGTAATTTTTCCAAGTTCGAATAACTTATTGGGGGTATCAAATAGGAGGACATAAAAGAAGGAGGGGTCATTTCCCTCCTCACGATACTGGATAATACTTCCTTTCCGGTCTGCCCACAATTCCATAAACAACTTCTGCTCTTACTTCCTGTTTAGAGGAGAGATATTCCAAGTACCTTCGCGCAGTTATCCGTGAAGCACCAATTTCCTTACCAACATCTTCTGCGGAAAGTCCCTCTCTTCTATCGTGGAAAACAGCCTTAACTTTTCCTAAGGTAATTTCGTCAATTCCCTTTGGCAATCCTGTGCTCTTTGTCGGCACTTCATTTTTCCCTTTTCGGAATAACAAGTCAACATAATTCTGATTTACTTCCTGAGTGGCTGAAAGAAGAGAGTGTTTTTTTATATATTCATGAATGACTTCATCGAATCTTTCCCTGCTTACTGGTTTGATTAAGTAATTCTCAACTCCATAGCTTAAAGCTTTTTCAAGGAAAACTTTATCTGTTGCTGCAGTTATCATAATAATACTAACTTTGAGGGAATTCTCCCGGATCATGGGGAGTAACTCAGAACCAAGCATATCCGGCATATACACATCTAGCAGCAGTAGATCAGGGGTTTTTTGCTCTAATAACTGAAGAGTCTGCTCACCATTCAAAGATTTTCCAACCACCTCTATTTCCTTAAACCTATCTAAAAATTTCTCATGTATCTCCGCTATTCGAAAATCGTCTTCCGCTATAGCCACTTTTATCTTATCCAAAATTCTCATCCCCTCGCACGTTCTTTGGAAGATAAACAGTAAAAACAGATCCACTTTCCTGGTTGCTTTGTACCTCGATAATCCCATTTAACTCCAAGACTGCCTCTTCAGCATTTGATAAGCCAAATCCCCTTGGCTCAGTACCATTTTTAGAAGTATAACCTCTTTCAAAAAGGAGTGGAAATTCTACATCACTTATTCCCTTCCCATTGTCCGAAATCTCAAAAATGATATCTCTTCCGATATCTGTAGCGAAAAACTTAACCGTTGGCGTCTCGCATTCATAGACAGCTTCAAAAGCATTATCGATTAAGTTTCCAAGTATCACGATTAAGTTAGAGAGTTTAATATGGGAAGGTAATATTTCCATATAGCTGTCTGAATTAATCTCAAACTTAATTTTCTTTTCTGAAGCTTTTCCTAATTTCCCTAAAAGGATGGCCTGCACTTTTGAATCTTTGATCTGGTTAAAAACGACTGAATTCTGAAATTGCTGTGTTTGTGTCTCACTTTGTATCATTTCGATTGCCTGGTTATATTCACCAAGTTGAAGCAGTCCCAATAAAACGTATAATTTATTGGTAAATTCATGCGTTTGAGCACGGAGATCTTCCGAATAACTTTTTACTTCAGATATGGTATTTAACATTTGCTTAATTTCTGTTTTATCACGAAAAGAAGCAACAACCCCCTTAATACCTGTCTCATCGACGATTGGAGTACAATTAACAATAACCGTTTTATCTTTCCAGACCATCTCTTTATCTGTTTGAGAGTTTCCTGATCGTAATACCTCATACAAATAATTTGAAGGAAAAAGCCCATCCACTTTCCTATTTTTGACCGTTCCCTGAAGATGTAGCAGCCTCTTTGCCTTTTGATTCATCATGGTAATGTAGCCTTTATTATCGATCGCTAAGATCCCTTCTTTTACCGCATGCAGGATAGCGTTTTTCTCTTTATAAAGGGATGCAATTTCGTAAGGCTCGAGCCCCATCGTATCC
The DNA here is from genome assembly GCF_002272245.1 of Bacillus sp. 7884-1. GTDB lineage: Bacteria > Bacillota > Bacilli > Bacillales > Cytobacillaceae > Neobacillus. The sequence continues at coordinate 41,619 of NZ_NPDD01000213.1, read as the reverse complement.
TTGCGGATATTACGCCCTAGTAACATGCTTCCCAGAAGGGAAATCAAAAGTGCAAAGAAAGAAACAATGAGCACTCTCCTGATGTTATTAATAATTTGCTGCTGTACATCTTCAAGGAGAAATCCTACAGAAACGATTCCGATAATCTCACCCTGATGATTAAAAATAGGAGATTTCCCTCTAATAGAAGGTCCGAGTGAACCCTCTGCCTTGGAGATATAGTATTCCCCTTGGGTTAGCGCCCTTTCATTATCTCCACCTTTCATCCTCTGCCCAATTTTAGAGATCATAGGATGCGCATATCTAGTTCCATCTTTATTTCCTATTACCACAAATTCGGCACCTGTTTCTTTTCGAATTTTTTCTGCGATAGGCTGTATCGCTTTAGAAGGGTCCTTCGTTTGAAAGGCATCAATGATAGTCGGGATAAAGGATACAGTTTTCGACAATTCTAATGCCAGCCTTCCCTTGTTTTCCTCAATTTGTTTACTTTCCATATAGCTATAAAACCCTGTCATTAGCAGGATTAACAATAATCCTAGTGAGAGAGCCAGCCCGAATATTTTTGTTTGTAGGGAAACTTTTAATGACTTCAGGCAGAAAACCTCCTATTAAAAAAATCTCTTAATTCTTAGTTGCTTTGCTTGACACGATATAAACGCGTTCCGGACGTCCTACTGTTCCGTAAGATAAATCGGCTTCTATACTTTCATTAGATACTAAATATTCAAGGTACCGTCTTGCCGTTGTTCTACTAACACCTAAATCTTTCGCGACACTCTCTGCTGTTAGTCCATATTCAACCTTCGCAAGAACCTCCATCACTTTTTCAAGTGTTAGTGGGTCGATTCCTTTTGGGAGGTAAGACTTTTCGTTACTTGCACCATCAATTTCTTTTCGTAAAAGCTTGTCTACCTGCTGCTGAGTAACATGGGTATTTTCTGTACCTATTTGTAATAGCTTTCCATGATAATCCTTATACCTCAGTAACGATTGTTTAAAGCGGTCAAAAACAACCGGTTTAATAATATAATCGAATACACCTATACTAATAGCCTCTTGCACTTTATGTATTTCTTTTGTAGCTGTGATCATAATAACATCCATTTGTTTTGATTGTTGTTTTGTTTCTTTCAGTAAATCTAGACCGTTCATATCTGGAAAATAAACATCTAACAAAAGTAAATCCGGCTGTAATATATCAATTAAGGTTTTTGCTTCTATATAGCTAGCAGCAATCCCTACTGCTTGAAAGCCTTCAATCTGTTCAAGAAACCGCTTTTGTATTTCTGCAATCCTAAAGTCGTCCTCGACAATTAATACTTCAATATCTCGGTTCCCCTTCATTCATATTCCCCCTGCTCTTTGGTATCGCCACAGTAAAAATTGTACCTTCCCCCACATTTGATGAAAACGTGACATATCCACCTAAACTATTAATTGCATTCTGAACTAGACTCAGTCCAATTCCGGCATTACTGTTCTTGTCCTTTGTGGTAAAGCCTTGTATAAATATCTGGTCGTTATTATTACCTTCTATCCCTATTCCGTTATCTTCTACTTCAATAATTAATTCTTTACCTAGGTCGGTCAAAAACAGTGTTACTCTTTTTTCTCCTTCTCCATTTTCTCTTACAGCTTCAAAGGCATTATTAACAAGGTTGCCAATAATGGTTACTAATGAATCTCTGCTGATTTCATCTGGGATATCTTTAAAGCCGCTCTCTCTATCTATTGAAAAATTTACTTTTAATTCGCTTGCTAGACTTACTTTTCCTAATATAAATCCAGCAATAATGGGATCGGGAATTTCCTTCATTAAAAATTGAATGAATCCTTGAGCGATATCCACTTCCTTGGAGATAAAATCAATGGCTTCTTTATACGAACCTAGTTGAATCAAGCCTAGCAGGGTATATAGACGATTAGAATATTCGTGGGTTTGAGCACGTAATCCTTCGGCATATGCCTTTACATGAGATAATTCCTGCAGTAACTGGGCCAGCTCTGACTTGTTACGTAAACTCGCGACGGCCCCAATCACATCACCTTTCTTATTAAAAATCGGAATCCGATTTGCCAAATAAACGTCCCCAAAGATGATAATTTCCTTATCATATTCTGCTTGTCCATTTCGAACTACTTCAAGTAGATTCGTATTTTCTATGACCTCTTCAATTCTTTTTCCACGGAGCAGTGTCTCATTTGGAACTCTTAAAATTTTATGAGCCGTTTCATTCACTACAGTGATTCTCCCATCAGTATCTATCGCAACGATCCCTTCATGAATAGACTCTAAAATGGCATGTTTCTCTTGGTACATCCAAGCAATTTCTTTTGGTTCTAGTCCAAACATCGCTTTTTTGATATTTAAAGATATTAGTAATGCCGCTAGTAATCCTCCTATTAGAATAAGCAGTGTAGCAAAAAAGATTTTTTTCTGTATTTTTGAAAGTTCCTTTTCAATGTCCGTTTGGAGATAACCGACTGAAACAACTCCAATAACTTTTCCCTGGCTAAAGATAGGTGCTTTCCCCCGTAATGAAGGACCTAGAGTTCCGGTAGATTCTGAGATGACAGATTCTCCTTTAAAAACAAGATCATTATCTCCTCCCACCATTTTTTGTCCTAATCGTTTCGGATTAGGATGCGAATATCGGATTTCATTCGTATTTCCGATAACAATAAATTCTGCCCCAACCTGTTTCCGAATGCTATCCGCGATTGGCTGGATAACAGACGCAGGTTCTTCTGCATGAAATGCCTTCTGGATATCTGGCATATTTGCAATCGATTGGGCTACAGATAAGGCTTTAGAACCTATTTCATGTTTAAGATTGGTTTCCATTATATTCTTAAAAGTAACCTCAAAAATAACTCCGATTGAGATAATAAGCAGAAGAATGACTAGCATTAATTTCGAATGTAAACGCACGCAATCACCTCAATACTTATTATAGTAAAAAAACTCCTTAAATAAAGGAGTTTTCACATTATTAAAAAAATTATCCTTCAATATTAATAATTACATCTTTCCCTCTTCGTTTCATGATGAACGGTATTAACACCCACAGGAAGGTAATGATTAGAAAAGCGAGTGAAATCGGTCGTGTAAAGAAAACACTAAAATCCCCATTAGAGATTGTTAATGCTCTTCTTAAATTATTCTCTACCATGGGCCCTAATACCAATCCAAGAACAAGCGGGGCGATTGGATAATCATTTTTACTTAAGAAATATCCAAGAATTCCACAACCCAATAAAAGTAAAAGATCGTTCGTTGATACTTGGACCGCATAGACACCAAAAATGGAGATTGCAATAATTATAGGAATCAAGAATTGTTTTGGTGTTTGAATAATTTTCGCAAACACTTTGACAAGTGGGAGATTTAATAATAATAGCATGATGTTCCCGATAAACATGCTGGCAATTAGTCCCCACGCTACTTGTGGATGGTCTTCAAACAATAACGGCCCCGGCTGGACGTTATACATCATCAATGCTCCCATTAATATAGCTGTAGTACCTGAACCTGGAATACCTAATGTTAATAATGGAATCATCGCCCCACCAGATGCTGCGTTATTCGCCGATTCTGGTGCAGCAACCCCTGCAATCGTTCCTGTTCCAAACTTTGAAGGCGTTTTTGATATCTTTTTCTCAAGAATATAGGAAAAGAAGGAAGCAAGTGTCGCCCCTGCTCCTGGTAAAATTCCGACAAAGAATCCTAACAACGAGCCGCGGGCAATGGGTCCCGCAGATTCTTTAAGCTCTTCTTTAGATGGAAGTAAATTATTAATCTTTGCAATTTCGGTATCTTCTTCATCTTTTTCCAAGATGGTCTTAAAAACCTCTCCAACTGCAAACAACCCTACCGCAATCGTTAAAAACTCAATTCCCTGATACAGCCATGGAACATTAAAGGTAAATCTGGCAATACCAGATACGTTGTCGATTCCAATCGTACCAAGTAATAAACCGAAAATGGTCATCATTAATGCTTTTGTTACCGATTTTCCAGCTAATCCACTAACAGCCCCCAGCCCTAATAGCATTAAGGAAAAATATTCTGCTGGTCCAAATTTGAGCGCTACAGCTGATAATGGTTTGGCTAATGCAATTAGTGCTACAAGAGTAATAATCCCCGCCACAAAAGAACCGATTGCAGAAATGGATAAGGCACTTCCAGCTCTTCCTTTCTTGGCCATTTGGTAACCGTCCAATGTCGTAACGACAGAGGAAGATTCTCCTGGTGTATTTAATAGAATGGAAGTGGTCGATCCGCCATACATAGCTCCATAATAGACTCCAGCGAGCAGAATGATTGCGCTCGTTGCTGCATGTTCTGGCGGTAGTCCCCCGGTAATAGAAGCTGTTACTGGAATGAGAAGAGCAACGCCACTCATCGGTCCAATTCCAGGAAGCACACCAACAGCGGTCCCTATTAATACCCCGACAAAGGCAAAAAGGATATTATACCAAATAAGTGCCGTTCCGAATCCCTGAAATAAATAATCAAGTGTGCTCATTTTTTGTCCTCCTTTCTTTCTCGCTTAAAACCAAATTGGCCAGTCTGGCAGTGTACCTTTTAAAATCTCTACATATAAAAAATAAACTAGTCCTGAAAAACAAGCAGAGATTATAAGTGATAGAATTACTTTTGAACGTTCCATTGTTTGAAAACAAACGAATAAAAAAAGAAAGGTAGTAATTACATACCCGATCGTTTCCAATGTTAAAATATAAACCAATGTAGCCGCAAAAATGATTAAGAAAGGCTTGTACTGTAATATCTCTTTTGTTCCCTGTTGATTCTTCGTAATGAAGGTTTCATAAAATAAACGGATACTTAATAAAATAAGTGCACCACCAAGAATAAGTGGAAATATATCAGGGCCAACTGCACTGCCATAGGACGAACTTTCAAGCTGCCTGCTCCCGATAATAAAAAGAACACCTACGGCAAGGAACAATACTGATGCAATGTAATCGAATTTTAATGCCATTCATAATCCCCCTTCTTAAAAAAATAGAGGAAGGAGAGAGTTAACTCCTTCCCGGATGTTTTACTTCTGCATTCCTAATGCTGTTAATAATTGCTGGACTTGGGTTTCTTGCTCCTCTAAAAACTTTTTGAAATCAGAACTGTTTTTATACTCTAATTCCCAGCCTTGCGTCTCTACTTCTTTTTTCCATTCAGGTGAGTTAACTAGCTTATCAATTGCTTGTTCCCAATATGTTTTGGCTTCTTTAGACATTTTTTCCGGACCAAAAACCCCGCGCCAAATCGTAAACTCTGCATCGACACCTTCCTCTTTTGCAGTTGGAACATCCTTAAAATCACCCGATAAACGTTCATCTGAGGTAATCGCCAACACGCGCACCTTACCCGCCTTTAAAAATTCTTTAACACTAGAGGCATCGGTACCAATTACATCTGCGTTACCGCCAAGCAGTGCAGTAATCGCTTCACCGCCACCGTCATAGGAAACGTATTTAACCTTTGTTGGATCCACCCCATATTTATAAGCAGGTAGAATGGAAATTAAATGGTCCATGGAACCCGGTGCAGATCCACCAGCAAATGTTAGTTTACTAGGATCTTTCTTTACCTCTTCCAATACTGATTTTAAGTCTGTAAATTTAGAATCCGCTTTTACGACAATTGCCCCAAAATCTTTTGTCAGTTGCGCCAATGGTGTTGTATTTTTGTAGCCATATGGACTGTTTCCTTCTTTTTTCAGATTGTTAATAACAATCGGAGGTGAATTGACAAAGAGCATGTCATTATTTTCAACTTGCTGGGTTGCGTATTCCGCCATAAAGACTGCACCGCCGCCACCAGGCTTGTTCTCGACCGTCAAAGGCTGATCGACCACCTTCGTTTCACCCAACACTTTTGCAAACGCACGAGCGGTTAAATCCCAGCCGCCCCCTGCTCCTGAAGGTGCTACTACTGTAATCGCTTTCGTAGGATAGCCAGTAGTTTCTTCCTTTTTACCTGGGCTAGCTGTTTCATTATTACTGCTGCAGGCACCAAGGCTTAGCGCCAATGCTCCTGCACACATTACTGCTGAAATTCTTTTGATAGAAAACATTTCAATTCCCCCTTGTAAACGTTTTCTTAATTTTACAAAATTTTTGAATATTTAATAGATTATACATTTAAACAGCATTAAAAACTTATTAACCATTTTGTTCATTTTGTTCACGAAGGATAAAACTTGCCAATGAAATTCAATGTCACAAAAGCTTCAAACTTAATTCTGAAATTTTGTGACAATTATTTCTGATTAAATAACAAAAGCCGCACTTGTGAACTATTCACTGTGCGGCTGAAAAAAATCATCTTTGGCTAAAAAGCCTTTTATTTATGTTTCATTTTGCTACGGATGGAACTTTAAATTATTTTTTGGCTTTGTTTAATTGTATATGAGAAAAGGTAGCTGTATTTAGATTGTTTAATTGATTCTCAACTTTGTTTCCATCAACAGCCATTCCAATATAAACCTTTTTATTCATTTCAATCTCGCGTTCACCTATTAAAGTCCAGCTGACTCCATCAACAGACCCTTCAGCTCTAAAAACATTACCAGTTCGTTTCAGTTTAAGAAAATAACCCAATGGTTTGTCTTTATCTTTAAAAGGTATATCATTTATTAACGCGACTCCCGATGCTATTGCATTTTCAGGAGAATCAAGGTTTTCACCTAATTCGTCCATATTTCCACCTTGTTCATAACGGGCTGCTACATAGGCAGACCAAGGATTTCTATAGTAAGTTGTTCCGTTTTCCTTCCAAGAATAAGATTTTGTATAAGAAAGACCCAAAGCAACCGTTTTCGCATCTTTTTCAAGACTCTCTCGGACCATTAACCCTGCAAAAGCGTGATGATCCACAGGTGTCATGGTCTCTACTTTTGCAATCAATTCTCCATCTCCTGCCAAATTACGGTAAGTAAATTGGAAGTTATCATCATTCTCTTTTAATTTTCCAGAACCTTTAACAGTCATAACATCATTAGCTAAAGATGCATGACCTGGAATATTTGGAGTTCCAATATCCGTTGATTTCCATTGTTTTAAATTAGTTTCGCTATTGATATGAATAACGGAAGCAGTTGCCTGTGTTTGTTGACCAGATTTATCTATTACTTTTGCAGATATATAATAGGTACCATCTGGTAAATTGGTGCTCATCCTAAATGGTTCACTTGTAACGGTTCCAATAACCTTATCTCCATTGTAAAATTCTACTTTTTCAATGTCTGTCTTTCCTTTTACATCTGCTCCAATCGTAATTTGATCACTTGTTCTAAAAATCTGATTATTTGCTGGGGTTTTCAATGATATTTCTGGGTTATTTGGTGTATATTCCATATCTACCAATGAATTGACGTAGTTTTCTATATTCGTATATCCGTTATGATCTGCTGATATTTCACTGCTATCATCAGCATTACTCGGATCTAATCCATTTTTCATCTCCCATTCATCCTCTATTCCATCACCGTCTTTATCAAAATCCTCTTGTCGAGTAATTACAGCTGTGTATGGGAGTCCCCCTACTTCTTCGTGGCGATTAACGAATCTACCTTGATTATTCTTCACTTCATTTATAATTCTAGCATCCAAGGCATCTCGTTTTGGATATGTTGCTCCCGCTTTTGCCAGAACCTCATTATATGCTTCCTCAGCAGCAGTAGTTCTTAGTGCCTCCGCTGATGTACCATCCATCTTAAGCTCTTCGTCTACTATTTCCGTTGTTGGGGAAGCACTTTCAGAAACATAAATACCTTTTGAATTATCGTTGGATACTTCAGAATTTCCTTCTAGTACATTTCCGTTAATGTAAAATTTACCTGGTTTGTCTTTCTCCCCAGCATCAATCACCCGTGATTCTACGCTGGTACGTGTCCCTAATCCTGGCTTCATATAGTTATTAATATAATTGGCATAGGCTCTGCCGCCACCATATGCAGTGTTAAATCCCCAGTTATAAATCACATTATTTCTGATATCAAATAAGCCTATATGGTTGTTATCATCTGCCTCGGCAGTACCCCCACCTAAACGAGGATTTCGAGAAGTATGATTAGCTACTAGATTGTGATGGTAGGTAGTATTGACTCCACCCCATATTCCACCGTACCCATGACGACCTTTCGTATGACCGCTCATGGCTAAACTTTCTGCTACAATTGACCACTGCACAGTCATATTTTCCGCACGATATAAGGACATCGTTTCATCAGTAGACCAGCTTGTTGATATATGATCAATCATGACATTTTTCATGCTTCTACCCCAAATAGCGTCCATGGAATCACCGCTATGTACATTTTCAGCTCCTGGACGGAAGCGAAGGTAGCGAATAATAACATTCTCAGAATCACTGATATTGGTTTCGTATCCAGTTAGAGTAATTCCATCCCCCGGAGCCGTTTGTCCTGCAATCGTTATATTCCTACGGTTTCTTAGAGATAATGGTTCTTTTAAATTGATTGCTCCAGAGATGTTAAAGACGATAAAACGATTGTCCTTACTTAAGGCATCACGCAGGGATCCTGGGATTGCCCTTTCTCTAGTTCCATAGTCTTCTAGTGTATGAACGATATAGACCTCGCCAAATCTTCCGCCGGAAGTATAGCGTCCTCCACCTTCTGCACCAGGAAATGCAAGCACTTTATCAATATTTTCAACTGCAGTTACCGCATTCACATTACTATCTGGTACTACTAACAAACTTGAAATCGCTAATGCCGCAGTTATGATAGAAGCTTGGATTTTCTTCCCTTTTAATGACGGTTTTTTCAAGATTTAATCATCTCCTATGAAAATAATTTCGGGGGCTCTTTCTGCTTATTAAAGTGAATCTAGTCCACGATATTCAAAGAAATCAAAATCAGCATACGATCCAGCTTGCAGGTCCATATCATGAACAGCAATACCTACAAAGTTTCCGGTAAATCCTCCAGCCAAGAATAATAAATCTTGACCTTCTCCAATTTCTTGCCAAAGAGTATTATCATCCATCCGATAGTAAAATCTTCCAGCTGGTCCGTCGACTTCAATCTTTAACTCTACTTCGCCCTCTTCTGTTGGGATAATGACTGGAAATAAGGTAAATTCCCCATCTCTACATTGCATTAATCGAATAACACGACCTCTTACCTCATCATAAGTTAGGTAGGCATAAAGGTAATTGCTATCATTTAGATACAATAGTAGTCCTGCCATTTGATTATAGGTTTCTGGTGTATAGTCTATTTTTGTAGAGGCATCAAACCGGAAATCTTTTTGGCGAATAGCTAGGATATGATGTTCAAATAAGGATTGGATGGAATCGCCTGAGCATACCCGTAAATATCCCTTACGACTGGTTAAATCGCACCATGAATCATCCGCTAATATGCGTAAAGTGTTCCACTCTTTGTCAAGAACACCTGTAAAATCATCTCGGAAGTTTGTATTTATCCTTTGTACAACTGGCTCTGCTGCAACAATTTCTGTTTCTACCAATGGTCCATTGCCACCATCCACTAATCGCAGCCAGCCATCTTCTGTCCAATAAACTTCTTGAATAGCCGTTTCACGACCTAAAATCGCTGCTTTTCCCATTAAGGGACGAGTGCATAAATAGACCATATACCAGTTGCCCATCGGGGTTTGAACGATACTGCCGTGACCTGAACATTGTAATGGTGATTCGGGTTTATCACTTGCTGTCAACATGGGATAGTGTGGATCCAATTCATATGGTCCGGTAAGTTCTTTTGCACGGCAAACCGTCACGGAATGACCTGAACCTGTTCCACCTTCCGCAGTGATTAAATAGTAATAATCATTATGACGGTAAATATGTGGGGCTTCTGTTTTTGCCAATTCTGTACCATCAAAAATTTTATAGACAGGTCCTACTAAACTTTGATTTTCTAAATCATATTCTTGAAGGACAACTCCGACTGATTTATTTCCTGTTTCGATACGATAATCCCAAATTTCATTTAACAACCACTTGCGTCCGTCCCGATCATGGAATAAAGACGGATCAAAGCCGCTGCTATTTAAGTACACCGGTGTTGACCATGGACCATTGATACTTGGTGCTGAAATTAAATAATTATGGCTATCTTTAAATGGTCGTTTTGTACTTTTTACATCGGTGTAGACAAGATAAAATAAACCGTCTGCGTAACTAATTTGTGGTGCCCAAATACTTCCATTTTGTGGGTTTCCACGTAGATTTACTTGATTCGTTAATATATCGGTTTCGTGATTCCAATTCACTAAATCTTTTGATTGATAAATGCGAACACCTGGCAGCCATTCAAAGGAAGAAACGGCAATATAATAGGTATCTTCCACCTTCAAAATATACGGATCTGGATTAAATCCTGGCAAAATCGGATTGACTATTTTTGTTCGATACATTTCCTACTCCTTCTTTTTCCTTTATTTTTCTAAATAGGCATAAGGCTGAGGCAATAAAAAAGAGAAAGGCTAAGGGAAAGGCAATAAATTGGGTACCAATTAAAGTTGCTAAGCCGGCAAATATATAGAGCACAGCTCCCCTTTTAAGATATTTATTTCGCCAAATTGATAGAGTAGCCAGAGCAACTAGAATAAATACAATTATTAGTGTAACACCAAACCATATAGCTAACGCTTTCACAGCTTCAAAGCTCTCTGAAACGTATTCTTCAGAAACACCCTCCTGCAGGATTGGGAAAACCGTTGTCTCGTAAATACTTTCCTCCATCGAAGTCATCGTCAATGAAAACCCGCCTAAGAAAATGACACAAAGTATGACACCTGCAATTCCAATCATCACTTCCCATTTTCGCTTCATTCTCCATGTTCCTTTCCTATAAATCTACTTGTATGAAATCAATCCAATCTACTGTTTTCATCTCACTATGGAAGATATATCGATTATTATTTTCTTTATATGTTACTGTTTTTCTATTTGCTATGTTTCCCCAATCATTCCATCTATCATGATGAATATGAGCACCTACCATACAGTTTGCAAAAGTAGTTTTCGCATAGGGGCGCCACGGCCTTCCTAAAAAGACATTTTTAACATCTGCGTCTGCTGTTAATAAACATTGATAGAAATAAAAACCTTTTTTATTTTTAGAAGTGGAGGCAGCAGTAATGTAACCTTCTTTGTTAAGCGGTCTTTTCAAGGACTTAATTTCACAGCCTTGGAACACTGCTTCCCCACCACCAAAAATAAAATCGACTGTTCCTTCTATATAGCAATTAATAAAATGACTCTTGTTTTCTTCATAGATGGTTCTTATTTCAGGAGTAGAAAAAGGCTGGCCATTTTTTTGCACTTCTGGCAGTGGGCCCAGACAAATGGTGTCCTGATACCCTTTGAAGGAACAGTTTTTAAATGTTACGTTGTTTCCTTCATTATATAAGGCAAGCGCCTGACCCACCTTTTCTCCTGGTCCTGCATCATTAATAATCTCAAGATTTTCTATTCGAATATTTTCTCCATTGATAAAAAGGGTTGCACTCTGAAAGGTGCCAATTTCTCGTAGATGTTCATCTTTTTGTAAAGCATATCGATTTCCAATCAACTTAGTAGAGCCTATACCTATCAATGAAATGTAAGATTGATATACTGTAATATTTTCATAATACTCTCCACTTAAGACGGTTATTTTTAAAGGTCCATCTTCATCTCGACAACTATCTAAAGCCTCTTGTATACTAGAAAAATCACATATTTCATTTCTTCCAACAACTAGACTCTTAACAAAATTCATAGATGGTTCTTTAAGAAAGTTTTCCATAATGATCTCATTTCCTTTGTTTCCTGATGTCCGCCTGTAAGTATGCACCCTTCCCAATTCTCCGAAACACCGTGTTTTTCATACGTACTTATTAATTGATCGTTTAAAAATCCGGCTCCTTCAATCGGACACATTCGATCATCCTTACCGATCATACTGAGGCGTGGTCTTGGCGCAATCATTTCTTGAACGGCTAATGTAGAAAAATGTTTTAGAAACCCAGGAACATAATAATAAAAACCATGATGATCTAAACCACGTTTCTGTTTTAGTGTCTCGATATCTACTTGGGCTGCGATGTCCACTGTGACTTTTATACGCTCATCTAGTGCAGCTAACCACCAACTCATTAAACCACCCATAGACATTCCGATAGTTGCTAATCTGGCAGGATCTACATCTGATCGGGTTTCTAGATAATCTAACAAGGCAATGTTATCGAATATCCGCATCCCCCAGAGCGTTTGACCATCCAACAGCATTTCCTTTACCAATTCACTTTCCTGTTTCCCTTTTCGTTGATTAAAGCCCCACATATCAATCGAACAAACAGCAAACCCAAGTTCAATTATCGCTTCAACGAAGGATGGGTTTTGTAAATAAGAGCTGCTGGTTAAGAGTTCTTCCTTCCCTTGATCAAAATTGCCGCCATGAGAATGATTAAAGATAACGGTTGGCAAAGGTTCAACGGCATTTAATGGTTTAGCAAAATAAGCAGGGACGGTTTCGATGTTATTTAAATGCAACATTAAACTTTCTAAAACAAACCCCTGCCTTGTTTCTACATTTATTAATTCGGCAGATATCTCTTCCGATTTTGAACGTTCTCCTAACAAATCGATTAGATGTTTTCGCCTTTTCTCAATCACTCTACCCCTACTTCCTTAAGAAGTACTTCTTCAGCTTTTGTATTTTTAGACTTGCAGTGGGTAATCTCTACATCCTCACTATATTCGACATGGAATGCTGGACCTTCATGATTCTCGATGGTTACTCGGTTAAATAGGATGTCTTTAGCAAAACCTACATAAAAACCTCGATTGTTCATATCCTCTATTCCTGCCATCATGGCTGGTTTCCCAGGAATCGCATTTTCTGCCATTGAAATATCAATGTTATTAAATGTAATTTCAGACACATATTGCTCAGCTAAGCCATAAATAAACCCTGCGGATGCATGAACATTTCGAGCTGTAATATTAGCAAAATAGATTCGTCTAAACATCGGAGTTTCTTCCGTAATTGGGTAAGGATTTTTATCCCAAACATATTTATCTTTTCCACGAGGCCCACAGAAGTAATACAAGTTAAGAATAAATGGACACATTACTCTTTCCATGACAATATTGTCGATACGAATATCCTCTACAATCCCCCCGCGTCCACGTCGTGATTTAAAACGAATTCCCCTATCGGTATCCTGGAAGGTACAGTTACTAATCGTCACATTTCGGATATCCCCACTCATTTCACTGCCAAATACCACTGCCCCATGACCGTGAACCATTGTACAGTTCGTAATAGTAATGTTCTCACAAGATACCCTTTCAGTAGTATCTTCCGTTCCAGCTTTAATCGCGATACAGTCATCTCCTACATCAATGTGGCAGTTACTGATTCTTACGTTTTTGCACGATTCCGGATCAATTCCATCCGTATTAGGTGAGTCGGCTGGATTGATAATAGAAACATTGTCTATGGTTACATCGTGACAACGGATCGGATTCACGGTCCAGCTTGGTGAGTTGATTAAGGTCACATCTCGTATGGTGATCCGCTCACATCCATCAAAACTAATCAATTTTGGCCGCGGATAAGCTAGTTTTTCTCGTTCATATCGAAAAATATGCCACCAAGTCACCCCATTACCATCAATCGTGCCAAAACCGGTAATAGAAATATTTTTTGTGTCTTCTGCAAATAAGCAAGACGCATATACCTCTCGTACAACACCTTCCCAACGAGAAACTACCACTGGATAGTCCTCTTGTTGATCCGAAAATTTCAAAGTAGCCCCTGCAGACAAATGCAATTCAATATTATCTTTTAAAAATAAAGCACCTGATAAAAATACACCTGACGGGATAACGATTTGGCCGCCACCATTTATATAGGCTTCATCAATGGCCTTCTGGATATATTTGGTGCATAAACTCCCATCGGCTAATGCACCAAAATCGGTAATATAGTAAGTTGTCATATCCTTACTCCTCATTCATGACTTCTTCAAATTCAGCTAAAGCTTGTAAAAACGCGCCTACCCCTTTTTGGTCATTACAAATAATCGGTTCACTAATGTAATAAGCATAGGTACCATCCCGTTGATCATCGCCGCCCAATCCAGCAACCTGACAATTCTTATTTAAATTCACCCAGCCTTCTTTCGTTAACAGGACAAATTCATCCAATAATCCTTGGTGCGACTTTCTTACCTGTTCTTCCCATTCTTGTCGATTAAGAACTCCCAAGCGAATCCCTTTTGCTATTGCACATACAAACATACTGCTGCATGAAGCTTCTAAGTAATTCCCTTTTTCATGTCCCTTATCTGTAACTTGATACCAGACACCACTTGCTTCATCCTGGTAGTTTACTAGTGCCTTTAATGTTTTCTCTAGTATCTGTACAAGAAAGTCTCGATCGGGTGTATCTTTAGGAAGGATTTCTAATGTATCTACTAAAGCCAATAAATACCAGCCCATAGAACGGCCCCAGAAGTTCTCTGACAAACCCGTTTCTTTATTGGCCCATGGCTGAATTTTTTTCTCATCCCATGCATGATATAAAAGCCCTGTCTTTTCATCTATTAAATGCTGATAACTAAGTTTAAACTGACGAATGATATCCTCTAAACCTTCTCCATTAGCAAAGGTTGTTTGATACTCCGCATAAAAAGGTGAACCCATGTATAAACCATCCAGCCAAATTTGATAAGGATAAATTTGTTTATGCCAAAATGCACCTTCGGATGTTCTAGGGTGTGTTTCGAGCTGACTGCGTAATAATTCAGCCGCCTTTTTATACTTTTCCTCTCCGGTTTCTTTGTAAAGGACAAATAACATTTTTCCATTATTAATATGATCGATATTATATTCATCCAGTTGATACCCTTTTATTGACCCATCTTCTTGAATAAAATAATCCATGTTTTCTTTTATATAGTTAAAATATTTCGGTTCACCCGTTTGCTGCCAGACTCTTTCAAACCCTTTAAATATCACTCCATAATCATAGGACCACTTTCCTTTATATCCATTGTCCTCATATAAATGAGGAAGTCTTTCCATAATTGAGTTTGCTGTTTTAACGGACCAGTTCATATCTATCATTCTCCTATCTCGGTTTATATTACTTACACATGCCTGCATATAGAATGGAGGTTCTTTCTATTGAACAAACATTCAATAGAAAAACCTCCATGGTGATTATTTTGCTGCTTTATACGCTGCTTTATATTCCTCTTTTATCGTTTTCCCGCCTTGCTCATTCCAACTTTTAACTGCTTCCTTATAATCATCAAGAGTGATTTCTCCTAAAATGTATTGATAAGTAGCATCCGTAATAATCTTTTGTAATTCCGAACCTTGTGTGGTGAAAGTTGGTGATTCTAAAGGAACAGCAGGGTTAAAGACAGCATATTTTGCGTTTTCAGCAATCATATCATCTGCTAATGATTTAATTGGGTTAGGATCTTTTAAACCATAACCAGCCTCTTTTGGACGTGAAGAGGCAAAAGGCTGGACTTCCTGCTGCCATAAATCCTGGTTAATAATTTCATATGCACCATCATCATTAACCTTATAGTGGGTACCATCAATTCCATAAGTCATTAACGTATAGTTTTCTGGTTCTAATAACTCATTAACGAATTTCAAAATGCGTTTTAATTCCGCTTCATCCTTAACCTCTGAACGTGGGAATGCTAATAATCCGCCAATACCATTACCTGCAGACCAAATGGCTCGTTCAGAATTAGAATTAGAAGTCATATCATTGACTAAGGCAATTTCCATATTATCTTGGATACCCGCGGCCATTGTTTGTAGGTTTTTGGCATCAAATAGGGCTCCCACATAAATACCTGCCTTACCTTGAGCAAAGTTTTGCTGTTGATCTGTTTTGGCTGTTACTGCAAAATCCTTGTTAATCCAGCCGTTTTCATATAACTCTTTCATGTAGTCCATCGTTTCAATATAGCCATCTGTTTCAAACTCAGCTATAAAGTTGCCCTTGCTGTCCACCTGCCAATTATTTGGTGTACCATGGTATGAACCTAATGTTTTGAAAGCACCATAGATTAAATCACTACGATCCATAAATCCAGTCGTATCATTTTTACCATTACCATCAGGATCTTTTTCTGTAAACGCTTTCGCTACTTCCATTAATTCTTCTGTTGTTTTAGGAACAGCCAAACCTAATTTATCTAACCAATCTTTACGAAGAACGACACCATTTCGTGCTAAATCTTTTTGGAACGGTATGCCATAAAGCTTACCTTCGATAGAGGCTGAAGTACGAATGTCTTTTGAAATCGCTTTTAAGTTAGGAAACTCATCTAAATAATCTTCCACATTCCAGAACATCCCTGATTTCAAGGCATTACGAACAGAAGAATTTTCCAAAATGGTTAAAGTAACAATATCTGCTAATGAATCCGAAGCTAATGCTGTATTAAGACGTTCCTCTTTTGAAGCATCTGGGATCCAAGAGAATTTAATTTCTGAATTTGTTTTTTTCTCTATTTGGTCTAACACCGTATCGGTCGGCGGTGAAGCTGTATGAAGAATGTTTAACCAAGAAATTTCTGTTGTACTGTTTTTGTCGTCGTCCTTTGCGGAATTGTCGTTGTTAGAAGCTGTACTGTTGCACCCCGCTAATAGAAGCATACTTGCTAAACTAACACCCGCTAACTTTGATACCATTTGTTTTTTCATCCCAATTCTCCTTTGCATTGTGGTAAATACTATTTTCTTCTAGCTCTTTGGCATCCATCGTTTCCATTCTCGTAAACACTTGATTACCTGTCCAAGTAATCAAATAGAATAAGAAACTAATACCTAAAAAGGTTAAAACCCCTGGAAAAAAAGTAGTTGCTGCCCAATAAATTACACCGGTAACCAAAAATAAAACAAGTGAATATTGTAGACAGGAAAAACCAAATAGTAGAGACATCTTCACTTTAAAGAGAATTCCCTTCCAATTATAATGAGCCATAATCGGATAGATATAAACTAGTGATAATAAATAGATAAAACTGATTACAAATAAAGCTACCCTAACATACCAATTGGCTACATGCATTAAATCAACGATTAAAACTATTCCACCTATAAGATATATCCAACTGATGATGACAGATTCTTTGAAATTCTCTTTGTAATATTTCCAGAAGGTTTTTAAAACCGACAGGCTATGGTTGCCGCGAACCCATTGCCTGCAAATACTAACCAAGGCATATGTGGAGGGGCCAATACCGAATATACCTAATCCAAAAATGGTAAAGAGTATCCATAAAAAATTCACGTATACCAAGTTAAGGATGATCGTTAAAACGTGATTTAACCTTTCCACTGATTTCAGCAAGATATCCCCTCCAACTTTCTCTAATACACGCCATCTTCTCCAAATTTCTTCGCTAATTTATTCGCAAGAATGACTAATACCAATCCAACAAGACCTTTAAATAACCCAACAGCAGTACTGAAACTTAACTGGCCATTCTTTAAACCTGCTGTATAAATATAGGTGTCGAAAATTTCTGCAACACTACGGTTTAATGAGTTAAGTAAAAGATACATATGTTCAAAACCTAGATCAAGGGTGCTTCCAATTTTCAAGATTAATAGTGTGATAATAATAGGACGAATAGCAGGCAATGTAACATGCCAAGTTTTTCGAAGACGACCAGCACCATCCATTTCAGCTGCTTCATATAATTGAGTATCTACTGCGGTAATCGCAGCCAAATAAATGATCGTTGACCAGCCTAATTCTTTCCAGATGATTTGTGCGATGTAAACGGTCCTTGTCCAATCAGGTGCAGTTAAAAAGCTGATTTTCTCCAATCCAATTAATGCTAAAAATTCATTAATAATACCGCCATCCACATTCAGAAAGATAAAAGAGATGGAAACAATAATTACCCAAGACATAAAGTGAGGAATATAAATTAGGGTTTGAATTCCTGCTTTAAAATATCTGTTCTTCACTTCATTCAGCATGAGCGCCACGATGATCGGTAATGGAAAAAAGATTACAAGATTTAAGGCAAACAAAATTAATGTATTCTTTAATAACATAAAGAAAGTAGGTTCCGTAAATAACCGAATAAAATGTTTGAGACCGACCCATGGACTTCCTAAGATCCCTAAGAATGGCTGATAATCTTGAAAAGCAATAATGAGACCAGCCATCGGTAAGTACTTAAATATAAGGAAATAAAGTACTCCAGGAAAAATCATAAGATATAAGATTTTATTCGTTTTTAATCCCGCTAAGATTTTCTGTCTTTTTTTGATTTTTTGCTGCCTT
Source organism: Bacillus sp. 7884-1 (assembly GCF_002272245.1). Classification (GTDB taxonomy): domain Bacteria; phylum Bacillota; class Bacilli; order Bacillales; family Cytobacillaceae; genus Neobacillus. Next base: position 23,272 of record NZ_NPDD01000213.1, on the reverse strand, counting down.
GCAGTCAAGATGGGCAAGGGTTGATTATTTTGATTCACAGCACCTTCCATTTCTTTCCTCCTCTTATCATTTTGCTTTCCTTTCTTGCTCTAAGCATACTGAAAATGAAAAATTACGTACATAATCATTTTATGATTACGCTTACAAAACCCTTTGGTATCAGTGTTTTTAAACATGGTATCAACCATAATGATAATTTTTAACTAGTTGTGATTATCACTTTATAATGCAATTTTTTCGTCACGAAAGCGTTATCTTTACTGTTAATTCAATAGTGGGATATTGATTATATACGGAATTTGGATGTGATGATAAGGTTGGTTTATCTTACTAAAAGATAAATAGATTAATATTTTGGAAGCGAGGAGGATTTATATGAAGAAAACGAAAAAGAATAAAAAAACCAAAGGAGGTCTAGTCTTTCCTATTATTAATGGAACCATTCTAATCCTGATTGCCCTTATTTGTTTTCTTCCATTTGTCAATGTGATCGCAAGTTCATTTGCATCCACTCAGGAAGTGGTGGCAAGAAAGTTTATCTTATTTCCACGTACTTTTTCTCTGGATGCTTATCGCTATATTTTATCAACGCCTACCCTCTTTAAGTCATTAGCGGTTTCCATTGGAGTAACTGGTATAGGTACTTTAGTTAGTATGGTTCTCACAGCTTTAATGGCATATGGCTTATCTCGAAAATATCTAATTGGGAGAAATTCCATTAATTTTATCGTTGTGTTCTCCATGCTTTTCAGTGGTGGAATGATTCCTACATTCTTAGTTGTTAAATCAGTTGGTTTAATTGATTCTTATTGGTCATTAATATTGCCAGTCGCAATAAACGCTTTCAACTTAATTATTATGAGAAACTTTTTTCAAGCCCTACCAGATAGTTTAGAAGAATCGGCAAAAATGGATGGCTGCACAGATTTTGGTGTTTTCGTTAAAATCATGCTGCCACTGGCATTACCATCAATAGCTACTATTTCTTTGTTCTATGCAGTCACCTATTGGAATACGTATATGACAGCGATTCTTTACATTAATGATTCTGTCAAGTGGCCGATACAAGTATTATTACGTCAAATTGTCATCGTATCTAGTGGTATGCAGGCTGAAGGGTCCTCAGTAGATGTTGTACCGCCTGCACAAACGATTAAAATGGCTGTTATCGTAATCGCCACTGTTCCAATGTTAATTGCATACCCATTCGTTCAAAAATACTTCGTCAAAGGTGCATTAGTTGGATCTGTAAAAGGATAAAATATATCAATCAAAAAAAGCTTCTGCTATAGAAGCTTTTTTTGTTGTCGAGAAAGGGTATTTTTCTCGGCAATTTTTTAATTTTTCTAAATCTAAAAATACCAAATTTTACTATATTTGATTCTCTCTGTTAACGTGCCTGTTGATTTCCGCTCCAGGTGCTTCGCGCACCTTAGGGCGTGCCGGGGAGCCTCCTCGGCGCTTTTGCGCCTGTGGGGTCTCCCCAGCCCCGTACTCCCGCAGGAGTCTTCGCACCTTCCGCTCCAATCAAAGGGTGCCAAATCAACTTAAAGAATTGCACACACTTTTTACAGTCAGGCTAATTGTGTTGCAATCTTTTTTCTAATGCATATATTCTTTACGATAATCTCCTGGGGTCATTCCTAATTTCTTCTTGAAGAATCGAATAAAGTTTTGAGAATTCCGATATTGCAAGCGTTCAGCAATTTCTTTAATGGCTAAATCGGTATCCTTTAACAAGGATTGTGCCATTTGTAGACGATAATTCATTAGATAGTCTACAAAATTCTCTCCATATTCTTTCTTAAATACATTGCTTAAATAGTTTGGATTGTAATGCAATCGATCTGCAATAATATCCAGGGAAATTTCTTTATCATATTCCATTTGTACAATGTATACGATTTTTTCAGATAAGGATTTAAATCCTCTTTCTGTTTTATCGTGAGTACTAATAATGACGGGTTTAATTAAATCGTTAATTAACATTTCCTTAATTTTCTCTGGATAATAGGCATTCATGGCAGCTTGATACAATTTCTTTATATTTTCAAAGATTTTTGATTCAGCACCCAATAGTTGTCCTAATTGCACGAGCTCGTTTATTACTCGAATTAATGTAACTCCTAAGCTAATGGGATTTTTATTTAAACGAAAGATCTCTTCAACAAGCAAATCGACCATGTTCATGACGTCTTCCTCATGACCAGAACGAATCGAATTCAATAACTCATTAAGTAATTCAACAGGGAATTTTGAAATGGACGCATCATTTAACATTGAAGAGATATCATTATAGAAAATAATCGACTCTGGTCCAACATTTACTCGGTAATGAAGCGATTCTTTTGCTAAATCTACCGCTCTTTTACTATCGATTAACGATTCATAGATTGGGCTAATACCAACACTAATGATGATATTCAGCGATTTTTTCACCGCTGCTTGGATTTCTTCATAGTACTTCATGATCCGACGCTCAGGTTCTTGGTCGCTTTTATCTAAGATAAAGATCGTTGCTTGCATTTCATCATTTAAAACGATCGGATTAAGACGTTCATCCTTAGGAACAATTTCTCCTACTATATTATTAATAGCCAATAATAAAAGATTTTTATCTCCAACCTGTTGATGATCAAAGTTGTCAATTTGAATCAATCCTGTATAAAACACCTTATCCTCTTCAAAATGGTAGCCAAATTGCTCTAAACGATTCATCACATCATTTTCAGAGATTCGTTTCCTAAATAAGCTTAAAACAAATAAGGTCTCCAATTGAGGTTTTTGAATAGACAGACTGGCTGTTAACAGCTCATTTTGTCCAACTATTTTATCGATAGATTCAGCCAAAAAGGAAAGTTCATTTTGTTTTTTATGTACTCCCTGAATGTCCAATTTTTCCTGTATCTTCCTTATCGGTCGTGTGAATGATAATGCCAGCAAATATGAAATAATACCCACCAAAAAAATTAATAGGGCTGAGACAATAAAAAGGCCTACTCTTGTATTTTGAATAATGCTGCCAATCTCATTTTCATCTATTTCTACTAAATAAAGCCAACGATTATAATCAGACTGCATATAGACATATTTCTTTCCCTCTTCTGTTTCTAATACATTGGCATTTTGCCCACTTTCCTTAGAGACTGAACTAAAATCCTGAAAACTACCTTTTTTTACTTCCCTATCCTTCATCATACTAGAATAGAGTAATTGATTTTTTTTATTATAAATTTCTACTATATTATTTTGGTCACCTATAATCTGATCAATACTTCTCCTAGGAATATACGATATTCCTAAAGCGAACTTTTCCCTCTTATACATCGGTAAAGTCATAACCATTTCAATTCCAGATTTTATTGGTTTCCAAAAAAGACTATTGGTATCATTGTTAATATATGTATTTTTGTATTCAGTAACTTCTTCCGTTGTTAGCATTTTCAAAGAACCGTTAATGATTCCCCAGTTCTGTTCCAAGCTTACTAAACTATGATTACTGCCTTCTATCCCCATCATTTCTATGTAACTCATCTCTTTTTTGATATCCCGGTAAATATCAAAATCTTTTCCTGTCAAAGGATTCTTAAAGATTTCTTCAAAATTGGAAGTCGCGCTGTAACCAGTATATCCATACTCGATGGTTCTTACTTTTTGTTCAACATTGTAAAGAATTTGTTTTGTATAATTTTTCTTATCCTTCAAGAAGCTTTCCTCAACGGAATGATACGTGGAATTATAGATAAATATGCTGAACCCCACAACAAGTCCTATTCCCAATAAGAAAAACGGGATAAATAGTTTGTAAAATACTCTTGCTTTTTTCAAAAAATCACCCCTTCGGTGAACTGTTATTCACTATATCTCAAAAAATGCAATTTTCAAAAATTTGATAACGCTTACGTTATAATAAACTACATTACCATATTTACAAGACTATGTAACCTAGCGTTTTATCTTTGTAAGTTATATGCATTGACACTAAAACCAGTAAATTGTAAAATGTTAACGTTAACATTTATTCGCACAATTTAATCATATCCTCATTTCAGAAACAAATATTAAGGTAAATGGGCTCTACTTTTGTTTTAACATAAAAATGTTAACGTGTACATATTCTTTTATCAAGTATTAATAAGAAAATTTAAAAAACGGGAGCAATTACGGATGGAAAATCAAATAACCATTTATATAGCAGGAGATTCTACGGCTGCTATCAAACTACCAGAAAAACGTCCAGAAACAGGCTGGGGGGAAGCATTTCAATCGTACTTTAAAGAGAATGTAAAGATTGAAAATCGTGCCATTAACGGCCGAAGCACAAAATCATTTATAAACGAGGGTCATTTAGCTGCTATTGAGAAAAGCATTCAACCTGGAGATTACCTCATCATCCAATTTGGTCACAATGATCAAAAACTAGAAGATCCTGAACGCGGAACGCACCCTTATGGAGATTACCAAGATAATCTCTTTCAATTCATTCAGGCGGCTTATCAAAAAAATGCCTATCCACTATTATTAACTTCAGTCACTCGCCGAAAATTTGAAGATGACAGTATTGATATCATGTCAGTTGGAGATTTTCCTCAAGCCATGATTCAATTTGCTGAAAAATACCAAGTTCCTGTTTTAGACATACATAAGATCACAAATGAGTTTATGGGGAAAATCGGTAATGAGGAATCAAAGAAATACTATTTGCATGTAGCTCCTGGCCAATCCGAAAACTATCCTGAAGGAATTACGGACAACACCCACTTCAATGAAGAGGGAGCGAAAGCAGTGGCTCAATTGATTATCAAGGCAATTAAACAAAGTGAATTACCTCTAAAAAACCTACTAAAATAGCGAAACACAGTCTTTTTTCAACCTTTAAAGGGAGTTGAAAACAATGGAAGAGTCATTTGTACAGCAAATCTATAACAAAAATCAGAAAAATTCCTTTAAGGTACTAGTAGGATTATATAAAGGAAACTACTTAAGAATATTTTATTCAGCAGTTTTCTTTATCATCAAGCATATCCCCGCTTGGGTAATGCCGATCGCAATTGCGAATGTGATCAATGCCGCTACTATCCAGAAAGGTGGTGGTATTCAAACCATATATCTTAATGCGATCATTATGTTTATATTAGTACTGCAAAACATTGTAACAAATTATTATCACACTAAACTGCATAGTTATGCGATTCGCAGCGTGGAATCGGGTTTGCGTGCCTCGCTTATTAAAAAGCTGCAAGAACTTTCAATTCCCTATCAAAAGGAGATGCAGTCTGGAAGGCTTCAATCTAAAATTATGCGAGACGTTGAAGCTGTCCAGACCCTTTCCTCACAAGTGTTTGTCAGTAGTTTAAATATTATTGTCAATCTATTAGTGGCCTTAGCCATTACGTTATATAACAGTCCTACTGTATTTCTATTTTTCATCTTAACTGTACCGATATCAGCTCTTATCATTGTTGTCTTCCGTAAAAAAATCAAAACCTCAAATTCTGAATTTCGTCAAGAAATGGAAGAAACCTCTGCGCGTGTTATTGAAATGATAGAATTAGTACCCATTGCACGTGCACATGCGTTAGAGAATCAAGAGGTACGCCGCTTAAATCACCGATTCCAACAAATATTAACAAAAGGGTTTCATTTAGACATCATTCAATCTATATTTGGTTCTGTTAGTTGGGCTAGTTTTCAACTTTTTCAAATTATTTGTTTAGTTTTCACTGGTATTTTGGCATTACGTGGTTCCATTACTCCAGGAGAAGTGGTGATGTATCAAACTTACTTTACAACAGTAGTAAATTCTGTTTCTAGTATAATAACATTAATACCCACTATCGCTAAGGGATTAGAATCAGTAAACTCAATTGGCGAAATATTAACGGCTGGTGAAGTAGAAAATCATGAAAATAAACCAAAAATTAAACAAGTAGATGGAAATTTTTCCTTACAACAGATTTGTTATCGGTATCCTAAAAGCGATCAAACGATTCTCCAAGATATTAACTTAGAGGTTAAACAAGGAGAAACGGTCGCTTTTGTCGGAGAATCTGGTTCGGGTAAATCAACCATCTTAAATTTACTCATTGGATTTATTCAACCTACTGAGGGAAAAATCCTTTTAGACGGGCATGATATGTCCTCCATTGATTTAAGATCTTTTCGACAGCATTTAGCAGTAGTCCCACAATCAACTATTCTATTCTCTGGAACCATTCTTCAAAATATAACGTATGGTATGCCATCTGTTACAGAAGAAGAGCTAGAAAGAGTCCTCCTTGCTGCAAACCTCTGGGATGTAATTCAGAAGCTTCCTGAAGGGTTGAACACGAGGATTGGTGAACATGGGGATAAGCTTTCAGGCGGTCAAAGGCAACGGGTATCGATTGCAAGAGCCTTAATTCGGAACCCAAAGGTCATTATTTTAGATGAAGCCACGTCTGCATTAGATAGCCATTCCGAGAAAAGAATTCAGGAAGCTTTGAATATTTTATGTCACGGCCGGACTACATTTATCGTAGCCCATCGTCTTTCGACGATTCGTAATGCAGATAAAATAGCAGTGATTGAAAATGGACGCTGTGTAGAATTTGGTACCTACGATGAACTAATGTCTAATAGAGGTAAATTTTATGAATTGAAGCAATTACAAATTTAGTAGCCTAGCAAAGGGATTAATAAGTCAAAATTGGATGCTAAGGAAATCCAGCCTGGCATCTTTTTTTCCTGTTGATTTGCGCTTAATAAACCAAAAAAACCCTTTTGAAAGACTGTATGATTGTCTACTCAAAAGGGATTTATTAAGTCTCTGACTATAAGGTAACTCCACTCTTAAAAATTGAAATCTCTCTAAAGTCATTTTTTTCATTATTAACAAATTCGCCGCTGGCAACTTTAATAATATAATCCACAAAATCATTCAACACTTGTTCTTGTAGTACTCCATCCTCCAACAGTGTTCCTGCATTAAAGTCAATCCAGTGTGGTTTTGTTTCATAGATTTGTGTGTTAGTTGAAACCTTCATCGTTGGAACAAATGTTCCGAACGGGGTCCCCCGACCTGTCGTAAACAAAACCATCTGACAGCCGGTGGCCGCAAGCGCCGTGGAAGCAATAAGGTCATTACCTGGGGCACTTAAGAGATTTAACCCTTTTGTTTTAAGTGTATCGCTATATTTTAAGACATCGACAATGATGCTCGTTCCCGCTTTCTGTGTGCATCCAAGGGACTTGTCTTCTAATGTCGTAATGCCTCCAGATTTGTTCCCTGGGGAAGGGTTTTCATAAACAGGTTGATTATGACGCAAAAAATATTCCTTAAAGTCATTAATTAGATCCACAATCTTTTCAAAAACCTTTTCATCTGCAGCACGTTCCATTAATATCGTTTCGGCTCCAAACATTTCCGGGACTTCAGTGAGGACGGTTGTTCCTCCTTGTGCAATTAAATAATCAGAGAATCTACCAAGAAGTGGATTGGCGGTAATGCCGGAAAATCCATCGGATCCACCGCACTTTAAGCCAATTTTCAATTCTGAAAGAGAAACGGACTCCCTTTTGTCATTTTTGGCATTTTCATAGATTTCCATTACCAGTTTAAAACCTTCCTCGATTTCATCGGTAACATTTTGGGAAATCAGAAATTTCACTCTCTCCTCATCCACTTCACCCAACGCTTTTTTAAACTCTGGCAGCTCATTATTCTCACAGCCAAGACCTAATACAAGAACACCGCCAGCATTGGGATGTTTTACTGTATTGATTAGTATTTGTTTTGTGTTTTCATGGTCATCTCCTAGCTGCGAACATCCATAGTTATGCTTTAAGACAAGGACATTGTCAAACGGGCTAATGTCTCCAACATGACGCTCAAACCGCTTGATAATTTTCTCGGCAATTCCGTTCACACAGCCTACAGTAGGCACAATCCATAATTCATTCCGAATTCCGACATTCCCATCTTCCCGACGGTATCCCTGGAATGTACGATTTTCATTTTTAAATAGATTCTGAGATTCTTTAAACACGTATTGGTATTCCTGTGTTCCAGATAAATTCGTTTTTGTGTTATGGGTATGAACATGTTCACCAGGTGCAATCAGACCCAGTGCATGGCCGATTGGATAACCGTATTTAATAATATCCTCATTTTCATAAATATCTTTTACCGCTATTTTATGGCCACGGCTGATGTCTCCTTTTATTTGTATATTCTTGCCATTAAGATAAATGGTTTCACTTTTCTTAAAGTTTCTTAGTGCTAGAATAATATTATCGTTTTCAGTAATTTGAAGAAAATCCTTCATTATAGCGGCCTCCTACTAAATAGATGTTTCAAACAATTCTTTAAGAGCTTCCTTAACTCCCATTTCATAGATAGTAAGGAGGTTTGTACAGACGGTACTATCTAGATTTGGAATCGAGGTCAAATCCATCCCCCATAACCTTTTCTCTGCGAGGATCACGTTCACGAGTTCTTTCATAGTAAGCTCATGTTGCTCAAATTTTTCCCAGTGAGTTTTAAAGAATTGCACATTTACCGGATCATCCTGAAGTTCTATTACGTCATTTCCTCTTTTTCCTCGATAAAAATAAAGCATACTGCTTAATGAAAAAACCATTCGTTTAGGCAGGCTGTTATTTTTTTCAACATAATCCAATAAGGCTGGCAGGTTTCTTGTTTGAAATTTAGAAATTGAGTTTAGTGCGATGTTCATTAAATAATGCTTGATATATGGATTAGCAAAACGGCTAATCACATCATCTGCAAAGCTGCTTAGCTCTGTTTTCGGACCCTCTAATGTTGGGACTATTTCCTCTACAATCATTTCTCTTATAAATCGGCCGATTTCTTCATTATTTACACTTTCTTCCACCGTACTTAAACCGGATAAGTAAGCAACCGGAGTCATCGCTGTATGTGCACCATTTAAAATCCTGACTTTCCGTATCCTGAAGGGAGTTAAATCATCGACAATCAGTGTGTTTAGCCCTGTTCCCTCAACTTTAAGCTCATTTTTTATCCATTCAGGTCCCTCAATGACCCAAAGGTGATACTGCTCCCCTACCACCATCAATTCATCCTCATATCCAAGTTGTTCAATTTTTTCTTTATAGGAATCGGTTGGAAATCCCGGTACTATACGGTCTACAAGGCTTGAACAGAAGGTATTAGCGTTCTCTACCCATTCAATAAATTCATCCCCAAGGTTCCAGAGGCTTGCATATTGCAATACGATTTCCCTCAGTTTTTCCCCGTTTCTTTCAATTAGTTCACAGGGAATGATAATGCAGCCGCGATTTTCATCACCTGCAAACGCTATAAAACGGTGATAGAGGAACGCAGTTAGCTTTCCTGGAAAACTTTTTTGCGGTCGATCCTGCAACTGGTCTGTTGTGTCAAACACAATTCCTGCTTCTGTCGTATTAGAAACGATTAATCGGAGATCTTCTGTCCCTGCAAGCTTGATATATTCCGGATAATCCGTAAATAGATTAATACCCCTGCTGATTGACTCGATTACCTGATGTTGATTTACCAATTGACCTTCTTTTATGCCCTGTAAGTAAAGGGTAAACAGTCCATCCTGAATATTTAGCCTTTCAATCTTGTTATTTCCTCGCGGCTGAACTACCACTACACTTCCATTGAAATCTGTCTTCTCATTAAGAACTTGTATTTGCCAGTCAATAAACCCTCTTAAAAAATTTCCTTCCCCAAACTGAAGCACCTTCTCGGGATAGGAGGTATATTCCTGATAAATTTTATTATTTAGTCTTTGCACCAATATTTACCCCTTTCTAAAATGCACACGTTAACATTTTTGTTCATAAAGAAAGGTAAAAACTAACCTCTCTTCTTAACAGAATCTCTTATGATTAATTCTGTATTGGCAAAAACCTTTTCGTTTCTTTCTACTTGTCCTGCTACAAGTGAAAGGAGTTTCTCCGCACCAAGTATACTGACTTTTTCAACCGGCCGTTTTACCGTTGTTAGCTTTGGTGTTGTATATTGGGCGAAACCAATATCATCAAATCCGACAATAGAAATGTCATTTGGGATATTCAACCCACTAGCAAACACGGCATTCATTGCACCAATGGCCATGTCGTCATTGGAACAAAAAACGGCTGTCGGAGGCTTTTTCAAGGACAGTAATTTTTCCATTCCTTGATAACCGCTTTCCATATCATAATTTCCGCTCACGGAATAATCCGGTTGAATTGAAATGTCATTATCAATCAGCGCAGTAAGATAACCGTTCTTACGCATTTGCGTAGATTTAAAATTTGGAATTCCTTCAATGACTGCGATGTCTGTATGACCGCAATCTATTAAATACTGCACAGCTTGTCTTGAACCCTCTGTATCGTTAGAAAGAATGTTGATAATGTAATCCTCTTCAATTTCTCTGTTAAGCACGACGAGGGGAATTTTCTTTTGGAGTACATGATAGATAAAAGAATGATCGTGTACACTTTGGCTCATTAAAATAATCCCATCAAATCTTTGTGAATTAATACTCGAATAATCCTGATAATCATCAATACCACGGATAAACAAGTTATATTCCTGGCTAATGACACTGTTTACACCTTTTATTGTATCTGCAAGAAAGCTTGCAGATGTACCATTGCTAATGCTTGTTAAAAATAATCCAATCGTATGCGACTTTTGCATGACCAGGCTTTTAGCATTGTAATTAGGGGTATAATTTAGCTGGGAGGCAATTTCAAGGATTTTCCTTCTTGTTGGCTCTTTAATAAGAGGGCTGTTATTTAGTGCCCTTGATACGGTTGTATGAGATACATTGGCCAATTTTGCAATATCTTTTATGGTAACCATTGTTTTGACCTACCTTTTGCATTAACTATTTTCATTCATTATACCTTATCAGCCCTGCCCCGCCAGCTTTCATCTATTAATTATTAGAAATATGTTCGACTATGGCTGCTTCCTGAAAATCAAAATAATTTTTGGCATTGTTATAGGATATTCCCTGAACAATATTTCCGAGTAACTCCAAATCATTTGGAACCTCACCGTTTTCAACCCATTCTCCAATTAAATTACAAACCAGTCTCCGGAAATATTCATGTCTTGTATAAGAAAGAAAACTCCTTGAGTCGGTCAGCATTCCGATGAAACGGCTGAAAAGACCTACAGAAGATAATGCCTTCATCTGCTCGAGCATGCCTTCCTTTGTATCGTTGAACCACCATGCTGTACCGAATTGAATTTTCCCTGGAGTCCTGCCGTCTTGGAAGCTATTAATGATACTTGCTATTACCACATTATCGCCTGGATTCAAGGAATAAATAATGGTTTTCGGAAGCTTGTTTTCCTGCTCTAACGAGTCCAGTATTTTTACTAACGGCTTTGCAATCTGGTCGTCGTTAATGGAATCATAACCGGTGTCAGGACCAAGAATCTTAAACATCCTATTATTATTGTTACGGTGAGCATTGATATGGAACTGCATCGCCCAGTCCAGCTCTGCATAAAGCTTGCCAAGATAGATTAACGTGAACGTTTTGAACTTCTTTTCTGCATCAATAGAAATACCGCTGCCGGAAATTCTTTTAGCAAAAATTTTAGCCACTTCTTCAAAGCTCGTTTCTTCATATACCATAGAATCTAATGCATGATCCGATACTAGGCCGCCTGCAGTATGAAAAAAATGAACGCGTGATTCAAGTGCAGCAAGGTAATCTTCATAATTGGTAATGTCAATTTCAGCAACTTCTCCAAGCTTAGCCACCCAATCTATGAAGCCTTCTCGATTTATTTCTAATCCTTTATCAGGTCTGAAACCTGGTACAACACTAACCGGAAAGTCATTTTCTTCTTTTAACTTTAGATGGTATTCAAGGCTATCGATCGGGTCATCTGTTGTACAAACAACTTTGACTTTTGAATTTTCAATAAAATCCCTGACACGAAACCCTTCCTCGTTTAATTTAGCATTTACTTTTTCCCAAATATGTGGGGCACTTTGTTCATTCAAGATATCATAAATTCCAAAGAAACGTTGTAATTCTAGATGGGTCCAGTTATACAAAGGGTTCCCAATGGTCATCGGAACGGTTTTCGCCCAAGCAAGAAATTTTTCATAATCACTTGCTCCACCAGTGATATATCTTTCTTCAATTCCATTTGCCCTCATGGCTCTCCATTTGTAATGGTCACCATACAACCAGACTTCGGTAATATTTTTAAATTTCTTATTTTCATAGATTTCTTTCGGGCTTAAATGGCAATGGTAATCAATAATTGGCATGTCTTTTGCGTAATCGTGGAATAAAGAGATAGCGGTTTTATTTTTCAGTAAAAAGTTTTCATCCATAAATTTTTCCATTTTGCACCATCCTAATGTAAAATGTTAACGTTAACAAAATTCTATATTTTCAGTCTAACAAATCTAAAAAACATTGTAAATAATTATTGTTAACGTTAACATTTAAATCATGCACACTAACGAGATTTCATTCACAAATAAAAATCCCACCTTACACTTATACAGGTGAGATTTTCGTTAATAACCTAGGATCTACATATCGTGACCCATACTTGGCATGTCAGAAACGATCGTTGGATCAACCATTCCAGCAATCATGGCAATGTGTGCAAAGATTAGAAACATACCAACAAAGATGGCATGGACTTTTAATTTTTCTTCTTGTGATTTGTTTTTATAAATAATATTTAAATCTAGAAGTGCCATGCCCAGTAATGGGATAATTCCTAGCAAGTAAAATCCTACAGCAACTACATCAATCCACCCATGCCATTCTCCTTTGGATGTAATAGGAATAACAGCATTAAATAGTAAGTAAATAAAAATACCAGTGAAATATAACCCTACAAAAATCGATGTAACTTTGTTAACCAACCTTAATTTTCCAGTTAGATTTCTAGTAAACAAAATTGCTAATTCCGTAACAGCAATGGTTTCAGCGCAGATAACCGGAATGGCCATAAAAATAATCAGATTCCATGGTTGATTATCTGCTAGTAAGCCCATATAATGTGTCATGTTCATGTGGTTATATCCTCCTATAATCGTCTTTGTTTTGATACAGATAGATTGTAGGTATAAGATATAAAGATAAGATGAAGAATCTATGACAAAAGAATGACATATACCCAGCTTAAATATACAAAAAAAGAGTGCTAGGTAATCTCCCCAGAACTCTTCTACTCTATCGAAATTAATTCGTAATAGCTTCGCGTTTTCGCTTTTTCTCCATTTGCTTTTCGTGCGCCCGAGCGTGGGCACGGTGGCGGTCTTCTTCCACTTCAGCAGACATTTGTATACCCAAAGGTACTGTTGTAGCCGCTATTTCTTTGAGCCCGTTCTGGTCTTTCTCAAAAACAAATGATGCTCTTGTTGAAATATCTGCTCCTTGCTCAGTCACAAATGGAACGACACGGTAATCTGCACGCCATTGTTCTGGAGTGACCTGGCAACGAACGTAACCGCGGTAATTATTAAAGAATTTGATGTGCGGGTTATCCGCCAAAGATTTGGCCGTGTCTGCACGCCAATCTGACCCGTTTCCTCCTGAAGTAATCGATGTTCCAACAAACTCTGCCCCAAAAATCGGAGCCTCAGGATTGTTGAAATCATTCGTAAGGTTAGAAGCCCAGCTTGCATGCACATCTCCAGTAAGAACGATAACATTGTTGATGTTACTGCCAGCAACAAAATCAGTGATCCGCTGACGCGCAGCCGGATATCCATCCCATGAATCCATACTGAATTTTGGTGCTGTGATGCTTCCAGATTTGCGCTGCGCAAAGAAAATCTGTTGGGCAAGGACGTTCCAATGAGATTTTGAGTTTCCTAAATTGCCAATGAGCCATTGTTCTTGTTCTGTTCCAAGAAGAGTGCGCTTTGGATCCAAGGATTCCGGCGTATGAGCTTTCGATCCATCACCATTCGCCTGGTCATCTCGGTACTGACGTGTATCAAGAACATAGAAGTTCGCCAAATCGCCATATGTAAAATCCCGGTATAATTGCATGCCACCATCGTGAGGCAATGACGACCTGCGGAGAGGCATATGCTCGTAATAAGCCTGGTACGCAGCAGCACGACGCTTGATAAACGCCTCAACAGACTGGCCTTTTTCTGGAATGACATTTGCGTAATTGTTTTCCACTTCATGATCATCCCAAGTAACAACCCACGGGAATGCAGCGTGTGCTGCCCTAAGGTGTTCATCAGAACGATATTGGGCATGACGAGTACGGTAATCTTCAATTGTGATAATTTCATCACCTTTGTGGGCACGGACATTGCCCGTTGGTGAAAGATACTCGTTCGTACCGTATTCATATATGTAATCGCCAAGGTGGAATACCAGATCCAAATCCTCTTTCGCTAAATGCTTGTACGCAGTAAAATAGCCGTGTTCATACTGCTGACAGGAAGCGAATGCGAACGTCATGCTTGCTACGCTGGCACCTGCTGCCGGTAAGGTTTTTGTTTTTCCAACAGGACTTAGTTCATTTCCGGTCTTGAAACGGTAAAAATAAACACTATTCGCCTTCAGGCCGCTCACTTCTACATGGACTGAATGTGCGAGATTAGGGGAAGCATGTTCAGTTCCTTTTTTGATTACGTTTCGAAAGTTTTCGTCTGTGGAAAGCTCCCAATTAATGGGGACGATATGAGCTGGCATTCCTCCACCATTTAATGGATCCGGAGCCAACCTTGTCCATAATACAACACTGTCAGACAGCGGATCGCCGGAAGCAACACCAAGAGTAAAAGGATATTCGCTGAACTTCGGAGCCGCATCCACTTTAAACCCTCCCAATGATTGAGCAATGGTTAATCCAAGAGATAACCCAGCGATTTTGCCGGCTCCATGAAGAAAGCTGCGGCGGTCTAAATTCTTTTTAAAATTTTGTTCGTTAAACTTCCTAATCATTTCATCCAAATTAGTCATGATCTTTCCCCTCTCAGATTACATATTTCTACCACGACTTTGATTTTAACTAGGATTTATTAAAAGATTATGAAGATTGTAAATAGAAAAATAGTATGGGGTTTGATAGATGGTCCATTTATAATAGGCCTTTTAATTTAGTCAGGGTTAAATTACAACAAAAATTCGGATTTTCTTGCAATCAACGGCAAATTTTATCGACTTTAACTAGCCTTTTTCTCCTGAATTTCTTAATATTATTTTCATAAAAAACTTACAAACTATATTTTTAATAAAAAGTGCACGTACTTCCTTGGCCATCTTAGGTGCCTCTTAGACAAAAAAATCCCACTTTCCATACAGAAAGTGAGATTTTACGTTTAATTCTATTATCAATATGTTACCTAACCTGAGTGACTTCCTCTCCCTGGTAGATACGAAATGCTGGAACAATCGTGTCGGAAACTATTTCTTTTCCTTTTTCTCGAATGAAGTCTAATTTATAATAGGATTCAAATCTTTGGCTGATTTCCGTTTTCACCAGTTCGGGCGGAGTAACGACGATGAATTGAAATTTCAGTTTCTCAGCAACGGCAAATATCGGGTCAAGGACATGAGATGAGGCAGCTTGTCCGAACGGATTATCACAGACTAAAGGAACCCAACTTTGATCCGTTTCGCTTTTAACGGATAATAACATCATCATCATCACCATTCGAGCTGATAACTTTTGTCCGCCACTGCCATCCGATTTCGTTTTAGAACCTTGATTAATCGTCTGCCAAGTTGAATAATGCTCTCTTTGTGGTTTTCCGTACATAAAGGCATTATCTGTTCGCATGTTATAGACGAGCAGTTCAGGATAACGATTTCTTAGTGAAACAAATAAAATTTGTTCATCACTTATGAGTTGTTTTATTTCCTCGTCTAAGGCTCGATTATGATCATCAATCAAGTCAAATTGTTTGGTAATTTTATTAATCGCAGCTACGAAATGCTGCTTCAGAAGCGGTTCGATATCTTCAGGCTTTTTAGGTAAAATATCTTCTTTGAGCTGGACGAGCGGAAAGGATCCTCGTTCATTCTTCAACTTCATTTTCGCAACCATCGAGCGGATTGCCTCTGAAATGCTCATCACTTTCATGCTGGCACGGCTAGCCCAGAAGTTTTGCGCCTTTTCTGCTCTTTCTTTGTCGCGTTCTAATTGTTCCAATCCGCTTTGTGAAAAACGCTTCATATTTTTTACAATGGTTTGGATATGCGTATAGTGTCTAGTATCCATATGGTCAAGTGTTGTTAATACTTCATTTTTAAAGCGAATCTCCCAATCCTTGCCTTCAATCGTCAGCTTTAAATTTCGTAATGATTGATCGATTTTCGCATGCTTCTCTTGGCCTTCTTCTTGTATCGCTTGATGTTCTTCACACCAGGATAAGATACATGCTTTTCCTTGACTCTTAATTTTTTCTACATCCTCATTCGTAAATACTCCCGCTTCTTCCTTTAAGATGACGGATAGTGTTAATAAATCTCCTTCATAACCAGTAATATTATATTCTGTTTCTTTTTTGCGTTTCTCAGCCTGCTTTACTTCCTCTTTCGTCAACTTTGTTTGGTCTTTAATTTCTACTTCTTTTACCACTAAGTCAAGTTCTGCCCATTCTTCAGGCTGTTTTTCATGCTTCTCGACTTTCTTTCCGGACTTTTCACGTTGTTCTGCTGCATGCTTCAAGGACGTTTCGGCTACGGTTACAGCCGTTCCTTGATCCCGTTCATCTTTTTCCGCTGTCTTTGCTTCCTTCTGTGCAGTTTGCAGCATGTTTTCTAAGATACTGATTGGTTCAGATGGTTCTGGAGCATCCTTCCAATCCTCGTTATGAGTAGTGAGTTTCTTCTCTAATTTCTTTTGCTGCTTCTGTTCGGTTTCTTTTCTTGCTTGTAGAACGAGTAATTCTCTAGCCTGTTCTTCCTTTGATTTTTGCAGCTGCTTTAGCTCTTCGATACTTCCGTTTATCTCTTGTAGTAAATGAAGCGATAAATGAGGAACCTCTTCGCTTTGGTCCGCTTTTTGATCAGGAGGAAAAACGGCTTCTTCAATAAAGAAGGAAATCTCCTTGATATTTTGTTCAGTTGTAAGCTTCCATTCTACATACGTTTGATTCCACTGGTTTTGCAGATCAACGATAGATTGATGTTCTTTTCCTATTTCTTGTTGCTGAATAGTCAAGGCTTCCTTTTGTTTTTCTTTCTCAAGTTTGACTCGTTTATTTTCTTGGTGAAGAGTTTTTTCTTGATCAAAAGCCTCTAGAGTTTCTACAGCTTTTATCAGCTTTTCTATCTTTCCTTTTGTCTTTTCCAACTGTTCTTTTATCCCAAGCTGTAATTCTTTTTCTTTATCAACTTGTGTTTTGATTTCCTGTAATTTCGTTTTCTTCGTAAGAAGAGCGTTCTGTTCCTTGTTCCAAGCTTTTTCGATATCACTAGAAAGCTCACCCGATAAAAACCGATCGATTTCTTTTAATATTCGACGTAACGAAGTTTCTGTTTTTTCAATTTCAAGGAGAGCATCTTTCTTTTCTTCTATTTGTTTAGCAATCTTTATTTTCCAGTCCGTGAATTGGTTTTTATTCGATAATAGCTCTTTCTCCGTTCCGTTAATGATCACAAAAGATGGTTGGGGATGTTCGCTATTCATTTCCTCGCGCAAGAAAATCGGAACAGGACTTTTAAACATCCTGCCTGAAAGTACCTGATGATTTATTTTTTGCCATTGCTGCCCACTTACGACCAAACCGTATGGAAGAAGTGGATTTGACATCAGGCAGCTCCCCATTTCCTCTGTCCCTAAGGATTGAAGAAATTGAGTTCCGTAAAACACATCAATCCCAGTCTTTTCATCAATCCATTCCTTTAATTCTTTCACGTCCTTATTTGCAACCCAAAAAGGCTCATCGTTTAAGGAATGGTCGAGTTGTGTTTCCCAGAGCTCTTTCTTCATTTGTTCAGCTTGTTGACGGTTTATGTTCAATGTTTCTTCTATTTGTAAGCTATACTTTGATAAAAGAGAAGGAGTAAACGGTGTAGTAACGTCATCCAATATACCAAGAAGCCTATCTAATAGTTTTGCTTCTTTTTGTTTTTGCACTTCATTCGCTGCGTTTAATTCTTCACATTTTTCTTCTGAAAACTGAATCGATTGGACGAGCGTACCATGTGAAGCCGCAAGCTGATTTTGCACTTCACTAGATTGTTTATCTTTTTCTTGCAACTCTACTACTCTAGCTTTTTTATCTTCAATTTGTTTAAGAAGACTCTCGTTTAAGCCCTTAAAGTCATAGCTTAAGCGGTCGCCAAATGTCTGGATGAGTGCTGCTTCCTTAGACTCAAAGTTATGCATTTGCGAATAAAGGAAATCAATTTCAGTACTCAGCTGGGCAATGTCTTTTGTCTTTTGTTTATCTTGCTGCGCGAACTCTGTTGCTTTTTTCTTAAGATACTTTTGATAGCCCAAGTACTGTTTAACACCATCTTGGATGGATTGATAAGATTGCTCCCACTCTTTTCTAGCTTCTACTTTGATTTCATCCATTTTATGATTCACTTGCTCTAGGCCGCTATTTTGTTCCAATGTCGCAATCTGCTGTGACAGAGAGGTGATACTTTGTTCGTTTTCACTCCATTCTTTTAATAAAGCTTGAAAGACCAATTGTTCTTTTCGTTCCTGCTTCACTTTAACAATCTCTTGTAAAGAAGTATGTTTAGCTCTTTCCTCCACTAATTTCTTTTCCCAATCCATGACCTCTCGGTGAGCTTTTGCAAACTCTAAATTATCTTTTTGAAAGCGAAGTTCTGCTTGCCTTATGATTAATTTTTCCATGTCTTTCTCGATAGCTAGCAAACTTTCCTCTTCCGATTGCTTCAAATGCTGCAGCGCACCAAGGAGTTGTCTTCCTGTCTGTGTACTTGCATGAATGATTTCTTTATGTTCTACTCCATTAGCTAAGTGCTCTTCAAATGGAACAATATTTTCTAAAAACTCTTTATGGGCTTGCTCTCTTTTTAAAAGAACAGGCAGGTCCTTAGCGATACTTGCCTGACTCTTGAAAATCTCCACCAGATCGTTCTTTTGATGTTCGGTTCGATGTAAGACTTGACTCACTGTAGGAATGATTCGTTTTTGGAACAGGGAATGGTCATCCTCAGCTCCCTCGAAATATTTCCCAACGCCGCCTTCATCCTTGTTAATATCCTTCATAATATCCCAGTCTTTACGGTTAATTCCGTATGTATCAAGGATGCGATAGTGCTTCTTCGTATCGCGGTAAACGTCATATCCATTCCATTTTAAATAGTCTTTCAGGGTGTCAGGTTCAGCAACCTCATCATTTTCATAAAGTGGAATATGCTCAAGTGCAGCCTCTTCTTTACGCTCAAATTCTCGTGTATAAAAGGTAATATTGGGGAGAATCTTTGCTTCCTGTTCCAAGGTTTTATTTTCATTTCCACTTTCTTCACTCATTGAAATCCGCTGTTCAGCTGAGAACATACCACCCGTTATTAGGTGGTGGCGGTCTGCACCGTCCAATTCCCATTGAATGAGAACATGAAAGGTATAGGGAATAAATTGCTCTTTATTATTAAAAAAGAACTGCTGATAATATCGATTGTTCTGCTTTCCCCATGAGGTTCCAGGTTTAAGTATTTGGAAAATCGTTTGAAGGAACACACCTTTCCCACCGCCATTCATCATCGCAATGAGCCCGTTGGTCGATGTCTCATCATTATGAAAATTAAATGTGGTATCTTTGTATTGCTTTTGCATGCCATCATACTTCAGGTTGACAATTCTAATTCGATGGATTTTCGGCATGCTCATCCTCCTCCGCAGTCATTAACTTTTTAATTAGTTCATAACGATCATAATCGTGATACAAATATTCAATTCGCTCAAAAAGCTCACTCTTAGGAATCACCTTTGCTATATCGTCCCGATCAAGAATGACGATCAGCCCCTCTGTCTCTAATAAGCGCATAGCCCCAGCAATTAAACCGATGCGGGTTCGCCGATTTCCTTTTTTAATCCCAAAATCGTCACTATCGACCTCCATGTATTTCCATGTGGTCACAACTTCCTTCATATCAATCCGTTCTTCATCCCCGAAGGTCGGTTGAGTTTTGAGAATGTTCTCCCATTTACTGATTAGATCATTGACTTGCCGCTCTAATGCGTAGTAGCTAATCCCATCTCGCTTCGTGCGGATTTTCGCAGCCTGATTGCGATCGATTGCTGCTAAAAAAGACATGATGACAATGCTAATAAGATGAAAGTGTTTCTTCGTTTCCACTTGCCTATGCTTATCTTTCAAATGGGTAAAATTCGTTGCAAAGACGGAGCCGGTTGGCTGAACAACTAAATGGATGCGTTTAGGTGCCTCAATGATATATGTACCGGATTCGTCCGCTAATAAAAGAACCGTCTGCCTCACTTCCGGATCAAAGTATGTCTGGAAGTGTTCACTATTTTCGTCGATTACCTTATCTTTTAATAGAGTAAAATAGACAGCGGATGCCTTTTTAATACTTTCTGCATTCATCGTTCTCCCTCCTGTACATAGATTTTAAATGGGGTAATTTTCATTTGATACCATAGGAAAGGCTCCGCTCGATGGTCAAACTTGGTAAAGATTTTTGAGCCTTCAAACACTTGAAATTGCGGGTATTCTTTCATTAGTTTAGAAAGAAGAATTTCCCTCTCATCGCTTAAGGTTTCTTCCTTCCGATGCAGCACTTGAACCTTCAGCGGCTTTTTATCGAACATCATCCACAAATCAATCGTTTCAGATTCTTCAAACCATAAATCCTGCACCTCTAAGGGCAGCTCTTTTAAATCCTTTAATGAAAATTCTCCGTTTGTTTGTAAAAATTGAAATACATAGCTCCATGCCTTAATAACTGAATCCCAGTTGGTCACTCGCAAATGTGAAATGCTTTCTTCTCCCTCTTCTTCGACTAACGTCTCGGTTATCTGTTTCTCGTCGAATTCTTGTTCACCCCAGATCCAATCGAGTGGCAAAATAAATTCATTCTTCGGTGAAAATAACGGAGAAAGAACTCTTTCTATTTCCGCAAACCTTTGAAATCCTTCCTTCATAAACAAATTTTCATAAAAATGTTCACGAAATGAAACCAGGCTGGTTTCCCAAAATAATGAAGGGTTTTCCGCTTTTAATTTCATCTCATAGGAAATATTTTGAATAACTAGCTTCGCAAAACGATCATGCAATTGCCTTGTATGGCCAATTTTTTCTTGGAGCAGAATTAATTCTTTCTGAATAGAATCATCTTCTTCATTCCTGCGTTTCGTTTTATCAATCATACTAGTAATCGTACGGAAGTGATTTTTTTCTTCTTCAAATTGCTTTTCAATTTCAACACGATTGTCTGCCCTTTGCCATTCTTCTTCAATCAATAAGATTTTGGGATTGTTGATCATTTCCTTTTGAAAAGAGAATTCGTTCGCCATTAAGCGATTTACACGTGAAATGAGGTGATCGAGGTTTCGGGTAGCTTTTCGAAAATTACCGTTCTTAATCAGCTGCATACTATAAAGTTGTTCAATCGTGATGGAGAATTCCTCAGCCATTTCCCTGCTCATAAAAATCATTTCCTGAGAGACATCAGTGAGTTTATAAACAATCGATCCGCCCATCTCTAAATTCGTATATAATTCATCCATCGTGACATAGCGAAAGACCTGAGTCTCCCAAGATTGTCTGATTTCATCGTAATATAAGGCCTCAAATGGTTTGCTGTACTCTTCCTTTCCCTGATACAACAGCCCGCTTGTAATCCGTTCAATTTGCTTATCATCAGCGAGAAGCTTCATTTGTTTAATAGAGTCTTCAACCATGTATTTGATATCTGATTTACGCCTGAGGTCATCATCATTTAATTCTCGATAAAAGATGGTTAGGAGCACCTGCATCAAAATGGTTTGGATATGAGGTTTCAGCTCACCTACTTCCATTCCTCTCCCGAGCTCAAACAGTGGATTTAATCGTTGCATCCTCTGGGCGAAGCCTTCCCATGATTCGTTCACTGCCATCGCCTCCATGTTTCAAATGTTAAGACTTCTTGCGGGATTCGTTTATTTTCCTGCCATAATTGTTGTAATAGTGCTTGCTCTTCTTCCGTAAACCATTGAAAGAATGCATCACGGTATTTAATGTTTTGTGTTTGACCTTGTTTTTGGTCATTTCTTTTATCTATGCACTCTAGCATTTTACGATAGATTTTTAATGCGGGCTGAATACAGCAATCCGGGTATTTTTCTATTAGTCTACTAATGATCCCATATCCCGCTGCATCAAGATCTCCTGCGTAATAGAAAAGATAGTTGTTCGGTGGAAACATTCGGAAGAAAAAAGAAAAGCTTCGTTCAATTTTCGTTCCTTCACCATAGATTATCAGTTCAGGTTCATAGTCAAGTTGATTTTCTTCCAGTAACTTAATGGAAGTATGAAAGAATGATAGGTTCTCAACAATCAATACCCGCTGAATATCTTTTATCTCTTTCCCCTGTTTCATCCAAAATACAAACGGCTCCCCATAGTTCACCATTTTAAGCTGCTCTTCTGAAACTCCAATTCTAGCTAAAAATCCCTTACTATCAGGAAAGCTATCACCATCGAGTAAGAATTTTTCATGACCAAAGAGCTCTAGACTTCTTTCCTCGACTGACACGATTTCACGTTCCTGGCTAGTTTGCAGAAATGTATATAGATTCTGAATGCGATCCCATTCGTCTATTGTCTGCCATTCGGGATGCCGTTCATAATAGGAAAAATCAAAATGATCACCTAATTTCATCATCTCAAGACGATCCCATTTGTTTTCCTGAACTTTATTATTAACCCAGTAATACAAGGCAAGTGCTGGGGTTCTACTATTATATTGATTATTTTTAATAGGGGTTAGTTGTTCCTCAGCTTCCAAGGCTTGAATGGCATGATAAAACAACGAATAACCGTCCATTTCAAAATAATCCTCCATAAGCTTACGCAACTGAAGTTCCAAATCGTTAATATTTATCTTCTTTTTTTGTTTAGGGTGTTGGATATCCTCAATAAAACCTCTCACCCGTGTTTCAATGATGTCGATCGTACTCACCTACTTAAATCTTTCTAATTTCATAGAGATCTATTCCTATTGACCAATTTGGACATCCTTTTATTATAAACTAGATGTGTGATTGTTGGTAAATGAAATTTTCTTAGTATAACAAAACCAAGGGAAAACCAAGGGGACGGTTCTTCTGGCCTTATTGGGCCAGGAG
>NZ_NPDD01000212.1 GCF_002272245.1 Bacillus sp. 7884-1 | reverse complement strand
AGGCATCAGACAACTGCTCTAGTTTCCGCTCTTTCTCTTTTTAAAATGTTACGGGTTCTCATCACTCATCGCTCAATGGCAAAAGACACTTTCAACAATAAGAAGCCGGCTCTAAATGAGTGAGCCGGCTTCTTTGTTTATTTCGTAATTTTTATAATTCCTGTTTGTTTCAGATCAACTTGACCTGGCTTTTCAATCACTACCTTTTCACCTTCTGCTAAGTTCGTGAAGACAATCGGTGTAATGGTTGATGTAGCATGTTCTTTAATATAATCTAGATCAACTTTTAGTAATGGCTGACCTTGTTCTACAATGTCATTCTCCGCTACTAAGGTTTCAAAACCTTGACCTTTTAGGTTTACGGTATCAATTCCAACATGGATTAGAATTTCGCGTCCTGTATCAGAGAGAATTCCAATTGCGTGCTTAGTTGGGAACAGGTTAACGATTTTCCCATTTACAGGCGATACAATTGTACCCTCTACTGGGATAATCGCAAAACCATCACCCATCATTTTTCCAGCAAACACTTGGTCTGGAACTTCTGAGATTGATTTTAATTCACCTTTCAGCGGTGACATAAATCCTTCATCTTCTGTACTGCGTGCATTTTGAAGAGCTTCTGGATTAATTTCCTCGATTTGCTGTTCCACGCCTTTTTCTGGCGCTTTCACTGTTGTACGAGGTTTTTTACCATCCATAATGTCTTTCATTTGTCCTTTAATGGTTTCTGAACGCGGTCCAAAGATTGCTTGGATGTTGTTTCCTACTTCAAGCACACCCGCTGCGCCTAGCTTTTTTAGTTGGGCTTTATCAACATCTTTAATATCATTAACAGAAACACGAAGGCGGGTAATACATGCATCTAAATGAGCAATATTTCCTTTGCCGCCCATCGCATCCAAAATATTTGAAGCCAAATCACCTGATCCTGCTTTACCAGTTGGAGCTTGATTTTCTTCTTCCTCTAGTTCACGACCTGGAGTTTTTAAATTAAAGGTACGAATCGCAAAACGGAAACCAAAGTAATATACAACCGCAAATACCAGACCTACAGGAATAACAATCCAAGCATTCGTTTGTGGGTTAATTAGCCCGAATAGGATATAGTCAATTAATCCACCAGAGAAAGTCATCCCGATTTTCACGTCTAACATGTGCATAATCATAAACGAGAATCCAGCAAATATTGCATGGATACCAAATAATATTGGTGCAACGAATAAGAATGAGAATTCAATTGGTTCCGTAATACCTGTTAAGAACGACGTTAGAGCAGCTGATGCCATTAATCCTCCGACGAAAACTTTCTTTTCAGGCTTAGCTTCGTGATAAATCGCTAAAGCTGCTGCTGGAAGTCCAAACATCATGAATGGGAATTTACCTGTCATAAATGTTCCAGCTGTTAAATTTTGAACATTATCATTAATCTGAGCCATGAAAATCCGCTGGTCTCCACGAACCACTTCTCCTGCTTTGGTTGCATATTCACCAAACTCAAACCAGAAAGGAGAGTAGAAAATATGATGTAGACCAAATGGAATTAATGATCGTTCAATTACTCCGAAAATAAAAGCAGATATTGTTAAATTTGCATGTACCATGTTTTGCGAGAAAGCATTTAGACCGTTTTGGATTGGCGGCCAAATAAAAATCATCAATAACCCTAAAACGAGAGCAGACGCTGCCGTAATAATTGGCACAAAACGTTTACCTGCAAAGAATCCTAAATACGATGGTAATTCAATTTCATAAAACTTATTGTACATTGCCGCAGCTAATATTCCGACGATGATCCCACCAAATACTCCTGTTTGCAGTGTTGGAATTCCTAAAACATTTGCATAACTTAGACCATTAACATCTTCTGGTGTAATCCCAAGTACGGTTCCCATCGTTGCATTCATGATTAGGTAACCAATAATTGCTGCAAGACCAGCTGTACCTTCTCCTCCAGCTAAACCAACTGCAACCCCAACCGCAAACAAGAGCGGAAGGTTTCCAAAGATGACATCTCCTGCTTTTTGCATAACAGCAGCAATCATATCAACCGTGCTGTTATCTAGGAACGGAGCTAATTCTAATAGTGCTGGGTTTCTAAGCGCTGCTCCAATAGCAAGCAAGATACCTGCAGCAGGCAAAAGAGCGACCGGTAGCATTAACGCTTTACCGACTTTTTGCAAGACGCCGAAAGCTTTTTTAAACATAATATATACCTCCAATTTATTTATGGCTCATTAAGCGTTTTCATTTACTTCATAAAAACAAAAAAAGGCATGAGTAAAAGTTCAATTGAATAAGGCTACGGGTATAGATTACCCAAAAACCTTTGTTTCAATTAATACTTTTCACTCATGCCTGATCGAATCAGTAACACGTAAAAAATAATAACTATTTAAATTTTTTCTGTATTCTTTGCAAATGCATGGTTAAATACACCGCTTCTGCATCAAATACTTTCAATTTCAATGTTTGTTGCATCACTTTAATGAGCTTCCATGAGAGATTATAGCATACAGGATATTCTTGTTTCAATAGGGAATTTATTTTTTCTGGTTCCTCTACTTTTTCTCCTTTAATGACTCTCTCAATGGTGAATCGAAGGTGACGCACAAGCCTCATATAATCAATGCTTTCTTTATCGATATCAATTTCAAACTGCTCTTCTACCATCTTGACCAGCCTGCTGACTAACTGAGAATGTTGATTGACCTCAGAAAGGTTCTTTTTGGTCATCGCACTATGAATATGGAGGGCAATAAATCCAATTTCACCAATAGGCAGGTTAGTTCCTGTCTTTTCATTAATTAGCTGGACAACCTCTGTGGCGATTTCATATTCATGCCGATAAAGTGTTTTTGTTTCGACCAAGAATGGATTACTTATTTCCATTCCTTTTCTTGCACGAGTAATCGCGAACATTAAATGGTCTGTTAACGCTACATGAATATGCTCATCTAGAAGCGTATTGGTTCTATGTTTGATCAGACCAATAGCAGATATAATTACTTCTAGCAATTCATTCTCAATAAAAGGAAGCAATTTAATATAATTTTGCTGTTCCTTTTCATTTTTTAGCACAAATAGTTTTTCAACTGAATCCGTTTCAATAAAATCTCCATGTTTCCGATTGAAACCAATTCCTTTTCCAATTAAAACAACTTCTTGGTAGGAAGGGTGTTCAGCTATTAAAACATTGTTATTTAACACCTTATCAATCAACAGCTTTACCATAACCCTTCCCCCCCATTTCGTCACAATTATCGCTCTCTAATTCCCATGTTATAAGAGACAATTCAAGAAGTCAACGACAATATTCGACAACTATTATTTATAAGTAATACCTCTTATCGCTAATAAAAAGAAACCCGCCGTAAATGCAAGCAATGCTAGTGTATCCTTTATGAGCGTAATGGGATGAAGGCTGCCACTTATGATTTCTTTAAAACCTGACATCGCCCAGCTTTGGGGTACAGCTAAAGAAATCTTTTGCATGTATTCTGGAACAAGGTCAATAGACCAATACACACCGCCGAGCATACACGTACTCACGATTAACACTGCCCCTATTGCACCAGCTTGCTGTTTCGTTTTTACTATCCCAGCAATCATAAGACCAAAACCAACCACACATAATATGACTAAAGAAGCAAAAGGGATCATATAGGTTAAGTTCCCCCAGGTGGTGTCAAACAAAAGGTTCATGGCAACCATTAATACTGCGAACTGAATCCAGCCCATCAGAAAATATGCAATTAAATATCCTAAACTAATCTGCAGCTTACTAGCTGGGGTAACCATCAGACGGCCCCATGTACCACCTATTCTTTCATCTAGAATAGTAGATGCAGCGCCCGAAAGACCAAACATCATAAACATGATAGCAAAACCAACAAACATTAAATTTATTTCCACTGAGATGTTATCATCCCTTTGAATCGTTTGTTTTTCGATGGCAACTCCTTTACTTGTTGCGACTGCTTCCAGTAAATCCGGCAGAGCGGCAGAAACGCTTTCCTCCTCAATCTGAAGGACGCGAATAATTAAGTTTGCTGTTCCTTGCAAATGCGGCTCTAAAACAAGGTAATTTTCTGTTTTATTGCGAAGAATCACATCAAACAATGGTTGTTTTCCCATGACTTTTTGTTGGATGTTAGTTGGAATGACTATGGCAGCTACTGTATCCTGCCCTTCCACATGTTCCTTTGCTTCCTGCAATGTTGCTTTATTCCACTGGTAGTGTTCATTTTTCTTCAAAAGATTGAAGATTTCAGCGCTATGTTCTTCTTCATTCATTACAACATCTATTACTGGTTTTGTTTGTCCTGACTCTATAGCAATTCCACCAAAAATCCAGCCAAATAAGCCCGGCAAAAGAAACATCATAACCAAAGCTCCCGGTGATTTAAAAAGTTCCTTTAAATGAAGCCATGCTATTGCCCCAATCCTACGCATACTTCCCTCTCCTTTCGATTGAAAGGCGAAATAAGCCAATCGCAAAGAATAATACCCCTAAGCCAATTGCGCTCAGTACTGCAGGGATAATTTCAAAAAACGATGCCCCTGACATTAAATCTAAATAAGTTTGGAGTGCGAGACCATTCGGCAATAATTTAGAAACAGAAACAAACCAATCTGGGAATATATATAACGGCACCATACTCCCGCCTAAGGCAGCGAAAATTTGCGTTCCTAACATTCCAGCAGCATTAAAGCCTTTCTCTGTTTTGATAAAAGAGCCTGCCAATACACCCAAACCACAAGCACTTATGACAAAAGATTACAACACCGGAGATTGAGTTTCCCCAGTCAACTCCAAATATAAGCTTTGTGCCAATGATAATCACAAAAGCCTGCAATAAAGATATAGCAATTAAACCAATCATTTTTCCAGTTAAGTAGTTTATGTAGGTTAGATTTGATATCAGCAATCGTTTAAAGACCTCTTGCTCTTTTTCAAGAATCATTGCCGAAACACCTTGAACGACGGTCATTAGCAGGAACATGACACCCATGGCAGCAGCATAATACTGAAAAGAACTAACTGGATTCGTGTCTGCATCAATAGATGTTTCATTAAGGAGGTTTTGACTGGGTTCTTCTGCGGAGGTATTACCTTGAACAGGTAGTGCCATATTTGCTGACATTGCTTCGATTGGTACGGATTGACCGAATTGTTCTATTACACTTGAAACGATGGTTGCTTTAATACCAGGGTCAGGAACTGAGATTAGTTTTGCACGCGCTTGTTCTCCCGTTATCAAGGAAGCTGTAAAATCCTCATCAATAACAATTCCTACATCAAGTTTATGGTCCTTAATTTTTTTAACCATCTCTTCTTCTTGAAAATATTTAACCTTAATTTGATCAGATAGTTCCTTTTCAAAAACCTCTTCTGATAATACTCCGCCTAACTGTCCCTGATCTAAATTAACAATTCCCAATGTGAACTTTTTAATCGTAACATCTTCATCACCATCCATCATATCGCCAAATGCTGATCCTAAAATAGCAATTAACAAAAGAGGCATCGCGATTAACGTTAATAAAGCCTTCTTATCACGAATAATAATCAGTAAATCTTTCCACGCCAGCCACCAGGAAGTCATCATCATCGCACCCTAATCTCTTAAGCTTCTACCAGTTAAATGCAAAAAGACACTTTCTAGGTTGGGTTCAACAATTTCTACAGATGTAATCTTCGTCCCGTCTTTTGTCACCAGCTGGATTAATTCACTTAGAATTGCTTGCGGTTCTTTATGAAAAACGGTAAGCAAATTGTCTTTTATCAGGATATCTTTTTCCACTGCCAAACCCTCTAGTAAACCTATAATCTCTAAATGATTCGACCTTTCTTTATCCAAAGAGATGATAATTCTTGACCGTTCACCGATGGTTTCCCTCAGCTCACGAAGGGTCCCACAAGCAATTAACTCCCCGTGGTCAATAATCCCAATCCGTTCACAAAGGAATTCCACTTCTTCCATATAATGACTAGTATAGATTATAGTCATTCCATTTTGATTTAAGGATTTTGCGGTGTTGAGAATATGATTTCTTGACTGTGGATCGATTCCAACTGTGGGTTCATCCATGATTAATACGTCTGGTTTATGTAAAATGGCAGCACCTATATTTACCCGCCGCTTCATTCCGCCCGAAAAGGTATTGATTTTGTCCTTTGCTCGGTCTGTCAGCCCAATGATTTCAAGGACTTCATCAACCGATTTTTCAAGAGCATTTCCAGATAAATCATACATCCTCCCCCAAAATTTTAGATTCTCTCTTGCTGATAATGTCCCATAGAGTGCAATTTCCTGAGGTACAACCCCTATCGACTTTTGGGCTTGTTTTGGATTTTTGATAACATCAACACCCGTTATTTGAATACTTCCTGAGGTCGGAGGGTATAAACCGGTTATCATGTTGATTGTAGTGGATTTGCCCGCACCATTCGGTCCAAGTAGACTGAAGGACTCGCCTTTCTCCACCGAAAAGGACACACCTTTCACTGCTTCTAACTTCCCAAAGCTTTTTCCAAGCTCCCGAACGTTTAGTATGTTCACTTTCAAAACTCCCTTTCCATTCTCCTTCTTATACCCCTATCATAAAGCAGAAAATTGGAAAAATTTATCTATTTTTATGAAAAATAAAAATATTTTGTGAAATAGTTCACAGCACAAAAAAGAGCCTGTGATGATCACAGACTCTTTCGACACTATTGTAAGAAAATGAAGTATAGAATGAAAATGACAAAGAAGAAATACATAATCGGATGAACATCTTTCATTTTACCTTTAACAATCATCGTAATTGGGTAAAAGATAAATCCTACAGCAATACCTGTTGCAATGCTATATGTCAAAGGCATAGCAATCATAGTAAGGAAGGCTGGTACAGCAACTTCAAATTTCGTCCATTCAATTTTCCCTAACGAACCTACCATCAACGCTCCAACAATGATTAAGGCTGGTGCTGTAACTGAAGCTGTTACTACTGATAATAACGGGAAGAAGAACAGTGATAGAATAAACAATGCTGCGGTAACAAGTGAAGCAAAACCTGTTCTTGCACCAGCTGCTACACCGGCAGATGATTCAATATAAGACGTTGTTGTTGAAGTACCAAGGACTGCACCAACAGTTGTTGCTACTGAGTCAGCAATTAAAGCTCTGCCTGCACGTGGTAATTTATTGTCTTTGATCATTCCTGCTTGATTCGCCACTGCTACAAGTGTCCCTGCATTATCAAAGAAATCAACAAACAATAGCGTCAATATAATTCCAAGCATGGCCATTGAGTAAAACGAACTATCGGTAAAAGAAGAAAACGCGGCTCCAAATGTAGGTGCTATACTTGGAACGGTATCGACAATTTTATCTGGTGTGTCAATTAAGTTAAAGATCATTCCTACGATAACAGTAATAATCATTCCGAGAAATACTGCTCCATTAAACCCTCTAGTCATCAGTATAACCGTCACAATGATTCCGAAAATTGCTAGTAAAGTTGGTCCAGCTGTCAAATCACCTAATCCTACAAGGGTCGCATCATTGTTTACTACAATACCAGCACTTTGCAATCCAATAAAGGTAATATATAAACCAATTCCGGCCCCGACCGCATGCTTTAACTCAATCGGAATCGCATTAATTAATTTCTCACGTAATCCTGTAAGTGTTAATAAGAAGAAAAATACTCCGGAAATGAATACTGCACCTAGAGCGTGCTGCCATGGAATACCGCTGCCTAACACAACTGTATAAGCAAAGAAGGCATTTAGTCCCATACCTGGCGCTAAAGCAAGTGGGTACTTTCCGAGTAATCCCATAACAATGGATCCAATTGCAGCAGCCAAGGCTGTTGCTACAAATACTGCTCCATAATCCATTCGAAGTGCGTCAGGAAAATCCTTTACACTAGAAAGGGTCAACGTAAGCGGGTTAACGACTAATATATAGGCCATCGCCAAGAAGGTAGTCATGCCGCCAATAATTTCACGACGATAATTCGTCCCTAATTCTTTAAACATAAAATACTTTTGCATTCTTCTTCCCCCTAGGAATCTTTCTTTTATAAAAACAAAAAACGCTCCGATATCTACCGGAACGCTTGACTTGGGGCAAGTGTAAATAATAGAGGAATAACCTCTGTTTTTAACACTGCCTCGTAGTCAAGCCATTTACGGTGGCTCGGTAGAAACTTTTGGGCCATATTCCCAAGATTATACGAGTTAAATCGACAAATTATTTACTTCTCCTTTATCTTATCAGGGATTTCCCAACTTGTAAACACAAAAAGCGAACGTTTTTAAAATTATATTTAAAAACGTTCGCTTTTAGAACTATTCTATAAAATTTATTCCCATTCAATGGTTGCTGGTGGCTTACTCGTAATGTCATAGACCACTCGGTTAACATGCGAAACTTCATTTACAATTCGAGTTGATATAACTTCGAGCACATCCCATGGGATCCGAGCCCAATCAGAAGTCATTCCATCTATAGAAGTAACGGCACGGATACCGATTGTATAATCGTATGTTCTGGCATCGCCCATTACACCAACACTGCGAATGTCTGGCAGTACCGTAAAGTATTGCCATATTTCACGATCAAGTCCAGCCTTCTTTATTTCTTCACGTAAAATCCAGTCGGATTCACGAACAATTTCAAGTTTTTCATCAGAAATCGCTCCTAAGACACGAATTCCAAGACCTGGTCCAGGGAATGGCTGTCTCCAAACAATATCATCTGGAATTCCAAGCTCCGTACCAACGGCGCGGACCTCATCTTTAAAAAGGGTATTCAATGGTTCGATTAATTTAAATTGCATATCCTCAGGTAATCCGCCAACATTATGATGAGATTTAATCGTTTGTGCAGTTGCGGTTCCGCTTTCGATGATATCGGTATACAGCGTTCCTTGTGCTAAAAAGTCAATCCCTTTAAGCTTTGTTGCTTCGTCATCGAATACATAAATGAATTCATTGCCAATAATTTTTCGCTTTTTCTCTGGATCTGAGACCCCTTCTAGCTTAGATAAGAAACGTTCCTTTGCATCCACTTTAATGACATTCATATGGAAGCCTTCTGCAAAGGTCTTCATGACACTTTCCGCTTCATTTTTACGAAGAAGCCCATGGTCAACAAAAATACAGGTTAGTTGATCTCCGATTGCTTTATGAATGAGTACAGCAACAACAGAAGAGTCTACTCCACCGCTAAGGGCACAAAGTACTTTCTTATCTCCAACCTGCTCACGAATCTTTGCCATTTCGACTTCAATGAAGTTCCCCATAGACCAATCGCCTTTACACTCACATACATTAAAGACAAAATTCTTAAGCAGCTCATTTCCATATACGGAGTGTCGAACTTCTGGGTGGAATTGAACAGCGTATAATTTTCGGTCCTCATTACTCATCGCCGAAATCGGGCAGGACGGGTTTGTTCCGTCAACTGTAAAGCCAGCTGGTGCTTCGACAACCAAATCTCCATGACTCATCCAAACCACTTGCTCCTCAGGCATATCATGGAAAAGCTTCGTCTGATTTTGGAGATTCATGACCGCTTTCCCATACTCACGGTTCTTTGCTTTTTCAACCTTCCCATCAAAGTGAACAGTCATTAGCTGCATACCATAGCAAATTCCTAAGATAGGCAGACCCATTTCAAAAATTTCTTCATCGCAGCGGAATGAGTTTTCATCATATACACTATTCGGTCCGCCTGAAAAAATGATTCCCTTTGGATTCATTTTTCTAATTTCCTCAGCGGTAATCGTATGTGGATGAAGTTCACTATAGACACCAAACTCACGAATCCTGCGTGTGATCAACTGGTTATACTGGCTTCCAAAGTCTAAAACAACAATCAAATCTGTATTTGTCAACACGGCCACCTCTTCCAAAATTATAAGGTTAGTATTTACTTTTATCACAAAAAAAAAACTAGAATTCCCCCTCCATATAAACCAGGAAGGCAGAATTCTAGCTTTCTCACAATTGCTATGACAGAAATTTCTGCCTTCATAGTCAGGTCATTACGGTGACCCGGTAGAGACTCTCGAACCTATTTTCGAGGATATATGAAGAAAAACCGTATAAATTTACGCCTTATTGTAACAATAGGTTGTTTTATCGGTCAAGCAATTGTCTTTTTAATTAAATTTTCCCACAATTCACGTGAATCCTTCCAGCTTCCCTCAGGAAGTTTCTGGTGGTATAGATATTGCTCATATCTGTCGGTTAGCTTTGACATCTCCCTAGATGCAAAGAAGGTATCAATGTATCGTGCATAATTTCTAAGCGTTTGGCCATCATTACGTTTTAGGCCATAACGCTCCAGTTGCTCTAGAAGAATGAGGTAAGCCTTACCAATGTTTTCATCCTTTTTTCTTAATCGGAACTGAAGTAAATATAAATGCGGTATCCACTTTCCTCGGGATCGATACAGAAGGCCCGCTGCCCCAACAACTATTGCAGATACTAATAAAATCAATTTCCAGTTATTATTAAAAAATATTTTTATACTCAACCAGAAACCACTAAATGAAAAAGAATTATCCTTATCCGTCGAACTGCTGCTATCCTCCTCCGGGTTCTGCTGTGGTTTTGGTGCTGGCTGAGCAGTTGTTTCCGTAGCAGCAGGTGTTCCATCTGGATTTGTAAAACTAATCGAAACGTCATTTGTAAAACCCTTAGTTGGTTCAAAGGGTACCCAGCCTTGGTTAGGGAAATAAACTTCTACCCATGAATGTGCATTATTATTGGTAATTTCATAGATTGATTTCGAAGTATCCCCTTCACTATATTCCAGAAAATCCCCACCGGTATACCCTTTTACCCAACGAGTAGGTATTCCTAATGTTCGAAGCAGAACCGCCATCGAGGTGGAAAAATTATCACAATACCCTACTTTTGTATCAAATAAGAATTGATCGACATAATCATCATCTTCTTCAGGAACTGCCACATTTTTTTGATCATAACGGAACTCAGAGCCACTAAAATGTCGCTCGATTGCTTTTGCTTTATCAAACCAGTTTGTTTCGCCTTCGGTAATACTTTGTGCTAATTCCTTAATTCTTTCAGGAAGATTCTCCGGCAGCTGTGTATATTGGGCAAGGAATTCTGTACTTATCTGTCCTGGGTCGACAACACTAGTCTCCCTTAAATTACTTGCTTCATATTGTGGAATTTTATACTCAACTGTATAGGCATCGGGAGCAATAGGCTTAGAATCAAAACCGAAGATTGAAATCTTTTCCTTCGTTGAATCTATCTCCAAGGTATAGCTGCGTTCAAATTGCGCCCTTTGAATACCTGCAGGATAAATAAGGTGCTCATAATCCATAAATAAGAATAATCTTGCAGATGTATCCCTGGTTTCTACCGATGAAGGTATAGAGCTAATAGGTATTAACTCATCTCCTCCTATTTGAATAGAAGTTGAACTAGAAGGAATCCAGCCTTTTCCCGTATAATGATCCTTTGTTTCTACCTTCCAATAATTCTTTTGCCCTGCTTCTACCTTAAATACGGTACTGTCATCCCCTATAAAAGGACCGCCTAATTGAGTATCGTCGGTACCATAACCAACTTTAGAAACACCCTTTCCATTTGTATCTTCTCCGCCTTTATTGCCAGCAGCCTGAAGATATGGAACAGGATCTGGCCATATTGGTTCGAACTTAGGTGCAATAATCCCAACAATAACACTAAAAGCTATCATTATCACTAAAGGTCTCATCCATTTTCGAGTAATAATAGAATCTGTGCTTACCTCTTCCTTAGCCAAAATTCTGTAATAGGTTAACATCCCCATGACAGCAAATCCTACAACAACCGTTCGAACAATCGCTGTTTTCGCACTATAAAGCGTAAAAGTATCCAAAACCGTTATATAAATAAGTGTCATAAAGAAGAAAATAAAAATCCTTTGCCGATTCAAGAGCCAATAATTCACTAAGTAAACCATTAACCAAAGCAAAATAAAAAACAAAAGTGTTCGAAGTTCATTTGTTATCCCTACCCAATTAAGAGCTATGATCGTACTAAAATTAGTAGTCAAATTCCTTAAAAAGGAAAACAGCCAGCCTAATTGAAAGAATCCTGTATCATAATGAAACATATGAACAGAAAAGAGGATAAACCATATCTTTAAAATCATTTGCCAAATCCACTTTAGTCTTAAAAAGGAAACTGCAAAAGAAAGGAGAATAAAAATAACAAACATTTCAATATGGTCCGTTTGAGTTAATTGCTCCACCGGACGCAACCATTCCCATAAAAGCAAAAATCCCAATAAATATACAAGAAAAGCTTGAAAATTTCTTTTCATCGCAAATTCACCTCCGAGAAGGCTGAAGCAAATTCCCCTTCATGAACCATTAGAACCCGTACATTTCGTGCATTTGCAAGAGCGATAAGGGACCTTTCACTTTGAGTAGGAGCTTCTTTTTCTCCTTTTATCAGAAAAAGAGTAATCTTTCCTTTTCTTTGTCCCAGAAAGCCTGCCTTTTCTATTAAAGACTTTGTTAATTGGGCGGTTACTAGTAAGAAGGATACCGTTTGCTGGACAAACATTCCCTCAGTCTCTAACACCTTCTCAAACGAGGAAGAACTTTTTGCTTCTATCCTGGCAAGATGATAAAAGAGCTGATGCAGTTGATCTTCTCCTCCCCTAATGGGAAAGGATGCCCTCTCTCTGCTAATCGTTAAGAGACCCGTTTGTGCTCCCTTTTTTAGAACGGCTCGTAATAAAGAGGCGGTAAAGGAAACAACCCCCTCAAAATGCATATCAGGAGAACAGTCCATTACAACAAACACATCATGCGATTGGCGTTGTTCAAATTCCTTTGTCATGATTTCGTTCCGTTTTGCAGAGGCTTTCCAGTTAATCCATGAGAAGCGGTCCCCAGGCTGGTAATCCCTTACACCTATCGCTAGTGTGGTATCACGCTGGACCCGTTCTCTTGATGCGGTCATCCCTTGATCGAAATGTGTCTCAAATGGGCGGTAAACCAACTCCGTATAGGCTGGATAGGCGATGACTTTACTTTCTGCATAATGAGCTTTTTCTTTTTCAACTAATCCAAGAAGGTCACTTGTTCGAACGATAAAGCTGTCGAATATATGCTCCCCTCTCGGCAAATTATCAATAATATATTCATAGGTAAATTCCTTCTTAAAACCAGGTAATACTAGTGCCTTGGCTTTCTTTTTATGATGAGAATGAGTAAGTGTATCTGATAATTTATCTTCAATAAGCAAATAGAAGATAGGGAAGATAGAGTTTCTCTTCACATTTACAGTAACCTTTAAAGACTCACCCGCATTAAAGTCTGTTTTTGGTATTTCACGCGTAATTTCCAGCTCATCCAGAGAATAAAATGATAGGCCCACACAATAGAGCGCAAAAGGTAAGAAACTATAAAATAAAAACCAGCTTACAAATCCCCCCTGAAACATCGCATATGAAAAAGTAAGCACTATCAAAAATAGTAAGACCACAAACTTCCATACTTTTTTAAATGGAATCCACAATTTCTTCATGGTTACTTCACAAGCCTTTGTACAGGAACAGGTATTCTCATAATCACTCGGTTTACAATTTCTTCTGCTGTAATTCCTTCAAACTTTGCTTCTGATTTCAAAATAATTCGATGTGATAGTACAAATGGTGCTAAATACTGGATATCATCTGGAAGACAAAAGTCACGGCCATACATGAAGGCATAGGCTTGTGCCGCTTTCATCAAAGCGATTGACCCCCTTGGACTGGCACCAAGGTAGACCCCAGGAAAGCGTCTCGTCTGATTAACGATATCCACGATATAGCGCTTTATCGTTTCATCCACGTAAACCTCTTTAATTTCTTTTTGCAGTGCTATTAAACCTTCAAGGTCAATGACTGAATAAAGGTCTTCAATTGGCGGAACCTTTTGTGCCCTATTTAGAACTTCTATCTCTTCATCTACTTCAGGGTAGCCCATTTTCATCTTCAACAAAAAGCGATCGAGCTGTGCTTCTGGCAGTGGATACGTTCCTTCGTACTCTATTGGATTTTGGGTGGCCATAACAAAGAATGGTTTTTGCAGTCGATGGGTTACGCCATCAATCGTTACACTCGCCTCCTCCATCCCTTCAAGTAAAGCAGACTGGGTTTTGGGTGAGGTTCGGTTAATTTCATCTGCGAGGATAATATTCCCCATCAACGGTCCTGGTCGAAATTCGAATTCCATTTCCTTTGGATTATAAATCGAAATTCCGGTCACATCTGAGGGTAATAGGTCAGGAGTAAATTGGATCCTCCGGAAGTTAGCATTAACAGACTTCGCAAGTGCACGGACCATCATCGTCTTCCCCACACCTGGTACATCTTCTAGCAGCACATGGCCTCCTGCTAATAAGGCAATAAGGCTAAGCTCGGCTACATTTCTTTTTCCAATCATAACCTTTTCAATGTTTATAAGAATTTTCTCTATCGTTGGGTTCATTTGTTCTCGAGTCACGTAACATCCTCCTCTAGCGTCTTCTTTAAGACATTATATCTATATATTCTATTTTTTTCTGTTAAATTCCTGTAAAAAGTCACGCAATACAAAAAATTCCAATAAATAGTAGACGGTTGAGTACCGGAAATGTTTCAAAAAATGAATACTCTGCCTAGAACTTATACCCACACTGGATTATCTTACTGTGAATAAGCTATTATCGCAGACTACTAATATCAATATAGTTAGGGGTAATCGATATGTCCCTTAATAATCAGCGACCAACGATTGCGGTTACGGGCAGTGCTGGAAAAACAACAACCAAATCAATGATAGCTTCGATTTTACGACAAAGATGGATAATCTACGAATCAAGACATAGGAAAAATTCATTTAACAGTACGGAAAAGAGCGCTAAGAGGCTTAAAAATATTCATCAAGCAGTTGTGGTGGAATTTGGAATTCTTTATTCTGGAAACATTATCAAACATTGCCGCTTTATTAAACCTAATATTGGTGTGATTACAAATATCGGAACTGCTCATCTAGGAAACTTTGGCGGTGACGTTACAAAGTTAGCAGCAGCCAAATCGGAACTTATTCAACATATGGACCAATCTGGTATTTTCTTGTTTAATACAGATGATGAAAATTCTAAGCATTTGCTAATCCATTCCTTCCCAGGAACTGTAATAAAGGTTGGAATTAACAAGCAAGCAAATTATCGAGCAGTGAAAGTGGAATATACCGATGAAGGCATGAGTTTCACGGTTAGACTTAAGGGCAGGTACGTTCCCTTTTTTATTCCGATTTTTGGTGTGCACAATATCTATAACGCACTTTTTGCAATTGCCATTGGTGATCTTCTTGGCTTTTCACCAAGAGAAATTTCAAGAGGCTTGCGCCAATATAACAAACCCGTAATGCGGCTGGTTACTACTACATTAAAAAACAATATCACCCTAATAGATGATACCTTCAGTGCTAATGTAAACGCGATGAAGGCGGCAGTTGACGTCCTGACGAACGTAGGAAAAGAAGGATCAAAAATCGCTGTTCTCGGAAACATGTTAGGATTAGGAGTCATCTCTAAGGATGCACATATGGAAATAGGGAAGTATGCGGCAATGAAAGAAGTAGATGTACTTTATACCATTGGTGATGATGCCAGGATGATTTCGCAAGCAGCACTGGAACATGGGATGCCACCAGAAAATGTCATTCATTTTGAACATAAAATATACTTATCTCAGGCTCTTGAAGCTCTATCCCCAGGAACTACTATTTTGGTGAAAGGGTCCCGCAAAGCCAGGATGGAAGATGTGGTGAATTATTTAATCGCCAAATACCGAGAATAGATTGATGGAAATATTTATTATAAAACTGGCCTCCCAACAGATAAACTGATGGAAGGCCATCTTTAATTTATAACAAAATCAACCGGAGCAGATTTTTAATCACATAATAAACAATAACAGAGGCAAAGAATTGGACAACAATAGCAATCAACATAAAGAACTTTCTTTTTAAGAAAGAGTACTTTAAAAATTTCTTGTTCAGATACGGTCCTACACCAAGAAAAGTATTGGTCACAAACGTAAGCGTCCGTTGGAATACGGTTTTGGGATTTTCATAAACACCTGTTTCGAAAACATCAAGCACGATCCTGCCAAGTAAAAATACTAAGATACTGAACATTACTTGAACACTCAGATAATAGGATAAAAAGAATTCGATAAGTTCCATTGTTTCTAAAGTCATGTTTCATTCCTTATATTTCCTAAATTTTCCTATTTATTATAAAAGCTATTTTCTTATTATTCTATAAAAAAGATGAAATTGGTTATTTTGTACCGGTCATTCACCAGAATTTATTAAAAGTAACGCCTGAAAAACAAAAATCGGAAAACCTCTTATTATTAACCTTATTTCCTATAGACATGCCCCCTAAAACGGGGCTATATTACATCTTCATACCTGTTCTTTTGAGTCAACCTAACATTTAGGATACTTTTTTAGCCTGTTTCATTTCCAGTTCTTGTTTTGCTGCCCTTTTTGCCCAGTAGGTGGCAACCAATGGTCCAGAAATATTATGCCACACTGAGAAAATCGCACTCGGAACAGCTGTAAGTGGAGAGAAATGGGCAGTTGCTAGCGCTGCGGCAAGTCCTGAGTTCTGCATTCCGACCTCGATTGAGATTGCTTTTTGATCGGCATACGGGAATTTGAACCATTTTGAAATAAAGAAACCTAATACCAATCCAACAAAATTATGGAGAATAACCATACCAAGAATTGCCAATCCAGATTCCAGGATATTTGCTTTATTCGCTGCTACTACTGCTGCGATAACACCGACGATTCCAATTACAGAAACAAGTGGCAGGATTTTCGCCCCTTCTTCTGCTTTGTCCTTCAAAATCCATTTGAAGACGATACCAAGAATAATAGGAAGAAGAACGATTTGAACTGTAGAGAGAAGCATGTCCTTTCCAGATACAGGAAGCCACTGGCTCGCTAATAGGTAAATAAGCGCCGGGGTTAGGATCGGTGATACCAAAGTCGCTACCGATGAAACCGCAACTGACAAAGCGACATTTGCTCTTGCTAGGTACGACATTACATTGGATGCAGTTCCACCTGGACAGCAACCGACCAATATTACACCAACTGCCACTTCAGGAGGGAGATTCAACCCTACTGCCAGAAGATAAGCTACACCTGGCATTATGATGTATTGAGCTGCAACCCCTACGAACACGGCAAGAGGCTGTTTAAATACGGACTTGAAATCTTCTACAGATAATGTTAATCCCATCCCAAACATGATTATTCCAAGAAGGATCGAGATATAAGGGGCAATCCAGGTAAAACCGCCTGGAAACACCATGGCTAAAGCCGTGAATAGTAAAACCCAGTAGATAAAAGTGTTACCTGCTACTGTACTAATTCTTGCTAGCATATTCATTTGTTGTTCACACCTTTTTTAGAATTTTTTAATTATTTTATTATACATTATATTCAGACAATATCAATGACACTTTTCGTTATAAAATAACAAAAAACCTCATGATCCTTAAAGGTATGAGGAAATATACACAAAATTAAGAGAAGGTCATTTATCAGTTCAGTGAATGGATAAATGACCTTCTCTTTTCAAATTTTGCTAGGAATGATACCGACTAGCAAAAATCACTATTACATCAAGCCGCATTTATGAGCCTTTCCTAAACAACCGTAAGTTCCTTTGCAACAGCACGGTATGTGATTTCACCCTTCAATATGTTTAATCCAAGTATAAGTATTATGACCCTATAAGCTCATCAATTTCCCTCTTAGTCGGTAGAGCAGAGATTGCTCCTTTTCCTGTTGTAGTGAGAGCACCGCTAGCATTGGCAAAATGGAGGATAGAGGCTTGGTGGTCTCGCAGCACTTCCTCAATGTTTTCAGGATTTGCATGCAATTCTAGTAATTGATATAAAAATCCGCCAATGAACGCATCACCAGCTCCAGTTGTGTCCACCGCTTCAACAGAATATCCGCTCGATTCAAACTTTTGATCTTTTAAAATTAAATCCGCTCCGGCAGCTCCCTTTGTGTAGACAACTGCCTTCACGTTTCCAACGAATAACGATTGTATAGCCTCCGACTCATCTTGTATTCCCGTAATAAAATTAAGCTCTTCATCGGAAACCTTTACGATATCTGCAGTCGGTAAAAATTCGAGAATTGCCTTACGACAGTCCTCTGGTTCTTCCCAAAGCGGAAGCCGCACATTCGGGTCAAAGCTGACCAAGCCATCCGCAGCTGAAACAGCGGCAATCGCTTTTTTATGAGCATGTTTCATTGGGCTTTCCACCAGATCAACCGAGCAAAAATGGAGTATATCCCCCGCCTGGAACCATGTTGGCTCGATTTCCGCCTCGCATAACAACAAATCAGCAGAAGGATTACGATAAAACGAAAAATCACGTTCCCCGTTTTCTTTTAACGAGACAAAAGCTAAGGCCGTATTCGCATCACCAGTCCTGTATACTTTATCTGTCTCAACACCTGCCTCAACAAGCTTTTCGACTAAAAAATCGCCAAATGCATCGTTCCCTAATTTAGAAATCATCGCTGCATCCTGCCCATATTTGGCAACAGCCGCAGCCACATTTGCCGGTGCTCCCCCTGGAGCTCTCTCAAATGCGACAACATCCTTTAAGGCAACCCCTTTTTGAAGAGGAATAAAATCAATTAACACTTCACCAATCGAAAATAGCTTTCCCATTTTGTCACCTCTAGTACGACTAAAAAATTATTTGATATCCCATTTAACTGCCTTTACATTCGTATGCCCACCACGAGCAAACACACGT
The DNA here is from genome assembly GCF_002272245.1 of Bacillus sp. 7884-1. Taxonomy (GTDB): domain Bacteria; phylum Bacillota; class Bacilli; order Bacillales; family Cytobacillaceae; genus Neobacillus. The sequence goes on along the minus strand of NZ_NPDD01000212.1, from coordinate 27,100 downwards.
ATTCCACTACTAGCTTTACCAGGAAAAATCCTTCCAGTAAATACTTCCTCTCCATCATTTACAAACACTTCAACAGAGGAAACATCAACAAAGATTTGAATTGAAATCTTTTCAGCGTCCAACGTACATTTCCGAACCGTACCAAACTCCTCAGCGAAAGATTCGCCCGACCTAGTCCGATCAAACACAACCTTTTTCGCAACACCATCATATTTAATCACGGTTTTCTCCATTTCTCCAACCCGAAGTTCCAAACCAAACTCCTCAGCCGTACTATCAGAGAATTCCGCAAGAAGCTCATACACGTCTCCCTCAAAGTTACCGAGACGAACATTCTCATTCTCAACACTTTGGCTGGTTTCCACCTTTTCTCCGCGAAGCAATTTCAGCTCAGAAACCGGCTGTTGAATCAGTTTTCCGTCTTTAATCGTTAACTCACGAGGAAGTGTTAAACAGTGTGCCCAGCCATTTTTATCAGTAGGATAGTCAATTTCCGGTAATCCCATCCACCCAACTAAAATCCGCCTCCCCCGGTGATCAACCGTTGTTTGCGGCGCGTAAAAGTCAAAACCGCGATCCAGCTCATGAAATGAACCATGCTTTAATTCGATATTTTCTAAATCTATTGGACTTCCAACTACATACCCTGATTGATAAATATTAAGATAGCTGTCACCATCTACTTTTAACCCTTGTGGGGAAAAGAGGAATACGCCTTGCCCATCCAACTCAAAGTAATCCGGACATTCCCACATATAACCGAACTCTTCACCTAACCCTGTCTTCACTTCGCCTGCTAACTGCCAATCTTTTAAATTCTTAGACTGGTATAAAACTACACTTCCAGTCTCATTTTCCCTTTGAGCACCAATCACTGCATAAAAGTGTTCCCCATTTTTCCAGACCTTTGGATCGCGAAAATGATCGGTATAACCGCGCGGAACTTCTGCAATCACCGGTGCATCCATTTTGGCAATACTACCATCCGGACGCATCACAGCCAAACATTGATAGGGTTGTCGATTCCAATTTTCATCGCGCGTATTGCCAGTGTACATGAAATATAATTTCCCATCATGCTCAATCCCGCTTCCGGAATACGCCCCATGACGATCAAACTCATTCGACGGCCCGATGCCCATTCCAACATTTTCCCAATGAACCAGGTCTTTAGACTTCGTATGATACCAATGTTTCAACCCGTGAACCGGCCCAAGCGGGAACCATTGATAGAATAAATGATATTCCCCATGAAAATAACTAAATCCATTCGGGTCGTTTAACAATCCTGTCACTGGCTGAATATGAAAAGACTGGCGCCATGGGCATTGATTCACTAGTTTTGCTAACCCTTGAATTTCCTCTTCGGACACGTCGTCCATGGTTCTGTATCGTTGCTCTTTTGTCCACTCCATGCTGATTCACTCCTAATACACTAAAGGAGAATCACGGGATTCTCCTTTTCGTTTTTTATTACGCTGCTGCTTGATCAGATGTTTGTTTAACTGCTTTTTTCTCGTCTCTTTTCGCTAAAACAATGGTAACGATAAATGCTACGGCAAATGCAATTGCCATACCGATAATATAAGAAATAATGGTATCTGGGCGAATCGAGATGATTCCTGGTATACCGGCTGCCCCTAGTGCAGTCGCTTTAACCTTGAACAACGTAACAAAGCCAGATCCAACGGCAGAGCCAATAATGGCACCGATAAATGGATAGCGTAATTTCAAATTAACCCCAAACATCGCTGGTTCAGTAATCCCTAGTAAGGCAGATATCCCAGCCGCTGAAGCAGTTCCTTTGATTTTGGCATTCTTCGTTGTTTTTAGCACAGCTAGAGTTGCTCCTCCTTGGGCAATGTTTGACATCGCAGCAATGACGAAGATAAACGATCCGCCGGTTTTCACGACATCAGCAAGCAATTGTGTTTCTACCGCAATAAAACTATGGTGCATACCTGTAATAACAATTGGTGCATACAGTAAACCGAAAATGATCCCGCCAATAACACCTGTTGTGTCATATAAAAATACAATTCCATCTGTTAATAGATTACCAGCAGAGCGAGTCAGCGGTCCTACCAAAGTAAACGTTAAAACCCCGGTAATAAAGATAGATAATAACGGTGTTAATAGATTGTCTAAAGCAGATGGAATAACCTTACGTAAGGATGTTTCGATTTTGGCTAGAATAAAAGACGCGGCAAGAACAGGTAATACCGTTCCCTGATAACCTACCTTTTCTATTTCTAGGCCAAAAAGATTCCAAACTGGGACTTCATTATTCAATAACGCCGCACCATAACCGTATCCATTTAATAGGTCTGGATGAACCATAAGCATTCCAAGAGTTGCGCCTAGGAAAGGATTCCCCCCAAATCGCTTCGTTGCTGAAAAACCAATTAAAATAGGTAAAAAGACAAAGGCCGCATTTGCAAATGTATTAATAAGTGCCGCCAAATCTGCCATTTCTGGATTGGCATCCACCAGGGATTTTCCTTCAATAAATAAATCTGGGGCTGTTAAGATATTGTTTATCCCCATTAATAAACCACCAGCCACAATCGCTGGAATAATCGGAACGAAAATGTCTGACAGCATTTTGACAAATTGCTGAATCGGATTCAGTTTCTTCGTCGCCGCATCTTTCACATCACTCGTTGACATTTCCGTTTGACCAGACAACTTCGCCAAGTGCTTATAGACCTCGTTCACTGTTCCAGATCCTAGGATAATTTGAAACTGACCTCCTGTTGAAAAGGTCCCTTTCACGACATCCATGTTGTCCAATGCTGCTTGATCTACGACCGATTCATCCTGTAAAACAAGACGTAAGCGTGTGGCGCAATGCGCTGCAGCTGATACGTTTTCCTGACCACCAATGGCATCCAAAACTTCCCGTGCAATTTTTTTATGATCCATTTTAATCCCTCTCTTTTCATTTGTTTTAGGAACCGGTTCCATTTAAGAACAAAAAAATAAGTTCTTTTCACTAGTGGAACCGGTTCCGAATTTAATTAAAAAAATAAAAGTTAAAAAGAGAAACCATATTCAATTGTTACCAAGTGAACAGGTCCTCTTAATTGGAACCGGTTTCGTTGTCTCTATTATAGGGGACATTCCAAGAGATTGTCAACGCTTTCCCGCTCAATAATTTCAAATTTAGAAAGTGTTACTTTTTCTACAGGACGTTCATTGACTAACTCTACAATATGTCTTGCAGCTTTTTCCCCCGCTTCTTTGTAAAAAAACTTCGCCGTCGTTATGCCCGGATGAATGATTCCTGTCACATCATAGCCTCCAAAACCTGTAACTGCTAAGTCCTGAGGGACCGTAATCCTCTCTGAATACGATGCCTTCAAAACCCCAAGAGCGATATTATCGGTTGCACATACAAAGATCGCAGGCTGAAATTCATGGATGATCTCCTTTGCACTCGCTTGTGCAGCTGGAATATTGAATAATGTCTCATAAAAGCGAACATCACAATCGTCGACTTCTTGTATCGCTTTTTTAAAACCCTGCTTTCGTTTCACACCTACTGAAATATCCCGTTCCGTTACGCCTAGATATGCAATTTTCCGATATCCCTTTTCAAGGACATACCGCCCCATCGCATAACCAGCATTAAAATCATCATGAATCAGACTATGAAAGTTTTCATGCTCTTGTCCAATTAACAGTACAGGAACCTTAACACTTTCAAATGCCTCGATATGCTGATCTGTGATTTCGGTAGCAAGCAAAATAATCCCCGCCATCTTTTGATTGGCGAAGCTATAGATGCTTTCAATCTCTCGGTCCAGATTTTGACTTGTATTGGAAATAAGCATCTGATAATTCATTTTCTTTAATTGTTCATCGATGCCAATTAATGTTTGTGAAGAAGCATAGGAATCAAGCCGCGGGACAATCGTGCCAATAATATTCGTTTTCTTCGCTTTTAAACTCTGCGCAAATGGATTCGGAGAATACCCGGTTTCCTTGATTGCCTGTTCAATTTTCTTCTTCGTCGCTTCCCCAACCGAGCCGCCATTTAAATACCGAGAAACCGTACTTTTCGCCACACCCGCAAGCTTAGCAATATCTAAAATTGTACTCATTGTCCACAACCTCATAACATTTCAAATTCATATATCCTTATAGTATCATAAATAACTTCATCCACAATGGAGCAATTATGCCTAGCTAACAGATATGACAAAGATCAACTGCTAACTCAAAAAACTAAGGAATTGGGTCGGTCCCCCGTTGTGATAAAGCAGTTATTCACTGAGGGACTGACCCCATTATTCATAAATGGGCAAGAACTATAAAAATCAAAAAAACAGAGACCAGGAATACTTGATCTCTGTTTTTTAGTATTTTTAAGATGTTTATTACTAAATTATGACATTAAGCCATGACGTTCAAATGCTGCTGCTTCTAGAACGGACATACCTTGCGCCTCGGCAGCCTTAGCCACTTTTTCCGAAACTTTCGGTGCAAGATTGGCAGGAGCAGCGTAGGACATTTCTCTTGCGCGCGCAGAATTTCTGCGTTGGAACGGCCCCCAAATAGCAAAGGTTTGGCCCGGGCTTTGAATATTAACAAAAAGCGTGTTTCCATCAGGCGAGAACGTTGGTCCTGCCAATTCAGACCCACTTTGACGGTTGTGGGCAAATGGATAGATTTTGCCTTCTGGGGTAATTCCCATAAGTCTATCATCACCTGAACCATCTTCTGCGTACCAAAGGTCGCCCCATGGAGTCATACAGATATTATCTGGATATTCCATTTCTCGTGCATTATTACCCTCATAGAAAAGCTCCAATGTATTAGTGTGGGGAATATAACGGTAAACGCGGCCGAGTTTTTTGTCGCCGGCAGAGGTATCATCAAACCAGAAAACACCCTCTTGGAAGAACGCCCCCTCAAGTCTTGAGAATTTAATGCAGTTTTGTGCAGCTGCTTCCTCACGGCACATATGAGAATCTACTTTCTTCCAAACAATTTTAAATGTTTGGCCTGTTTTGAAAGTGCTTGCTGCTGGATCCGTTACCGCTTCAATCGCAGCTGCATACAGCGTACCGCCTTCTTGTAACGCGCCAGGCTTTTGGCTCGTGTTATTTGGGATAAAACGGTAAAGGTAGCTTGGGCTCGCATCTTCAGTTAAGTATACATATCCTGTAGATGGGTCAATTGCACAGGCTTCGTGTGCAAAACGGCCCATGTCCTTGATTGGGGTTTTGGACATTTCGTTTTCCGGCTGCTGTGGATCTACTTCGAATACATATCCATGTGTTGCAGAACGTGTTTCTTCACAAGTTAGCCATGTACCCCACGGTGTCGCTCCACCAGCACAATTTCGAATTGTACCTGAAGAGGTTACATATTCTTTGATAACTTCTCGATTAGCTCCTACTATTAGAGCCGTTGTACCACCCTGAGCAGCTACATCAAAAGGATTGCTTCCAAATGCTGCGCCTGTCCCCAATTCATGGTTACGAACTAGAACGGTAGTATTGTTAGGTCCTTCGAAAGCTGCCATCCCATCAAAGGCGCCCGGGATTTTTGCCCCATTTGACATTAGACCGCCTTCTTTAGAGATAATTTTGTAATGAAAACCTTTTGGAAGATCGAGAATTCCATTCGGATCTGGCACCAAAGGACCGTAACCGCCAAAACCGCTGGTTGGATTGTTCGTCGAATCCGCAAATGCTTTTGAACCAAGTGCTAATACCCCTGTTGACCCAAGTGTGAGGGCAAGTGTACCCATTCCTCCCGCTTTTAAAAAGTCTCTTCTGTTCAAGCCATTTTTAGAAGTATCATTATTCACAGACTATCTCTCCTCAAATATTATTATGAATCTAGTAATAGATTAAATTGAAAGTTTTAAGGGAAAATATGATTTTTGTAAAAATTCAGTGAATTAGTGATAAGGAATTGTAAATAGGTCTTAGCTTTACGACATTAACTGAATACTTAACCTATTCTTAACACTTCTTAATATGGTGTTTACACTCAAGTAATTATTTCTTCAAATTTCTTCTGTAATATTTAATAGAATCTACTAGAGGAGGAAATGAGTAATGAAAATCACGAAACTGGTAATGAGCCTGATGATTATTGCATTTTTTATGGGTTCTCTAATGGGGACACAGTCAAAAGCAACAGCAAATGGAACGGATTTTGAACGAGGTGTATCGGTAAATGTAAAGATGATGTCATATAACATTCATCACGCTGAAGGTGTTGATCGAGTATTAGATTTGGAACGAATTGCTAAGATTATTGAGGATGAAGGGGCAGAGATTATTGGGCTGCAGGAAGTGGACAACCACTGGTCAGAACGAAGTGCTTTTGAAAACCAGGCAAAATGGCTGGCTGAGCGGCTTGGAATGTTTTATGTCTATGCTGCCAACTTGGACAGAGATCCATTAAATGAAGGGGAGCCGCGCCGTCAGTATGGAACAGCGATTTTGAGTAAGTATCCGATTTTGAACTCTGAAAACCACTCTCTTACTAGAATCGGATATACGGAACAGCGAGGTCTCCTTGAAGCTACAATTAATGTAAAAGGAAATCACCTGCATTTTTATAATACGCACTTGGCTTTAACAACGGCCGAGCGTGAAATACAAATGAAAGAAATCATTGCGATAGTAGGAGAATCCAAAGGACCAAAAGTAATTATGGGAGATTTAAACGCAGTCCCAGAAAGCATTGAAATGAAACCGATGTATGCACATTATCTTGACGTGTTTGCGGATCAGCCTGAAGCTTATACCTATTCGGCTACGAATCCTACTAAACGTATTGATTACATTTTTACCTCATCCGATATTAAAACGGTAGAAACAGATGTAATAAATACATTAGCTTCCGATCACCTCCCAATTACAGCTGAAATTGTATTGGAAAGACTGGAACCTTTTTATAATGGCGGAAAGTAAAGACCAGGACAAATACCCATTAAGCTGTAATGGCTTGATGGGTATTTTTTTGATTAAGTCACCAACGGTCTTTTTAAGTGTTCTTTATTTTAGCTAATCTAACAAAGTTTTCATCTCTTTGTTTAATTTTCTGTTGAACTTCTTCATCGTCTGCATATGTAAATAATCCACTACCTGTTTTGGTTCCTAGATTTCCACTTTGAACTTTTTCCTCAACAAATGCTGGAATCTTTACCTCTTTGGATAATTCCGGGGCAAGATTCTCCACTACACTCTTCCAAATGTCAAGTCCTCCAAAATCAGCGGTTTCTAATGGACCAATAAATGCCCATCTGAATCCGGGACCATTTGTAATGGCTAAATCAATATCTTCTGGGGAAGCAATCCCTTCATCTAGTAAGTGAAAAGCTTCACGGACTAGTGCTGCTTGCAAGCGATTGGCAATGAAACCAGGGATATCTTTTTTCAGAACTACTGGTTTTTTTCCTATACTTTTCAGTACTTCTACGGTTCTGTCAATAATTTCTTGTGCAGTATCCGGTCCCTTCACCACTTCCACTAACGGAACAATCTGTGCTGGATTAAAGAAGTGGGTGATAATTAACCGGTCTTTCTTCTGAATACCTTCCGATAATTGTCTTAGTGAAAACGTCGAAGTATTGGAAGCAATAATGGTATCGTCCTCGATCAATTCTTCCAATTGTTTGAACAAGCTAAATTTAATATCTAAATTCTCTGAAGCGGCTTCGGTAACAAAGGATGTATCCCTAACAGCCTCTTCTAAATTAGTCGTTGTAAAAATATGAGACAGTGCGCTTTCTTTATCCTTTTCACCAATAACTCCCTCATGAATTAACATATTTAAATTCGTTGAAATTCTAGTAACCGCATTGGATAAAAATTCAGCTTTAATATCATATAAAAAAACATCATATCCTGCCTGTGCATAAAGTTGAGCAATTCCATGCCCCATTGTACCTGCACCTAATACCGTAACTTTTTCACTCATCTGTACCCCACCTTTGTCAATATTTTACTAATCTATTTTTTATATTACTATGATTCTATTAATACGAGAAGCATTTGTAGTCGTAACCGTTCCATCCTTTTGGAAGGTTGGATGATACGTTTGCCAAAATACTGATTAATTTGTATTTAGTGGGGCAGGTAAATTTATTTTTTTTACTTAATATTCCGGAATTAGAACGGGCCTTAGTTAATTGCTTGAGCAACCAGTAAGTATATGACAGCCATTACTTGGAAAATAACTGCCAAAGGACCATAATATCGATTCTCTTTTCGACCATATTCTTCCTACAAAAATGAAAGAAACGCAGGTTTGACAGCATTTAAAGCATTTCTAATTAATCGTTTAGTTAAAGCCGATTCAACTAATCAAACGTTTAATTAAATAACGCCTGATCCCTTTAACAAACGAATTTTTAGCTATTTTCAAGTGAATTAATTGTCGTATAAAAATTGAAAGTATAAGGAATTATCTTCAAAACTAACAATAGAAACTTGCAAAATGCATATTCTGACAAATACAAACATCTTGTTTACTAACTAATCGTTTGATTGAAAGTACAGGAAACCCTTTAAAATAGCCTTTCCCCCGTTTTTTAGATAAATTTTTTGTCTAGGAAAACACTAGTATATCTACTAACAAAACCAAGACTACCTCCTGGTTTATAGAAAGTAGTCTTTACTTTGATTATTCTTGCTAGTAGCAAAAAGGATGCGACGCTGACCAAGGAGGTAACTTATCCAGAGGCTGGTGTAGCTCTCAAACAAATTATGGACAGACTCGGCCATTCAGATGATTAGATACCAAAAATGTCTTTCTCTACGGTACACAAAAAATAAAAAAAGAGGATTCTCAAAAGTTGGTCAACTAATGAGAAAGCCTCTTTTAATTTACATTATGTTAGCATTTTGTGAGCAATTCGCTCAAAAACCCTTATATATCAAGGGCTGGAGGACATGATTACATTATACCGCCCATTCCTGACTTATGTATAATACAATGAAATCAAAATATAAAAACTGCTTCTTATAAAGGTTTAATTAACCCATGCTAAAATAATGTCGAATGAAATAACAATTTATTGCGGACAAACATGCGGACAAACTAGATATATTCGGTGGTAGCCAACAATCTGCCACCCTACAGCAAGTTGAGTACTACTCTCATTATTTGCTTATTAAATAGCAATCATAAAAACCCTAGAAACTGCGTTATATCAACGCTTCTAGGATTTTTTGTTTTTTTCCTTGCTTTGTAGAATTTTATATTCTCACCCAAAGAAATGGAGGGGCTTTTGGGGGAAGTTTTAACAAAATTATTCAAGTGGACAACCGTATACTGCTTTGTAAAAATCCTAACTAACAATAGTCACCGCAGGAGTTTTTAGCAACGAAATGAAAAAAGAAAACGACCTGGTAATATATAGGCCTTAATATCGATGTTCAGTGAAGGGATCGAATTTTGTGACCTCAACCTTGTCAAGGTTGTATAGTGAATCAGGTTATGACAGAAATTGTTTAAAAACACCGATAAAAAAGGATTCTATTTTTCCTTTGTATGATTTATTCAAATGTAATTGGTGGCAAAATGTCTGGTTTAGCCACCATTCTGCCACCAATTCCTCAACGTTTCACCACTCATTTTCTTTCGTCGTTCGTTCTATCTACACTATTAAACCCACCAACACTCATACAACCCTAAAAAGGTTATTTTGCTGTGGCTTAAGTTTGGTTTAAAGAATTCTACTGATGTAAATAAATTAAAGTGAATTTTTAACTTTCATTATTGATAGTGACAAGGACAGGATTGGCATACAACTGCGTAACTATAAATTATTTGGCTTGGTAGTATGTAAAAATGTTTAAGAGGTGACATATTTGTACTCAAGGATCGTTCATGTGTTTTCATTAGGGGGATAATTGTAGCACCTTACCTTTTTTATGGATATAATTTATAAAAATTTCTATAAACCATAAAAAACCACCAGCAAAGCTGGTGGCCAATGATACTCTATCAAATTTTGCTTAACCTAATGGTTTAATGTAATCTTCCAATACCTTCCCTTTATATCTTGTTACCGGTTGTTTATTGACACTAGCATCAGGGTTTACCATCAGATAGTTTTTCTTTACATACTGAAGATCTTTCGTATCTACGATACCATCAAAATTGATATCTGCAGCTCGATCGTTTGTATTAAGCTTTTCAGTAATATAAACTGCATCAAGGATATCGATGACATTATCATTGTTAACGTCTCCGGCTCTCATTGTTGCGTAGTAGAAATACTTAAGTTTACCAGCGTCCATTCCATCGTATGCATCTACCATTTCATCTACCTTTACATGTCTCTCAAAGTGTCCAGGTATTTTAATAACGATTTCATAGGACTGATCTAGTAATGGAAGATTCGGTACTGAGAATCTTGCAGCACTGTTGATGGTTGCATCATAACGTTTACCATCAGTACCGCCAATGATATACACCTCTGCTCCTACCTTTGAAAAGTCCATCTTAGGGTCTAGCCAGATTGAATAACTAGGGATAAAGCCATCTGGCAGGAATCCACCTTCAAGAATGGAGTAGGTTGGAATGATATTGATTCCTTGACCAAATTTGTTGTTAATCGTCATTTGTGGTTGACCTAAAATATTTGCTTTGGCAGTTTGGATACCAAATTGTTGAATCCATTTTGTGTAAAGAGCTGGTTTATCCTTCACTTTGAAAGTGAGGGTAGCAACAGGTATATTGGCATTGATTCCAGTTGTAGGTGTAGCACCATCTAAACTTGTAGTTAGTTTAAGCCAATTGTTCGATGTATCGGTTGGTTGATCTTGCGCTGTAAGGTTAGCCGTTAGTCCCAATGACTTTGCTGCATTTACATATTCACTGTTTAATTCCACGCCTTGATATTCAAATACTTGATTAGGGTAAGTGATGGTAAATTCTCCACCTATAAGATTTTTAATATTGTGCTCACTTAAAGTCACTTTAACTGTATCACCGTATTTAGCATTATTCTTATCAGTAGTTAACTTTAAGTAAGGAAGGCCCTTTTTAACCAATGTATAAGTAAAATCAGGGTGACTTTGCATGCCGTTCGTTGCAATATCTTGGGTTTGAAGGGTCATTGTTGAAAAATTCTTCTCAGCTTGAATGGTTCTTGTGTATTCAAAATTCCCTTTACTGTCAACGACCAATGGAACGTTACCGATTGGGTTTGAAGCACCGGTAACTTTCACTTTATTGGTAGATTGGTCAACATTATCACCGTTTTTATTCAATAGATCAACGGTAGCATCATAAATATTTCCACTGATTTTTAGACCAGTATCATCCACTTCATAGACTCCACCAGGTGTATTCATTTTTAAAGTTGGAAGTGTGTTATCAATAACGATTTGTTGAGACTTTTTAAACACATTTCCCTCTTCGTTTGTTCCCACTACTTCAATCTCGTATCTTCCAGGTGACGCAAGTGATTTTGTAATATGAACTGGCTGGTCTTCATTTCCTGTAAATGGGAAGTAAAGTCCATTAAAGCCAGCTTCCAACCCAAAAGTCAAACCTTCATTAAAACCACCTGTTGAAGAGGCAATTAATCCTAATGCTTCTCCAGTATCTGCATTTTTTAAGACAATATCAAGAGTCTCCATACGACTACTTAAAGAGAATGCAATTTGAGTAGATCCGATAATTGGAAAAGGTAAATCTCTTCTTGTATTAAAGGCCTTAGTCGTTAGGATTACATCCTTTATTCCTTCTTTCATTTTATTTAATCCAAAAGGAATTTGATAAACTTCATTTCTATCTTCCTTATTCGTAAAGTAGATGTATCCTTCATATAAGCCTAACTCAGCAGTTGCTGGAACGATAAGCTTTGGCTTAATTTTAGAAGAAGAATTTGAGTTAACAGTCATTTCAGACGGCATATCCAAGGAAACACCATTCTTTTCTGCATCATTGGAATACGTTGCTATCTGATTGAATTGAACCTTAACATCAAATACTTTATCTTTATTTGAATGGTTATCAATCTCAATCGTCTTTTTATCTTGATAATTTTTATCTGTTGATATGATAGGACCAAAGCTCATATCCCCACTTTTTTCCGGAATAAAGGCCTTTTCACCATTTTCGTCTAATGTTGGTGCTTCATCCTTAACACCAATTTCGATTGAAGAATAGATAGCTTCATCCGCATCAATTCTTCCTGCTCCTTTTTCAAATACACTATAGGAACCGTCTAAGTCATCTGCTGTATTCATAAGAGCTAACTTAACTTGCTCTGGTGTATAATCAGGATGGGCTTGTAAAATCAAGGCAGCAGATCCTGCAACATGAGGTGCAGCCATTGAAGTACCATCAAATCTAGCATACGCATGTTCATAATCATCTTTATGCGCTACTCCGTTATAATACGCTGGGATTGAAGAGAATACTGCAACACCTGGCGCTGTGACTTCAGGCTTAATGTCATAATATCTTCTTGCTGGCCCTCTTGAACTAAAGTCCGCTAATTTATCCCCTGGCATCGTATAAGTGCCAAACTCATTAATCGTGAGGTTAACAGCACCGTTCTTCAACATATTGACCAGTTGAGTACCCTGCTCATTTAGAAGATTAAAGGTTGGGATGAAGTCAAAGTTGTTTCCAAAATAGTAAGGAATATATGTCTCACCTGGAATATTATTGAACATCATAACAGCCTTGGCACCATTTGCCTTTGCGTTTTTAATTTTTACATTTAAAGTTAAATCCCCACGTTCTATTAGGACAATTCTGTCCTTCACATTTTTACCAGAATAACTTGCAGGGTCTCCCTTTCCAACAAAAACGATAGGAAGATTAGATCCTTTTAGTGTATTTAAATCTGAATAATCTGTAGCCAAAATTCTCATTTCATTTAAATTAATGCTTTCATTTGCGGAATTGGCAACGCCGTTACCTGTTTCAATTGTTGTAGGAGAACTGCTTGCACCAACTGTTATGCCAAGTGCTGATGAAGCTGGGCTACCAATCGTATAGTGAGTGGATCCAGCATTACCTGCAGCTAGAATACAAACTGTTCCTGCTAAAGTTGCATTATTAACAGCAACCGACAATGGGTCAAGTGGGTTGGCGACAGGTGCTCCTAATGATAAGTTAATAACATCCATCTTATCTTCTACAGCTTTATCAATCCCTGCAAGAATGGCATTCGTTGATCCTGAACCATATGGTCCAAGAACCTTATAACCATAAAGCTCCACTTCTGGAGCAACACCCGTTATGGCGAAATTAGATTGATTTTTACCAGTACCAGCGATAATACCTGATACGTGTGTTCCATGGGCAGTGTACCATGCTGATTGCGTTGTAACATTAAATTCAGGTTGTCCAGATTTTTTCCAATCATCATATGTTGATTCCATAGGATCTGAATCGTTGTTAACTAAATCATAGCCACCTTTAAAAACATCCTTTAGGTCTGGATGAGTATAATCGATACCTGTATCAATGACACCAACCTTAATACCCTTTCCAGTGATGCCTTCTTGGCGCAATTTTTCAGCACCAATTTGTTCTATATTATTTAATTTTATGGATGAGTTGTTTGTAGGTTCACCTTCTTGTTCAACGATCGGTTCGACTGTAACTTCCTTATCTTCATAAACAGCTTTTACTGTATCTAAGGTTAAAAGTTCCTTTACCTGATTGGCTGATAGAGTCATAGCAACTCCATTAAAAGCATGTTTGTATTCTCTATTGATTGCTGCTGATGTATTTAATTTTGAATGTCCATTTACCTGTTCCTTAAATTTCTTATGAGATTCATCCACAATTTTAAGAGACTCATCGCGAGAAGCCTTAGCTCCATTCGCTTGCTTTATCTTAAAATCTATTTCAGATGGTTCTTGTTTAAACTGCACGATAATATTGATCGGATTATCTTCGTTCAAGTTAACTTCAGGTGAGATCTTAAGCCCTTCGAAGTTAGACTCTTGGATACTGTTAATTCTTTCTCTGTCCGCGTTGGAGATGTTTTTTATGTAACTGTCTATATCCTTAATGCTAGCATTCGATTCTGTAGAATTTGTCTCTGCGTAAGATTTTTGCCCTGGGATTAAACTAGTTGTAAATAGACTTGTGGTTAACACCCCTGCGGCCATTACATTCATCATTTTTTTGTTTCTACTTTTCCTCATCATACTTCTCCTTAACAAACTTAATTTAGTAGTTTTATATGTTTGCAAAAATGTTACTTTGAAGTACTGGATTACTAACCTTCACATTTAAAACCAATTAACCTTATTATTGATGGAATTTTCAGACAAAACTACTTAATCTACATTATAGTTATGTTATAAGTTGAAGTCTATTGGGGGAATAGGAAATGAAGTTTACTTGCATTTTTTTACATATACTGACAAAATTAAAAATTTTAATGTTATATTTTGTAACATTAATTAGAAAGAAAGAATAATATCAATATATTTAGTGTGTTAAAGGGAAATTTTCATCATCTAATTCGGGGGAATATTACAATTTCACTTGAAAATAGCATTTTAATTTATACCTAACTTCATTTTTTACACTTCTCTTTATCCTGAGCACACAAAAAAAGGCGAGTTTCCTCCCCTTACAAATATTTATTGGATTTAATTTACTTCAAACAGAACTAAACATACAAAAAATCCTAACACCATTTAGATATTAGGATTTTTGATTATGTTCTGAGAGGGATTCGAACCCCCGACCCCATCCCTGTCAATGGAAGTAAAGTGAATCTGATTATAACAGTTTTGTTATGGAATGCCTGATTTAATAAGTTACAGTTTCCATATAGTTTGGTTAAAGCTGATTAAATTGGTGGCAGGATGTTGGATTTTGCCACCAACGTGCCACCCGTTCACCGCAATTTAAAAGGTATTGCCGAACGTGGCTATACGTAATATCTTCAACGTTACCACTTCGTTCTCAATGCAATAATTAATAAACTTACCTAAAAGCATTTCATAATTTTTGATATTCGTTTTAGTCGTGTTCTTGAAACGTCTGTCATCCAAAAAGTCTTGATAAGCAAATTTTAACAACAAAAAAACCACTCCCTAATTATTATAGGAAGTGGTTATTGCTATCGATTGTTTACATGACTACTTCTCAAAATGGGTGAAAAATAGCCTTAACTATTTCTCATATTGAGTGCATGCAATAGGCTTAAAACCTACATCATGCCGCCAATATGGTGAGAGTGTGTAATATCTTTAACGGTGTATGCAAAAAGTGCGGTATATTAAGGTTTTGCTGAATCTGAGGTGTAACATCTTTAACAGGAATTTACCGTTTTTCACTGGAATGCGTTTGCAAAATGTTAGCAATTATTAGTTGAAATTTATTAAATCCCTTTTTATTAAATCATTTTTTATATTGATAAAATAGACTATAAGAGATTCTTATCCACTTGTACCCATTTTAATAAAATGTTTTGACACTTGCCGAAAATAACTTCCAAAAAGGGATCAGTCCCCCGTTGAATTAAAGCATAACTCACTGGGGGACTGACCCTATAATTAAATTTGAGCTGTAACTGGTGCTTTTACCCATTGGTTTTCAATTGGGATTCCTGCGTCTTTTATTGTTCTAAAGACCGGGCAACGTAAATCGACAGCTACTTGCATTTCATTGATTCTTTCTTGTGATTCCGATGTTTCAACAACCGCTTTTACAACTACCTTCTCAAAATATGGTTTTACTTCTAAATTACCCATTAAACCGCTAATATCAAGTTCACCTTCTACGTCAAATGAGATTCCTTGAAAGTCAAAGTCCATTTCCTTCGCAATGATTTGTGCCATTACGTTTTCACAACCGATAAGTGATGCTAAAAATGCTGAAAGTGGGTCAATGGCAGAATCCTTCCCGCCCATTGCAACCGGTTCATCAATGGCAATTTTATGCTTACCTGCCACTGAATCTGTTCTCATTTCACTTCCGATTCCTTCCACCCTCACCTTAATTTGTTGTCCCATACTTCTCATTCCTCCTAGGATTTAACGGTCACCATTTCTCTTAATTTTTTTGCAGCTTCAACCATAGCTTTTAATTTCTCAAAGGCAATTTCATCACTATTCATTGGACGCTGGGCAAAGGTTCCAAAACCACAATCTGGATTTAAAAAGATTTTATCATCAGGTACTATCGGTCTTATCTCTTCTACTCGTGCGACAATATCCTCAACAGATTCAATATCAACGGTTCTAGGATTAATGACGCCAAACCCTATGGTTTTTCCCTCAATACTGCGAATAGCATCAATTTCTCCCGCTCTAGGTGTCGCGTATTCAAGTGCTAATTGATCAACATTTACTTTTTCAAGATAAGGAATTAATGGAAAATAAGGGCCCTGCAGCAGGATTTCATCCTGTGTGCTCCAGTTCCCACGGCAAATATGAACGCCAATGCTTGTTCCTCTTCCAAGCATTCCATCTGTAACTTGATTGATTAAATCTAAGGCAAACACTAACTCCTCTTCAGCATCAGCTTTTGCTGTAAGTGCTCCGCACATGAATGTCCGATTAGCATTCTTTTTCGTAAACACAACTTCTGTTAGAACAGGCTCATCAAATTGAACAAATTCAACTCCAGCTGCAATCAGGTCCTCTAATTCTTCACGCAGTATACGAACAATATCTATCGACAAATCCTCTTTTGTTGGATAAGCATCGCTTGATAGACCTTCCACCCACATCGATCTTGTTAGCAAATAAGGTCCGGGTAAGGTCACTTTAACCGCTTTGTCTGTATGTTGTTTTAAAAAGAGAAAGTCATTTAATGCCAGTGGTTTTTTACGGCTGATCTTGCCGGTTGCAGCAGGATTAGACATTGAAAAAGCAGGAACATCTAATGTTCCCAGAATCTCCTCAAAACTTGATTTATCCTCTACATAATCTAGTAATTCGGAAACACTAAGCATGCGAACATTATTCAAATGTTCAGCGACAAAAGAAATATAATTATCCCGGCGCTGTTCACCATCGGAAACAATATCGATGCCTGCTTCCTCCTGCCATTTTAGGCATTGTAAAACCGCCTGATTTGCAACAACCTGGAATTCTTCCTCACTTATTCGCCCCGCCCGTTTATCACGCAAAGCTCTCTGTACTTCTTTCGAGCGCGGCCAACTACCGATGACAGTAGTTGGAAATTTCGATAATACCATGTAAACGACCTCCTCAATATACAATCATAAATTGTATATTGATATTGATTGATTGTTTAAGAGTTTGATAGATTGGAGAACGTTCAAGCGTTTTGTTCCAAAGCTTTTCTAAATCTTCATCTGATTGAGGGGACGAGACATAAAAAGTCCCTGTAACTTCCTTAACTTTTGGGCTGCCCACATCCTCCATTTCCAGATGAAATAAAACATTATCCAATCCAGCCTTTAAGGAAACTTCTAATTGGTCGATTTCTAGATTTCTTCTTGATGCAAGTGCCTTGAAACCTACCGTTAGATCTGAAGCAAGTGCCCCAAGTAAGTAATCTATTGCGCTAGGGGCAGCAACTTTAGAACTAAAATCAGCAGGTTTTCCGACAACAAAAGTATGGTTTCTGGAATGAACTTTTGCAGATAAAGTACTTTCACCTTGTACACGAACATTCCATTTATATCCTTTCGCAGCTTCTAAGTCTGCCCCTAATTCTTCTTGTCGGGCACCTTTTCTGATAAAGTATCTTGTCGTATGATCCCCGGGTTCTGAACCTAGAAACTCATGATTAACCATCCTGCACCAAGCTGGCAAATCATCAGCAACCGTCCGCTCACGACTGCGAACCTCTAGTACTTCCCCATCTAATAGGGGATCCATTGCCTTTTTTATGATTAACAATAGACCTGAACCACAATCTAAGTCTCCACCATCACAAACTGCCTTTGGACTCTCCATAAAGTCACCTTTTCCTCAGCAAATATGGTTGCTGTAATGATTAATAGGTTATAGAAGCAGCGCCTAGAGTTAAGAATTCAACCACTTTCGCGCCACCAACAATCGTAGCTCCTTCAATTAAGTCTTCTTCATTAAAATGACGTTTTTTGAAACATGGGCTGCATACCCAAACACTTCCACCGGCTTCAATAAATTGGTCCATAAGTTGTTTTAAGGGAGCAAATCCTTCTTCATGAATATCTTCAGCATAGCCTTTCGACCCAAGGTAAGCGCCTTCAACGTTTAAAAAGACAACCGTTTCTTGACCTGATGCAACAGCAGCATTTGCAACAACAAAACCTACGGTCGCTTTATCTGGATCATTTTTTGCATTTGTTAAACTAACTAAGAATTTTCCTGACATTATATTTCCTCCTAATAATTCATTGATATTTAAAAGACTAAATCAGCCTTTTTTAATAAAGTAATGACTAATTTTCCCATTATCGTCCCGCTGCAATAGATGATGTTTTTGCAATCGACACCATGCAGGTATATCTTCTCGTGCACCAAGGTCATATGAGATAACCTCAATAATTTCTCCACTATTCATCTTTTTCATTGTTAGAAACAAATTCATAATTAACTCCCCACAGCCTGTTGGACCCGCATCATATGTCAATATTGGTATATATTGCTGTCCCATCTTTTTCGTTCCCTTCCAATATAGTAATCCTATAAACTATTTGTTTTTTTAACCTTCTCAATTATTATAGGTTAGTTATTTTTTCAAAATAAACGTTTATTATCGATAAACCGAATAATATTCAATCTATTATATAGATACAAATGTTGCAAAGGCTGATACAACAGCACACAATGGACCGCTCCCTAAACATAGGGTGCAGTCCTTAATTGTGAACATTTTTTTACAATTACTGGTTCTCAAAATGATTGAACTATTTCTCGTGCATTAGGCTTCGTATTATAACCACTTTCTCTAAATCAAATGCTTATTTATATGTCACAAAAAAATGAAAAAAGAGGCTTCCCAAAAAGTTCAAAGAACTCATGGAAAACCTCTAATTCAGAGTATAAAATGGGCTAAAACCCTATTCAATATAGGGATTCAAGCGGGCAGATTACATCATGCCGCCCCTAAGGTGAGAGTGTGTAATATCTTTTACGGTGTGTGCAGAAAGTGCGGTTTATCAGGGTTTTGCCAAATTTTATCTGTAACATCTTTCACCTGATATTACCGTTTTTCACTGGATTGCGTTAGCAAAATGTTAGCATTTTATATAAGTCTTATTAATTTACTAAGGTAATTGAATTCCAGGTTTTAGTTTTTGTTAGTAAACTTTTCACGAGTTAATTTGGGAACAAATAACGATAAAAAGAAGGAACGGGATAAACTAAATAAGACAAACGCTATCCATAATCCATGATTTTGATATTGAGGTACAAACAACCAAAGCGCAATTAAAAAGACCATCAATGCTAAAGCAATGGAATCCCTGATAGATTTTGCCTCAGTAGCACCAGAAAAAATTCCTTCTAGCTGTAAACCCCAGAATCCAAAGATTGGAAACACAAGCATCCACACTAGGTAATCCTTTGACATAGCTTTTACGTCTGTAATTGTCGTGAATAAGGAGACGATATTTTCACCAAAAGTAAATATACTTAAACTCAAAAGAATTGCCGAGGCTAATCCCCACTGAGCTGAAAGAGTAAACGCACGCTTATAAAGGAACTGATTTGCTCCACCTATAGCTCTGCCAACTATGATACTAGAAGCATTCGCAAAACCACCAAATAAATAAGCGATTATATAGTGAATTTGTAGTAGGATGGCATTGGCCGCTAACGTCACTTCACCCATACTTGCACCTTTAGAAGTAAAAATCACGGTCATCGTAAGCAAACAGACAGTCCTCAGGAATAAATCCCGGTTCATTTTCATCATCTTTTTAATGGGTTTTGTTTCTATCAACATCGATAACTTTATACCGACTAGTCTCTCTTTATTCGTCAAATATAGAAGCCATGCCCCTAATACAACAGCACTAACCTCAGCTATAAGAGTAGCGTAAGCAACACCCTTAACTCCCATTCCTAATCCTAAAACAAAAACAAGGTCTAATATAATGTTTAAGACATTCATCCATATTTGAGTAGTCAAAGCTAAGCGAACCTTTCCCATCCCAATAAGCCAACCAATCATGACATAGCTTAGTAGAATAAACGGTGCTCCCCAAATTCGAATAGAAAAATAAGTGGAAGCAACGGATAATACAGCTTCACTTCCTCCAATGAATGTTAAGGCAATTGCTAGAATGGGATCTTGCAAAAGGATAAAAATTAATCCAAACAATATAGCTAATATCATTGGCCTAAGAAAATATAGTATTATTTCACTTTGATTATTTGCTCCTTGCGCCTGAGAAGTAAATCCACTTGTACTCACTCGAAGAAATCCTAGTAGCCAGTACATCGTATTAAAAATAACGGCACCAACAGCTACTCCACCAATTGAAGCCGGATTAGGAATTCTCCCAACGACTGCTGTATCAACAGCCCCTAAAATTGGTGTTGAAATGCCTGATACAATGAGTGGAATGGCCAACACTAAATACTCTCTATGGCTATAAAATGTAGTGTTATTTGAGACCATTGAATCTGTTGCCAATTTCATAAATTCCTCCTACTTTATGTGTAACTTAATCGATTGAAGCTATTTGAATTAGGGCATTCACATTGATACTACAACCTGAGCAAATTTTAATCATTTGAAACCTTAACCAAATAAGTAGTAAGAGGTTAATAACCTATTAAAGTATAATTTCTTTCATAATGTAGAAAAAGACAGGTTCCCCTGTCCTTGCGTATACATCATCCTATATTCTTACATTTTAAAAGGTCTTGGTCGCACGTATTACACCTGCTTTTTGCCCCAGGAATATAGTAACGGAATTTTTCCTTTTGAATGTTTTTGGAGCCGTCTTTAGCAACATATTTTATGTTTATTTTATCTGACTTTACGATTATTTAAATGTCCACTTTTGCTAACCCAGTTTCACCTTCGTTGCAAGTGTACGAAAACGTGGGTGTTCAGCAAGGATGGAGTCTCTTAATCGTTTAACTATAGGGTGTTTGGAGGAAAAAAATTGGTCTTTTGAATCGTAAAGCTCTATCAATTCTCCTTTTTCAAGGACACCAATTTGATCAGATATCGAAAAAGCTGCTTTAATATCATGTGTGATAAAAAGATAGGATAAACCGAAATCATCCTTTAATTCACTTAATAATTTTAAGATTAAGCTTTGTGTAACCATATCTAAACTACTTACTGATTCGTCAAGGACGATTAACTTCGGTTTAAGAGCAATTGCTCTAGCAATATTTATCCTTTGCAATTGTCCACCACTAAATTGATGAGGGTATTTTTTTAAATCCCTTTCACTTAAGCCTACTCTTTCTAATAGCTCTATAACCCTTCTTCTTTTTTCTCCTACAGATAGCCTTTCAAAGTTCTCTAATGGCTCGCTAATAATTCGTTCGGCTGTCATTCGGGGATTAACAGCGGAATATGAGTCCTGAAATACAACTTGGAGATCACGGCGTATTTTTTGTTGGGTAGCTTTATTTAAATTGTAAATGTCATGTCCTTGAAACAAAACCTGACCTTGCTGTGGGCGTTGAATCCCGAGAATTACTTTTCCTAAGGTACTTTTACCAGCTCCGCTGGTACCAATTAACCCCAAACATGTCCCTTCTTCAATAGCAAAGGAAATCTCATTAAGAATATTAGTTGTTTGATCATTCCCTTTAAAAAGCCTTTTAGAATTATAGCTAAAGTTTACTTGTTTTACCTGTAATAAGCTCAATGGCTTCACCCCTTGGGAATTTCGTTTTGCCCGTTACAACATATAGCTATAGGGTTGTTTTTGAGAATATAAGGTCGGTCTTGTCCTTAACAGCTTCTTCGTGTACTCATGTTGTGGATTATCAAATAATTCTAAAACGTTTGCTGTTTCTACTATTCTCCCATGTCGCATTACGATTACATCATCAGCCAATTCAGAAATAACCCCAAGGTCATGAGAAATGAGTAGAATAGATGTTCCATACTCAGAACGAATCTTATCTAATAGACGCAGTACTAATGATTGACTATGAAGATCAAGGGCTGTAGTGGGCTCATCTGCAATAATAACAGCTGGCTGCAGGCAGGCAGCTATGGCAATCATCACCCGTTGCAGCATACCACCACTTAATTGGAAAGGATAGTTTTTCAGCAATTTAGCCGGATCCGGCAGGTTAACACTTTCCATCACACCAATCGCAAGCTCCTTTGCTTGCTTTTTGTTTAGTCCTGTATGAGATTGAATGGTTTCAATAAATTGATGACCAATCGTAAACACGGGAGTAAAAGCATTCATCGGATTCTGCATGATAAAAGCAATATCCTTACCGCGAATTTTCCGCATTTCTTTATTTGATAGACCATTCAATTCCCTGCCTTGCAGTGTAATACTTCCTCTAATATCCACATTTTTCTTATCATGGAGCTGGAGGATCGACATACTTGTAACCGTTTTTCCACAGCCGCTTTCCCCGACAAGACCTAAGATCTTGCCCTTTTTTATTTCAAATGAAATAGCCTGAACGAGTGTGGCAGAGCCGTCATTGGTTCTAACTTGCACATGTAAATCTTTTACCTTTAAAATGTCTTCCATTTTCAACAGTCCTTTTTCATTAGCGGCGTTTAACCCCAAAACGTTCTGATAGTGATTCACCTAATAAATTAAAGGTAACAACAACTAGCATAATCATGAAACCCGGATAGATCATTAAGGCTGGATGTGTTCGGATATAGGACTTTCCCTCATGAATCATCGCCCCCCACTCTGGTGTAGGAGGCTGCACACCCAAGCCTAAAAAGGACATGGAGGATAAGTTCATAATCGCCCAACCCATTTCTAATGTTCCCATTACAGCGAGTGATGGAAGAACGTTAGGAATAATATGTTTTTTCATGATGGTCCATGTAGACGAACCACTGATTTTAGCAGCCGTAATATAGTTCTGTTCTTTCAAGCTTAGAACCATCCCTCGAATGACCCTGGCGTAATAAACCCATTGTACGAGAATTAATCCTAAAATCACCTGCTTCAGACCGGCTCCCCAAATGCCCACAAAACCAAGAACAAACAAAAGGCTTGGGATTGCCATTAGTCCATCACCCAGTCTCATTAACAATTGATCAACCCAGCCGCCCTTATACCCAGCAACGATCCCGATAATCAAACCAATACTTAGTGCCGAAACAAAGATGAGCATAGCAAACCCTAGCGAAATTCGTGCCCCATAAAGGATACGCGAAAACGTACAGCGACCTAGATGATCTGTTCCTAACGGATAGTCCCATGAAGGCTGCTGTAGCTTATGCGCTAAATTGACAGCAATCGGATCATTCGGTGCAATCCACGGGGCAAAAAGGGTAATTAAGAATAAAACCCCCAATATGCTTGAACAAATGACAATCACTTTTTGACTTTTTAATCGATCACGAAGCTTTGCTTTCATCGGTATTGCCTTCCTCTTCTAGAAATACGTGGGTCAATATACATTTGGATCAGGTCGACTAGTAAGTTGCTAATAAGGAATATTCCTGCTGCCAATAGCACGTAGCCTTGAATAACAGGAACATCACGGTTAAAAACAGCCTCAATAAAAAAACGCCCAAACCCTGGCCATGAAAAGACTGCCTCTACAATGATCGCTCCTGTCATTAAGTTCCCAAGATTCATTCCAAGCCCGGTAATCATCGGGGAAATGGCAATTCTTAATACATGCTTCCCCATGATGATTTTTTCATGAACCCCTCTCGTCCGCGCAAAAAGTACATAAGACTCTTGTAAATTCTCAAGAACACTTGCCCGTAATAGTCGGGTATAGAGTGCGATTAACGGGAAAGCCAGTGTAACGGAAGGTAAAACCAAATGCTTCCACGTTCCAATCCCTTCTACTGGGAGAAGGTCTAGTTTTACAGAAAAGAAAAATATCAATAAGTACCCAAGCCAAAAGGATGGGAT
Source organism: Bacillus sp. 7884-1 (assembly GCF_002272245.1). Classification (GTDB taxonomy): domain Bacteria; phylum Bacillota; class Bacilli; order Bacillales; family Cytobacillaceae; genus Neobacillus. The sequence goes on along the minus strand of NZ_NPDD01000212.1, from coordinate 3,126 downwards.
GGATGCCCCTATAAAAGAGAGGAATCGACTTAAATGGTCCATTCCACTGTTCTTCTTTATACCTGCTAAAAAACCAATCGGAACACTTACTAGGATAGCAATCAAGAGACTGCCGATCGTCAACTGAATAGTAGCTGGTAAACGAGCGGAAATCTCCTGCCATACGGGTTTATTGGTAACATATGATATGCCAAAATCAAATTGCCCTACTTTTATTAGGGAATTTACATATTGAATAAAGAGAGGCTGATCTAAGCCAAACTCATGTCTTTTTTGTTCCAACATTTCATCTGTCGCTTGGATATGTGCAGCAGCAAAATATGCCTCAGCTGGGTCCACTGGCGATAGGTTGATCATGCCAAATGTTAGTAAAGTGGCCAAAAGAAAGATTGGAACAATGGTGATGATTCGTTTCAAGACATAAGTACCCATGTAAAACTCCCCTGTCGCTTACTTCTTCTTACTTATTCCTGTAAATGGATGTTCATCCCGGTTAGCAGGGAATGTAAAATTAGAAACATCCTTTTGATAGATAGCTATTTTCTTAATATACGAAATTGGTACAATTGCACCTTGTTCTTGTAGTGAACCTAAAATCTCCGTGTAAAGTTGTTGACGCTCGTTTTCATCCGTTGTTTTTTGAACCTCAGCTATTTGGTTCAGTACCTCTTCTTTGTTAGGATAAGATGAAATTGCTTCTCTAAATCCAAATCCTTCTGTGACCATCATGTTTACGAAAGTATGCGGATCATACGGAGCACCAAAGTTACTATAGAAATTCATATCGAACTCATTTGCTTTGAATCTTTCGACTTGAGTGGTAAGCTCAACTCCGGCAATATTTAATTTTACACCTAAGCCCGCCCATTCAGACTGTAATGTTTCAGCCATTGTTTTTTGGATTACTTCAGCAGAGTTATACATTAACTCAATTTCTAGTGGTTTTCCATCTTTTTCACGAATATCTTTCCCTTTTGGCAGCTTCCAGCCAGCTTCGTCCAATAATTGTTTCGCTTTTTCAACATTATACTCGATTGTATCTGCTTTCACATTAGAAGTATAAGGGAAGTTGGTTGGTAAGATATAGTCAGCCTTCTCCTCTAAACCAGATGTCACACCCTCAACCATCGCTGATTTATTAAAGCCGTAATGTAGGGCTTGACGAACACGTACATCTGAAAGCTGTTCTTTGTTCGTATTCATTACCAGTTGTCTAGTAGCGACTGGTTCAGAAATGCTAGTTCCATATGAACTTGTTGATTCTAGTTGTTTAAAAGAATCGATACTAATTACACCCTCACCATAAATAAGGTCTAATTCCCCCTTTTCGAAAGCAAGGATGCGAGTTTCAGCATCAGGAATGATTTTCACTTTAATTTTCTTTATATTTGGGACTTCTCCCCAATAATGATCGTTTCTTTTAAAAACCGCATATTCATCTACTTTATATTCATCTAATACCCATGGACCTGTCCCAACTGGCTTTACTACACCTTTCGAGGTGTCACCATCTTCAGGGAAACCTGCCTCCCCAAGGAATCGGACTGGACGTACGACCGCTAATTCCTGAATAGTAGGGTAATAAGGTTCTTTTAAGGTTAATTTAAAGGTATACTCATCGACAGCCTCAGTTTGGTCGATCTTCGAAATAAATCCTAACCAACTGTGTGTTGCTGCATTTTTTAAAATCGCATCAAAGTTCTTTTTCACAATCTCTGCATTAAAAACTGTACCATCTGTAAATTTCACACCTTGACGTATGTTGAACAAATATTCCTTCCCATCTTCGGAAATCTTCCATGACTCTGCCAAATGTGGTTTTAACTCTCCACCCTCTTGGTAGCTGACTAAAGGTTCATACACCATAGATTGGGCAAATAATTGAGACGGGTTATAGATATGAGGATTCATTTCACCTATATCTCTTGGCCAAGCAAAGGTAACCATACTTTCCGTTTCTTTATTGCTAGATTTAGAGTTTTCTCTTTCTACTGAACCGCCTGAACAGCCAAGTAAAGCCATCGATACTATCAGAACCCATACAGCCATAAGCAAAAGTCGTTTCTTGTTTTTAGGGTTAAACATCGTAAGTTGATCCTCCTAAGTGATAATGATAACTATTATCAATAGTAGAATCCCAAACGCTAATTGTCAATAAAGATTCAGATATTTCACAAAGTATTCAAGTTATTAATGGTATTATAAGATGTGATATAAGCTCTACTAATCCAAAGTTATACACCTTAAGAAAGACTTCTATTTTGCAATAATTGCATTAACTACTGTGAATAATTAAAGGACCACACATATTAGACATATCTAAAATGTATGGTCCTATATATTCCAAAAATTATTTACTTGAATTTATTTTTCACGCCTCAAGAAAGAAGTATATTAAAGCGTTGTAAGGAGTACCCTCTAGAGAAACAATACTTAAAGACTGACTCGACCATTCAGATGAATAGATAACCAAAAATGTCTATCTGGGCACGTAACGTAAGAAATGAAAAAAGAAGCCTCTCAAAAATTCGCTGAACTCATGAGAAGCCTCTTTTATTTTTCAATGTGTTAGCATTTTGTTATCAAATCACTCAAAACCCTCTATATATCAAAGGCTGAAAGGCTTGATTACATCATGCCGCCCATTCATGACTATATATAATAGAAGGAAATCAAAAGTAAAAAATGGCTACTAAATCAAGGTTTTAGTAAACCTGTGTTAAATAATGTTCTATGAAATAAAAATTCACTGCGGACAAACATGCGGACATTCTCGGTTGTAATGGTGGCAGTCTTATTGGTTCTACCAATAAGCATTTGATAATTATATTAATATTACCTTTTATTTTTTCTTCACTGGATAAAAGTGAGGCTTATTTAATAAAAGGCAATACAATCATTGAGTTCTACTCACGTTAATTGATTTGCTTATTAAACAGCAATTATAAAAACCCTAGAAGCGTTGATATAACGGAATTTCTAGGATTTTTTATTTTTTCTCTGCTTTGTGAATTTTATATTCTCCCCCAAAGATTGGGGGGCTTTTGGGGGAAGTATTAACAAAATTATTCAAGTGGACAGATGTATACTGCTTTGTAAAAATCCTACTAACAATAGTTACCGCTC